>JBBAVO010000020.1:0-23458 GCA_040397635.1 Pirellulales bacterium
GGCAGTGGCAGGTGGACTGGCTGCAGAGCCTCAACCGTCTCTGGCTGAGCAAATAGCGGCAGCGGCTGGCGACTTGCGGCGACGGTGAACTATCATGTTCTCTTTGGCTCCCGGCTCGTTGGTGCCGGAATCCCTCAACCTGCTTCCTCGCCATGACCGCCGCCCGCCCCCACCATTGGCTGCTCGCAGCGCCGTTTCCGCGGTGGGCTGCAGGCTGGCTGCTGGTCGCGGCCACCAGCCTGACGAACGACGCGGCTGCCGTGCAGCCGACGCCTGACGCCGCAGCCGGCCTGGCACGATCGCGGGTCTTCTCACCGGCCGAGGCGACCAGGCTCGTCGCCGCCCACCGCAGCGGGCCGCTCTCCGTGGATGTTCCAGCGATCGACGCCGAAACGGCGGCGATCCTTGCGGCGTGGGAGGGCGATCTTGCCATCGATCATCTCACGACACTCGAGCCCGCGGTAGCGGCAGCGCTGGGACGGCACCGCGGCCCCCTGTCGCTCTGCGGCGTGACAACGCTCTCGGTCGAGTCCGCCCGAGGGCTGGCAGGACACAGAGGGATTCTCTGGCTCGACGGCCTCCCGACGGTCAGCCCGGCGGCCGCTGGCGGGCTGGCGGATCACCAAGGACCACTGGTGATGAACGGCGTGGTGGTCCTGTTACCGGCCGCGGGAATGGCTCTGGCGCCTCACGCCCACTGGCTCTCGCTTGCGAAGCTCGACGCAGTCGACCGGCCGCTCGCTCGGAGTCTCGCCAGGCATTCAGGCCCACTGTCGCTTGACGGCATTGTGCAGTTGACACCCCCCGTGGCGGCCGAACTCGCCACGCTCAAGCATCCACTGTCGTTGGGTGGTGTTGTGAGCCTCGCGCCGCAGACGGCGGCTGCCCTTGCCGATCACCGTTCTCTGCTGGCACTCCCAAGGGTCATTACCCTGCCGGTCGCCGTGGCTCGCAGCCTTGCCGATCATCAGGGCACGCTCTCCCTGCCGGCCGTCGACAGGCTGTCGTATGACGCTGCTGCCGCCCTCGCGCTGCACTGGAATCCACGGGCATTCAATGCCTTGGAATTCAGCGGTTCGCAGGACCACTAGCCGGGCTCGTCGACTGCCTCTCGCCATGATTGAGCACCGTCTCCAGACCGGCGGCATCGTTGACGAGCGAGAGGAAGGGCCTCTGCAGCCTGCTCGGCAGAGGCCGCGGCGTTGCGTGGCCGCGAACGGACGCCCCCCCCATTACCGCTGCAGCGCGCGACGTGTCCCCTTCGGCGACCGCAGACCGTGCAGCCAGCCATTCCACGCGGGCAGCGACCGGATGGCGTGGCGGCAGCGTGACGGCAGCGGCAGATGCGGCTGAGACTGCCTCAGCCGCCTTGTCAACCCGCCCACCTTCCCACCAGAGGGCAGCAAGGTTGGCGGCCGCCGCCACGGCGGCGGCGTCTGTGGTGGACGGCTTCATCTGTCTGACGTACGGCAGCAGATCCTGTCCGGCCTGATCGGCCGTCGCTTCCCACTGCGGGTTGGCCGCCGCCTGCTGCGCCATGGCCAGCACCACCAGATCGTCGGCGGCCGACGAGCGGGAGGAGACCTGACCCAGACTTACCAATCGATTGGCAATGTCGACCGCTCCTGCGGCATCCCCCGACAGGCGTCGCGCCTGCGTCGCAGCGATGAGGATTCCCCTGATGAGCCCAGGCCCCAGCGGCAGTCGGCTCCCAATCGCGATACACAGGTCATCCGACTCGTCCCGAGCGGTCTGCAGATCACCCAAGTCACTGAGCAACTGGATCGCGGAAACGCGTCCTGCCAACGCAGCGACCGCAGCCGGCAACGGCGTGCGGTCCAGATCGCCGACTGTTTTCAAGAGGCCGCGGGCCTCCTCGAGATGAACGGCCGCTGCCCCCGGTTCGCCGCGGCCCAGATCGATCCTGGCCAGCAGCAGCAGCGGCCTGGCCGCCCCCTGTGGATCGACTGCAGCATTCTTTCGGATGGTTGTCAGTGCCTGATTGGCAAGCGGCTTCGCCCGCTCGTATTCGCCACACTCGGCCAACAACGTCGCCAGACGAAACGCCGCATCGGCTACCTGCGGGTCGGTAGGGCCGAGCAATTTCCACCGTGTGCTGCCGAGCCGCTCGAGCAGTTTTCTTCCCCGAACCAGGTCCCCCTGGGAAATGGCGATCGTGGCGCACTGGTCGAGCACGTCGGCAACGCGCCGGCTCGACTCACCAGAATCTCGAACGGCGAGGGCAAGCGCTTCCTCGCAGGACGTGATCGCCTCCTGCCTGTTGCCGATGCCATGGGCGCTCCAGGCGGCGAGCAGCAACTGTTCGACGGTCAGCGCTGCCGGCGCTTTGGTTCCCAGCGTCCGCTGACGGGCCACGGCGGTCCGCAGCTGAAGCCCGCTTCGCGAGGCGGCAACGAACGGGGATCGCTTCACCGGCGTTGCCGCAGGAGCCGCGGCTGAAGGTGGCCCCTCGTCGACTCGCTCCGCAGCCGGCGGGCTGGAACGCGTTTCGGCTGGATCGACGGCGGCGGGAACACCCCCCTCGGCCCCATTGGCAAGCGTTTCCAGGCTGCCGAGGTAGACCATCATGTTCTCCAGCCCCTGGCGGGCGGCGCCCTGCTTTTTCTTCTTTGTTGGATCACCGCCGTAGAGCCTCGTCGCCGCATCGAGGGCCCGGCGAGCCTTGTCGGCCTGTGCGCTGACGGCCGTGCCGGGGGCCAACGTGGGACCTTCATCCTGGCCCACGGCGGCTGGGCCTGCGGTCTGGTCCGGGCCTGTCTGCGTCCGTGAGACGGCGGCCCGTCCAGCCGTGTCGGCCGATTTTTTGGCAAGGAGCGCGGCAAAATCGGAACCTACGGTCGACGGGGCACGAACGGCAGCGTTCCTGCCACCCTTCACCCCATCCCCCGACTTGCCCGCCACCCGGACCTGCTCCTGACCCGCTCGCTCCGCGCGAAGCCGGGCGGCCACGGCAGCGGCATGTCCGGCTCCCCATACCGGCTGCACAAGCGCGGCCGACTCGTTCAGGATTTGCTGCATGCGGCTTGTCTGGCCACGCGCCTGACTGAGTGTCGCCGAATGCCTGGCGATTCCAGCTATCAAAAGCGGGTCTGTGGGTTTCTTCTTTTCGGCAGCCTCCAGGGCCGCCGCCAGCCACCTGGCAGCCGGCTCGAACTCCCGACGTTCCGCGTGCAGATCGGCCAGCCGACACAGATCACCAACATCGGCATCCGCCGCCAAGTTTTTCTGAGACTCACTCTCACGCACCTCTGCCAGCAGCCGCGCCGCGGCGGCAGTATCGCCCCGCCTTGCCTGGATCGCTGACTGTTTCAGCAGGTAGCACAACACCCGAGGATGGGCCCGCCCAAACGTCCGTTGATCGGCATCCACCGCACGCTGCACGAGTTTCTCGGCCTCGTCGAACTTCCCTGCCGCCTCCTGGGCCAGCGCCAACTGATACATCACGATGCCAGCCAAGGCCGGCTGTGATACCTTCACGAGGTTTCCCGCCTGCAAGACGCGGGATCGCACCGCCGCGGCCGATTCGTCCTGACTTCCCGCCGGCAGCAGCTCCTCCAGCAGTTCGAAGGCGTGGAGCAGGCTGCGGTCGTCCAGGAGCGGTCCGGTGCGTACCAGCGTGTCAAGGCAGCGGAGTGCGGCGTCGCGATCCCCCACAGCGACGGCGACATTTGCCGAACCACACAACGCCTCGCGAAGCGCGGCGATCTGCGGCTTGGTCGCCTTCGCTATGGCGGTTGCGACCTTTGCGGCCACCAGGTCATCGATCTCCGACGCCCGCCGCAGATCTCGCTGCCCACGGGCAGCGTCGGCCAGACGGACCGCCGCCACGAGCGTGGTCGGATGGCCGTCGCCGAGTGCTGTGGCGGCGATTTCGAGCCCGCGACTGTAGAGCGGGACGGCGCTGGACCAATCGAGCGTCTGCGGCCGCATGTCGGCCAACGCGATGAGCATCCCCGCCCGTTCGGCCCGCTCAGGCCCGCTCAGGCCCGCCTTGGGATCGTCCAGTGCCGCCATCGATTCGCGGAGCAGTTCGACCGCCTCTTCCCGCTGACCATCTCGGTATTTCTGCCATGCCGAGGCCGTGACTCCAGCGGCGTCCTTCAGCCTCGCCGACCGCGCATCGGCGGGGAGGGGCGATGCTGCCGCTGCCACGCTAGGTCGCGAGGGAACGGCCGCACTCGGCTTGGCGGGCCCGCGGGGATCGGCCTTGGGAAGCAGCTTCTCGGCAGCCTGCAGGCTGGCCGCTACCCCTCGTGCCTTGGCGAGGTTGGTCTCAGACTCCTCGTCGACTGTGAGCATCTTCTTCAGCTTTGACGTATCGACGGCAACATCCTCGCCGCCGCCAGCATCGCCGACCGTCTTGCCCATGGCTGCCTCGCCTGCCACCGCCCGCTCGAGGTAGCTGCGGGCGATTTCGGCTTCGCCGCGGGACTCATGAATCTGGGCGAGCTTTTTGAGAAGCTTGATCGTGTCGGTCGGCGGCGTGGCCGGGTCAGCGTCGTAGGCGGCCAGCAGCCGGGTCATCAGCGGCAAGGCCGCATCGTTCTTCCGCAGCGCCAGTTGCACCAGCGCCAGCGGCTTGAGCGTCGCGATCGTCACCGGGTGATCGGGACCGACACTCGCCTCCCAGATCGCCAGGCCGCGAGCGAGCGACTCCTCTGCCTGCTCGTTGGCCCCGACCGCACGGTAGCTGACTGCCAGCGGCACCAGAATGGCGGCCACCTCGGGGTCGGTCGCCGACCGCACCTGCTCCATGATCTCGATCGCCTTCTGGTAGAGAGTCACCGCATCGGAATGGTTTCCGGCCGCCTGCCGGGCATTGGCCAGTCTGACCATCACGTCGGCGACCCGCTCATGCTGCTGCCCAAACTGCTGCTGCCGGAGACCGATCAGGCTCAAGCGGGTTTCCATCGCCCGATCGGCGTTCCCCGTCCGCTCCTCGAGCCCCGCCACCCCCTCCACCAGATCGCAGAGGTCTCCCTCGAAGGTATCACTTCGCCGCGCGACGCCCCGGTCGATGAGCGTCTTGAGAATGCCCGCCGACGTGGCCAGATCACCCGCCTTTGCTGCGCACACACCCACCTCGGCAAGCAGGGCGAGCGTTTCGGCATGGAAGGGGCCACGGACTCGTTTTGACACCGCAAGCGCATGGTCGAGCAACGGCAGCGCCGCTTTGGTGTCGCCACTGCTCAGCAGACAACGCCCGAGGCCAGCCTCGTCTGCGGCCCGGTCTGGATGATCGGCACCGAGTAATTTGGTGTCGAGTTCCAGGGCCCGTCGAAAGAGTTCGGCCGCCGGACCGAGATCCTGACTCGCGAGATGCACCTCGGCCGCCGCCCGCAGGGCTGCCGCCGCCTGCGGATCGTCACCGGCAACGAGCGGCTCGATCGCCGACACGATCGGCCCGCAGGCTGCCTGAGCCGCAGCCGTGTCGCCCCGCATCCCATCAAGCTTCAACAGCAGCAACGAGTCGATCAACACCGCCGCATGGCCTTCACCCAAGAGCTTCCGATCGGTCGACCGCGCCCGCTCGAGAGACACTCCCGCGGCGTCGAGGTCTCCGCATTCGGCCTGCAGTTCAGCCAGTTGCCGTAACGCACTCGCGACGGCAGGTGTATCGGCGCGGGCCCGTTCATGGGTCGTGATCGCCGTGGCCAGCGGCTCGATCGCGGCTGCCGCATTGCCCTGCCAGGCCTGGGCCCGCGCGAGGAGCGTGGCGGTCGCCAAGATCTCCGCCGGCTGGCCGGCCTGCTGCTGCCGTCGCTCCAACAACTGCTCCAGTTCCGCCTGACCGGCGGCGGCCTCGCCAAGCCCAAAGTGCACATCGGCCAACCGCTCCACTGCCGCCTCAGTCGACGGATGACCGGGTCCGACCGACGTGCCAAAGAGTTCGACCGCCTTGGTGAGCAGATCTGCGGCCGGCTCGAATGTCCCCACACCCATCTGCGCCCTGGCCAGCAGCACAAGCGCGGCGGCAGTCTCCACCGGCGAGACCTCCCTGCCTTCCGCCGTCAGAGCATCGCGCAGGGCGACCGCTTTCCGCAGTGGGTTCTGAGCCTCTGCGCACTGACCGTTCTCCAAGAGGATCAGACCGGCCAGATCGAGCACGGGTAGCGTATCGGGATGGTTATCGCCAAGCGTCTTCTTGATCAACGTGTTGGCCACCCGCAGGTCGGCGAGTGCCTCGGTAACCTGTCCGGCCTCCCGCTTCCGCTGGGCGTCGCGCAGGCACTGAGCCACCCGCACGCCAGTTTCCAGGTCAGCCTCGCCCGGGGCTGCGGCAGGTGGCTGGGCAGCCGCATCAGAGATCGTCATCGCCAACAGACAGCAGCACCCGACAGCAAGCTTCGACCAGCGGGCTGCCCGGGCTGAGACCGTCTTGCGGATTGTGGTGATCGGCGCGATCATGAATGGGTACTCGCGTTGCGTTGTGTCTGCCGTTTACAAGCCCAGGCTCCCATGATATCCCCGCCCCAGACGCCCGCCACACTCCCTTGGCCGGCGTGCCGCCGACTTTCGGCATTGATGCTTTCGGGCCTTGTGCTGTCGACCGGCGGTGCGCTGCGGCCAGCGGCCGGCGTGGATCCGGCCAGCATGACGACGCTTTCAGCCGCGGAGGCGGCTGATCTGGCCAGTCGTGCGGAGGGCCTGATCGGGTTGGATGCCGTCAAGCAACTCACTCCCGACGCCGCGTTGCAACTGGCCCGTCACACTCAAGGGCTCTCACTGGATGGACTCCCGACGGTCGACGCGGCGACGGCCCGGGCGCTGGCGATGCACGGACGACTCGATCGGTTCGACCAAGACGCTGAGTTCGACGTCGGCGGCATCCTCGAGAAAATCGACGCCTACTTCGCCTCCTCCACCGGCCAGGAATTGGACGTCGCCGATATCGACGCCCTGCTGGCGAATCTGGCCGGGCCGCCGGATGACGAGACAGACGGTGGGGCCGACGCTGCGAAGGCAGACCCTTGGCTCTCGCTGGGAGGATTGCAGACGATCAGTCCTGAGGTGGCATCCGCCCTGGCGATTCATGACGGACCGCTGCTTCTCGATGGACTGACCAAAATCTCCACAGAGGTGGCGAGTTCGTTGGCGACACATTCTGGCGAACTCTCCCTGGCCGGACTGACTCAGCTTTCGGACGATGCCCGAGCGGCTCTGGCAGAACACGACGGACCCGTGACCCTCCCCGACGCGCTCGTATCGGCGGCCGGCAGGCCGTAACAGCGTCAAAACCTGTCGTGGCATCGCCCCGGGCACCGGCACGTTACAACCGTGCGGCCAGCAGTGGCACGAGCCTTGCGATAGCCTGGTCGATCTCCGCCTCCGTCGTTGTCCGCCCGACGCTCAGCCGCACCGCGCTTTTGACCACCGCCGGTTCGAGTCCCATCGCCATCAAGGCCGGCGCCGGCTCGCTCGACCCGCTGGCGCAGGCGGTCCCCGTCGCCAGGCAGACGCCGGCGAGGTCCGCGGCCATCGCCAGTGCCTGCCGGTCGAGGCCGGGGAAGGCCAGTGTGGCGATATGCGGGCACCGCCTGCCTTGGGCGGCAATCACCACTGCCGGGATGCCGGCGTGATGGGCGGCGGCCACCAGCCTCGATTCGAGCCGATCGCGGAGGCCGGCCACACGGTGGGCGGTCTCGTCTCGGTCCGCGACCGCAAGTTCCATTGCCCGGGCGAATCCCACCGCCAGTGGCACCGCCTCCGTGCCACCTCTGAGCCCCTGTTCCTGGGTGCCGGCCTGCACCGGCTCGATCGCGACGTCGCCGCGGATAAGGAGTCCGCCGATGCCCCGCGGGCCGCCGAACTTATGTGGGGCGAGGGCGAGGGTGGCTGCCCTGAGAGTGGAAAAATCCAGCATCAGGAGCCCGGCTGCCTGCGTGGCGTCGATGTGCACGAGCACGCCGTGTGGGGTCACGGCAGTTGGCAGTGCCGAGATGAAGCCAGAGTCTTCGATCGACCCAGTCTGGCCGCAGACGAGCGTGAGTGATGCGATCCGCGGCCCGCTGACAAGAGCCGCCCCCGCAGCGGCGATCACCGCGGCGGTCGCGGTGCCGTCCACCGGGTCGAGTGTCGCCTCGTGGAGGGTCCAGCCGTGGCGGCCGGCGGCCTGCACCGCGCTGACGCTGCTGGCATGATCGCGGCGTGACCAGAAGAGGTGCCCAGCGGCAGGGGCCGCGGCGGCCATGCCGAGGATGGCCAGGTGATTGGCCTCACTGGCCCCAGAGGTAAAGACCAACCGGTCACGGTGGGCCGGTCCCGATCGGCCTCCGAGGGCTGCCATGATCCGATCGCGGGCGTCCTCGAGCAGACTGCGGGCCGCCCGGCCAAGGGAGTGCTGGCTCGACGGATTGGCCTGAGCGAATGCCTGCGCGTCGGCGATCGCAGCTGCCACCTCCGGGTGGAGCGGTGTGGTGGCGGCATGATCAAGATAGAGAGACGCGGACGTGCCCATCCCGACAGCCTAGCAGCCTCTTTTGGCACGCCGAAAAAGTGTGTATCACGATCTGCCGCCGATCACCGCCCCAGGAGCGCCGACATCAACTGGTCGATCTCGGCGGCAAGTCCTGCATCGAGCGACCGCCGCAATTCCGTGCCACGGATTCCGTGCATGACGGTCGTGTGATCGCGGCCACCGAAGGCGTCACCGATCGACTGCAGGCTCTGCGTCGTCAGCCGCCTGGCCAGATACATCGCCAGCCCGCGGGCCTGAGAGACCTGCCGGCAACGGGAGGGGCCGACCAGGTCGGCGGCCGTCAGTCCCTGATGCCTGGCCGCTGCGTTGATCACCCGCCGGAGCGAGACCTCCCGGCGGCCGGCAAAGGCGTCGCCCGTGCCCTCGTACCGGGTCGTGCCGACCGGCGGCATCGACACCACCAGGCCGCCCGACAGCCGCGACGCCAGAGAAGGCTCCAGGGTCGTACAGGCGATCGGATGGATTCGCAGGGTTACAACAAACGCCGTGCCGGTAACGCTGGCTGCGTCGAAGAGATGGGCGAGCGCTCGCTGGGCGTCCCACGCTGTGATCTGTTCGACGCCGTCGATCATGATCAGCCGTGACGAGACAAACCGCATATGCAGCCGGTCGATCGCATTCTGTGACAGGGCCGTCGTGAGGTCACGACCGAGGGAACGGCCGTCCCACATGATCGCGGCTGAAGATGTCTGGCTGCCTGCTGCGGTCAGGCTGTGCTGCACGAACCATTCCGCCAGCAACCGTGACTTCCCCGAGCCGGCCGGCCCTACGATCACGAGCGGAACGTAGCCGGAGAGACTGCCGCGATCGTCTCCGGCTGCAATCCCCGTATTCCCAATGCCGGCGGCCACCGCTTCCAGGGCATGGTGCACGAGCCGGTGCGAGAGTGCCGCCCGGGCCTTGGCCTGATCCTTGGCCTGATCCTTGGCCTGATCCTTGGTCTGATCCTGGAACGGCCGAGAGCCGGGGGTCGATTCGTGCGTGGCGACTGCAGTCACGGGCAACGTCCCGGTGGGGGAACGCGGCCTCCATGCCGACGCAGATGAAAACGAAGCGGGGTATCAAACGCTCATTCGCTCGATCAACCAGTATCTATTTCACAGGCTACCGGGATTGTCTGCGCGAAAAAAGGGTTGGCTAAAAAACGCGACACCAGACTTCACGAGCCAGCCTGGGCCAGCATGGACCATCCGGATCCACGCAGGATCCACAGGGAGGCTCGCCCCTCCGGGAGTGCTGGCACGCTGTTGGCATGCTGTTGGTTGAGGGGTGGGAGAACCGCCCAACGCGAGCCGACATTTTCGAAGACACATCGCTGGCAGACACCGGACGCCGGGCCGGCGGTCAGACCCCAGCCGACCAACAGCAAGACCACCCGTTTCAGATACCAAGGGAACCGTCCCTGCACAGAGAAACAACAAGGAACTACCAGGTTGTGCACAGAGAAGAACTGACTCAAAAAACCAGATAAAACCTGATTTTCCCGAAGAAAAACCCGTTTCTGAGCCAACTGGCAGCATCCTTTCAATTTCCGCATCGGCTGAAAAGCCTGTTTCGCTATTCCTTCTGCCAACTTCTTCATTTCTCCTCATTTTCTTAAACCAAAGAGAGAATCAAAGGAGAACCACCAGGGGTTGGGATCACTGGCATGCCCGCCTCAGCGGGGGCCTGCCAGATGGTCCCGCGTCGGGTACACTGACGGTCTTCGATATCGAGCCGATAACCGAACCGCCGGCCGTCGTTACGACGGGTTTTTCGGGTGCCAGTCCCTGGAAAGGACAGCCGTTCTTCGATGAAAGTTCGTCTTACCCGCGAGCCACTGCTCGCAGCCCTTCAGAGTGCGTCGGCAGTCGTGCCTGCCCGCTCGCCCAAGCCCGTGCTCTCCAACGTGAAGCTCGAAGCTCAGGGAACATCGGCTGTCCTCTCCGCAACCGATCTGGAGGTGGGGATCAGGATCGATCTGGAGGGTGTCGAGGTGGGGGCGGCTGGGGCCGTGCTGCTGCCGAGCGGCCGACTGATGGCGATTGTTCGAGAGAGTCAGCCCGGGACGGTTTTCGACATTCAATCCGATGGCACCGCAGCCATTGTCAAAGCCACCCGCAGCGAGTTTCGCCTGCCGGCGGAGGATCCGCTGGAGTTTCCGTCAGTCGCCACCTTCCCATCGGAGGCCTGCTTCGAACTCTCCCAACCCCTCGTGCGAGAACTGGTCAGACGAACGGTTTTTTCCACTGACAACGAATCGAGTCGCTATGCCCTCGGGGGAGTGCTCCTCGAACTGGCGGCTCAGGGATCTGCTGCGAGCGTGATCGCCGTCGGAACTGATGGGCGACGGCTGGCCAAAATGGAGGGACCGGCCGCGGTCAAGGACGGCGTGCCAGCTGAGGCGCAGCCGATCGTGCCAGCCCGGGCCATGCAACTCATCGAGCGGTGTCTGGGGGATGCCAGCATGCCGGTGCAGGTGGCGGTGCGGACCAGCGAGATTCTTGTGAAGACTGGGCCGACCACGATCTCGGCACGGCTTGTCGAGGGACGTTTTCCCCGCTGGCGGGATGTGTTTCCTGACCGACCGGACGCGGCGAAGGTCAACATCGTGGCAGGTCCACTCCTTGTGGCGGTCCGCCAGGCGGCAATCGTCACCAGTGAGCAGTCAAAGGGGGTCGATTTCGCGTTCGATCCTGGGCAACTCGTGCTCTCGGGCCGCTCTGCCGAAAGTGGCGAAAGCCGGATTGAACTGCCGATTGAACACGCCGGCCAGGCGGTGAAAATTAAGCTCGATCCGCGGTTTATGAGCGAATTTCTCCGAGTACTCGACGGCGCTGCCACGGTGACCGTGGAACTCACCGATGCCCAAAGTGCCTGTGTCTGTCGCACGGACGATGGCTACGGCTACGTGATCATGCCGCTGGCGGCCGATTAGGGTGTGTCTCTGACCGACTTTTGACCGGCTTCCTCCGATCGAGTTCCAGCGGAGGAGGGCAAAACGCCGCACGATTCACGAATCCTACCGAGACGATCGACGCCCTTCACGCCTTCAACATGCAGCCCAACAAGAAACCGTCCGCCGCCTCTGGACCCCGCGCGATCGGCAGTGTCATGTCGCGGCTGTTGGCGCGGACAGGCTACGACCAAGAGCGTGGTGTCGACGGGCTGACAGCGGCCTGGCAGCAGGTCGCACCGGCGGTGTTGCGGGGGAGTTCGCAGGCCGGGCTCGTCCGCCGAGGTGTGCTCGATGTGTTCGTGAGCCACTCGGCACTTGTGCAGGAGATGGGCTTTCACAAACGGGAGGTACTGGCCCGGCTGGGTGAACTGGTTCCGGCCGAGGGTATCACCGACATCCGCTGCCGGGTCATGATCGATGCAGGTCGGGACGATGCCGACCGGTAGTTCCAGAGGACTCATCTGAGGTGAGTCTGTCGTTGGTGCGTGTCCTGTCGTTGGTGCTTGTTTTCGAGGTTGAATTCATTCGGGGAGACTTTCGCGATGGCTGACGAATCACAGCAGACTGAGTACACGTCCGCAGACCTGAAGCACCTTTCCGACCGGGAGCATGTCCGCGAACGTTTCGGCATGTACATCGGCGACAACACCGCCCGCGGTCTGCATCATCTCGTCTACGAAGTGGTGGACAACTCGATCGACGAGTGCATGGCGGGCTTTGCGAAGCACGTCAGCGTCACGGTCAACGTCGATGGCAGTGTGACCGTCGAGGACGACGGCCGCGGCATCCCGACCGACCGGCATCCGCAACTCTCCGAAGAGATGGACCGCGACGTCTCCACGCTCGAGGGGGTGATGACGGTGCTGAAGTTCGGCGGCAAGTTCGAGAAGGGTGCCTACCAGACCTCCGGTGGCCTCCATGGCGTCGGTGTCACCGTGGTCAACTTTCTTTCCGAATGGTGCGAGGTCGAGGTCTCCCGCGAAGGGCATGTCTGGCAGCAGGAATACCAGCGCGGCGAGCCGACGGGCCCCGTGCGGAAGATGGGCACGACATCCCGCACTGGTACGAAGACGACCTTCAAGCCCGATCCGCAGATCTTCCCGCAGACCAAGTTTTCCTGGGACGTGCTCGCCCGCCGCCTGCAGGAACTGGCGTTTTTGAATTCGGGGGTGCGGATTACCTTCACAGACGCGGCCAGCGGCCAAAAGGAAGAGTATTACTACGAGCGGGGCGTGATCGAATTCATCGAGTGGCTGAACCGTTCGAGCGACCCGGTTCATTCCGACGTGATCTCGATCCGGGGCGAGGCCGAGGGCGTGTCGTGGGACATCGCGCTGCAATACACGACTGAATACACCGAGAACGTCCACAGCTACGTCAATAACATCACGACCACCGAAGGGGGCACGCACGTCTCCGGCTTCCGCTCGGCGCTCACCCGCACGCTCAACGCCTACGGCAAGAAGACCGGCATCTATAAGGATCTCGTGCCCACCGGCGACGACGTCCGCGAGGGTCTCACGACGGTGATCAGCGTGCGGGTGCCGCATCCGCAGTTCGAAGGACAGACCAAGACGAAGCTTGGCAACGGCGAGGTGGAAGGGATCATCAATTCGGCCGTTGGCGACTTTCTCTCGAAGTACCTCGAGGAAAATCCCAAGAGCGCCAAGGCGATCGTGCAGAAGGGGGTGCTCGCAGCTGAGGCGCGGACGGCGGCGCTCAAGGCGAAGGCCCTGCTTCGGGAGCGCAAAGGCGCTCTCTCGGGCGGCGGTCTGCCCGGCAAACTCCGCGACTGCACCAGTCGCGACGTGGAGAAGTGCGAGATCTACCTCGTGGAGGGTGATTCGGCCGGCGGCTCGGCCGAGGGTGGCCGGCGCCGGGAATATCAGGCGATCCTGCCGCTCCGCGGCAAGATCATCAACGCCTACAAAAGCCGCGACGACAAGGTGCTCGCCAACGAGGAGGTGCGGAGCATGATCTCGGCGATCGGTGCCGGTATTGGAGTCGACGCAGACCTCGGCAAACGCCGGTATGACAAGGTCGTGATCATGACTGACGCCGACGTGGACGGCTCCCACATCCGCACGCTGCTGCTGACATTCTTCTACCGCCAGATGTATCAGCTCGTGGCCGCCGGCCACGTCTACGTCGCCCAGCCCCCGCTGTTTCGCGTGCGCACGAAGAAGCAGACGTATTACGTGCAGACCGAGGAGGAGATGAAGACGCAGTTGCTCGATCAAGGTCTCGGCGAGGGCGTGTTCCTGCCGGGAGACGGCCGGGAGATCGCCGGCGACGAGATGCAGAAGCTCTGCCGGACGCTCTCAGGGCTCGAGGATGCACTCGTGGCGCTTGAGAAGCGCGGCATCAGCCTCCGGGATCACATCGCCCGGCGGGATGCGGCCAGCGGTAAGCTGCCGATGTACCACGTCTACTATGGCCTCGAAGAGCACTGGTTCACCAGCCGCGATCAGCTGGAAGCCTTTGTGAAGACGAAAGAGAAGGCCGCGGGTGGAGAGTTGGCTGTCGGTCGGCCGGAAGAGGAACTCACAGACGCCACCCCCGGCACAGCGGCCGACACCGGCGACGACCAACTCGTGGTGGTGGACCTGCACGAGGTGCGGAGCATCAACGCGGGCCTCAAAGAGCTTGAGGCGATGCAGTTCGGCACCGAGGCGCTCCTGCCTCAGGACCGCACCGGCTCCGAGGATTCGCGGTATACGCTCCGCCGAGGCGACAGCGAGATCGGCCTCGAGGACCTGCGGAGCCTGCTCGCGGCGGTTCGTCGGGCGGGCGAAAAGGGCCTCTCGATCACGCGGTTCAAGGGTCTCGGTGAGATGAATGCCGAGGAGCTTCGGGACACGACGCTCGACCCTGCCAATCGCACGCTCTTGCGGGTGACCATGAACGATGCCGCCGCGGCCGACGACCTCTTTCGCGTGTTGATGGGCGAGAAGGTGGAACCGCGCCGCGACTTCATCGAACGTCACGCCCTCGACGTCAAGCACCTCGACGTCTGACCCCGTAGCCACACGTTTTCAACGTGTTGAATCCGCACTGGAAGACACGGCAAGTTTGCAACTCGCCGCCACGGGTGGCCCGCTACCCGGTGGTCTCCCGCTGAAACCGGGCCGGGCTGATGCCGAACACCCGCTTGAACGCCCGCGAAAATTGATACGGGTCAGCAAATCCGAGGTGCGCCGCCACCTGTTTGACAAGCAGCCGCTCGCCCCCGGTCTCCCGGCGAGACAGAAGGTCGGCGGCGAGGTTCATCCGCTCCCGCAGCAGGTGTTGATAAGGACTCGTCGCATCGAACCGCCGAAAGAGGCGGCAGGCATACGCCGGTGAGATCTGAAAAAGACGGGCGGCCTCGGCGACGCTCCAAAGCCGAGGGCACTCGGCGGAGAGAAACGCCCGGAATCGCTGGTAGGTGTCGAACGCCCTCGGATCGACAGCATCGGCCCGCAGGCCACGTTCGGCGATCTTCGTGAGCAGCACTCCGAGCAGTTGGCCGCAGAGGGCGGACGCGTGGGAGGAATGTGCCAAGCCGCACTGCTGGAGGAGGTCAAAGATTTCGCCGATCTCCTGGGGCTGTGGCACGCGGAGCATGCTGCCCGGGGTGATCCTGGCCGCCTGCATACGGGCGGCGGCGGCGGTGCCGACGAAATCGACGTAATACTTCCGCAGCCTGTGCCGCGGGTCGGTGCGGATGGCATGCGGGATGCCGGGGCCGTAGGAAAAAATACTCCCCGGCACGAGGTCGTGGTCGCGGTCCTCGAGCGTGAGGGTGCCGCGGCCGGCGATGACGAACTCGATGCAGAGGTAGGGGAAATCGTGCCGCTCTAGAAAATAGTCGCCGCGGACCCGCTCGCAGCCACCGCAGACGACCGCCAGGTCGGGCGGACGGCTGGTGCGGCCCACCGGCCGGAGGTTCAAAAACCAGCGGCGGGCCGCCACCACCTGTCGCGACACGAATTCCGGCAGCCGCCGGCGTGAGGGTTTCTTGGGGTCTGCGTTGCGTTGCGTCTGGCCTGTCATGAGGTCAAGAATAGCCATCCTGCGGTCAAGAATCATCATTGCCCGCCGTGTGGAGAAAAGCGACAGTGCGGAAGTTTCCCAGGTCTGATTCCTGCAGCCGGAGTTTTCATGTCGCTCCCCCGCTTTTCTTTTGGCGTCGGTGACCGTTTCGCCCATCAGGCCGAGGCGCAGCTCGCTGCGTTTGAGAGGCTCGCTGCGGAGGGGGTGGTCGTCGCGCCCGTCTGGAACAAGTCGAACCGGGAGCACTCGTTCATCGGCAGCGAGCCGGGGAGCGTGCGGGCTGCGGCTCTCGCTGCCGTGGCGGCACGCCACTGGTCCCATCCGTGGTTCGTCGATGCCGACCACATCCGGCTGGACACAGTGGACCGCTTCCTCGATTCGAGCGACTTCTTCACGATCGATGTTGCCGACAGCATCGGCAAGCCGGCCAGCGAGACCGAAGTGGCGGCCTTCGTGGCGCGGCACAGTGAACTGGTGGGCAGAATCACGATTCCCGGCTGCCAGGAGCCGATCCAGCTCGACGCGACAGGCCTCGGAGCGATCGCGCGGCAGTATCTGCTCGCGTGTCGGGAGGCGGGCGAGATCTACCGTCACATTCAGGCGAAGCGTTGCGAACGGCCGTTCGTCACCGAAGTGAGCATGGACGAGACCGATCTCCCGCAGACGCCGCCGCAGCTGCTCGTGATTCTCGCCCTGCTGGCCGACGCCGGCGTGCCGCTCGAAACGATCGCGCCAAAATTCACAGGCCGATTCAACAAGGGGGTCGACTACGTGGGTGACGTCCCGCAGTTCGAGCGGGAGTTTGCCGATGACATCGCGGTGCTCGCCTTCGCGGCAAAACAGTACGGACTGCCTCGGAATCTCAAGCTCTCGGTGCACTCAGGCAGCGACAAGTTCTCGCTCTATCCGACGATCCGGCGGGTGCTGGCGGCAACGGGCGCGGGCGTGCATCTGAAGACGGCCGGGACGACGTGGCTTGAGGAACTGATCGGCCTGGCCGAGTCGGGCGGCGACGGACTTTCGCTCACCAGAGAGATCTACGCCTACGCCCTCGACCACGTCGATGAACTCTGCGGACCGTATGCGACGGTGATCGACATCGACCGCACCAAACTGCCGACGGCTGCCGAGGTCAACGGCTGGAGTGGGCCGTGGCTCGCGGCCGCGATCCGGCACGTGCCGACGAACCCCCAGTTCAATGCCAACATCCGCCAGCTCTTGCACGTATCGTTCAAGGTGGCCGCGAAACAGGGGACTCGCTACACCGACCTGCTCGATGCCAATCGCGAGATCGT
The DNA here is from genome assembly GCA_040397635.1 of Pirellulales bacterium. GTDB lineage: Bacteria > Planctomycetota > Planctomycetia > Pirellulales > UBA1268 > CAMCQY01. The sequence goes on from JBBAVO010000020.1 coordinate 16,769, forward strand.
GGCCCGCCAGGTGACCGAGAATCTGTTTGACCGCCATCTCAGGCCGCTCTTCCTGCAAGAAAAGGACACATCTCATTTCTAGGTCGTGGCGGCAAGTTTGTAACTTGTCCGTGTTCCCTCTCCCTCCGTGGCGGCAAGTTTTTAACTTGTCCGTGTCCTCGGCATCGATTCCACAAGTTAAAAACTCGTGGCCACGCGTCGAACTCCTGCGGTCGCGTCTCCTTTCTTCTTTTTCCATTCAGGCATGACCCCGTGAAAACCGCGATCACGATCTGTCTGGTGCCCGAGGCGCGGCAGGGGCCCTTCGTGTTCCACGCGACCGCCGCCGATGGCGGGCTCGCGGCTGCCTGCCGTACGGCGGCCGAGCTCGGCTTCGACGCCGTCGAGATTTTCCCCGAGTCGGCCGAGTCGTTTCCTGCGGCCGAGCTCTCACGGCTGCTCGCCGAGTATGGCCTCAGTGTCGCTGCGGTTGGCACGGGCGCCGGCTGGGTCAAGCAAAAACTCCACCTCTGCCATGCTGATGCCACCGTGCGGGCTCAGGCGAGGGAGTTCATCGCGGGGATCATCGACGCGGCTGGTCGTTTCGGTGCCCCGGCGATCATCGGCTCGATGCAGGGGCGGTGGGAGGGGGACGTCTCGCGGGAGACGGCCTTTGAGCATCTTGCCGCGGCCCTCGGCGACCTCGGGGCCAGAGCCGCCGCGCATGGGCAGGTGCTGCTCTACGAGCCTTTGAACCGCTACGAGACGAACCTCTTGAACCGGCAGGGAGATGCCGTCGCATGGCTTGAGTCGCGAGGGCTTTCGCATGTGCAACTCCTCTGCGACCTCTTTCACATGAACATCGAGGAGGTGGATGTGGCCGCCGCTCTGGCTGCCGCCGGCCGCCGGGTGGGGCACGTGCACTGGGCTGACTCCAATCGGCAGGCGATGGGGCTGGGCCACACCGATGCCGCGGTGGTCGTTGCCGCGCTTCGCGGAATGGGCTACGAAGGCTTCCTGTCGGCGGAGGTGTTTCCGTTGCCCTCGGCTCTCGACGCGGCCCGGCAGACGATCCTGAGCCTCCGTCCTCACACCCCTTCCGTCTGAACGCCGTCCCGCCCCGCGACTGGAAACGAAACCATGCTGAACACCCCTCTGCTCCACCCCGACATCCTCCGGATTCTCGCCCAGTCGGGGCACCACTCGAAGGTGCTGATCGCCGACGGCAACTACCCGGCGTCCAACAAGCGGGGGCCACGGGCGGAACTCGTCTCGCTCCAACTCATGCCTGGAGTGCCCACGGTCGCGCAGGTGTTTGAGGCGATCCTCGGCACGGTGCAGATCGACGAGGTGCACACGATGGGTGTCGATCGCACCGATTCCTACGCCGCGGCCACGCCCGGTGATCCGCCGGTGTGGAATGAGTATCGCCGGATCCTTGCCGCCGCGAAGAGTGGCTGCAGGCTCGAGCCGATCGTGAAGTGGGATTTTTATGAGGCAGTGGCCTCGGCCGACCATGTGCTCACGATCCAGACCGCCGACACGCAGCCCTGGGCCAATCTTCTGCTGTCGGTCGGCTGCCGAACCTTTTCCTGAAAACGATCTGAAACCTCCCGACACCGTACAGGTGAACGCATGAAGACACGCCCGCTTGGCACCACCGGCATCGACGTGCCGATCCTCGCCTTCGGTGCCTCGTCGCTGGGGCAGGAATTCCGCTCGATCACGATCGATGAAGCCCTGGAGAGCGTGCGGACGGCGCTCGACTGCGGCATGAACCTGATCGACACGAGCCCCTTCTATGGCCGGGGCATGAGCGAGGTGCTGCTCGGCGTGGCGCTGCGAAACGTGCCACGGAACAACTACCTCCTCTGCACGAAGCTCGGTCGCTATGACCTTCCCCACTTCGACTTCTCGGCCAAGCGGGTGGCGGAGAGCGTGGACGTGTCGCTGCACAGGCTGGGCACCGACCACCTCGACATCATCCTCTGCCACGACATCGAGTTTGTGCCAATGCAGCAAATCGTCGATGAAACGCTCCCTGCCCTGCGGAAGATCCAGCAGGCGGGCAAGGTGCGGTGCATCGGCTTCAGCGGCTATCCCCAGAAGATTTTCCCGTTCATCTGCGATCAGACGAGCGTTGACTGCGTGCTCAACTACAACCAGTACACGCTGCAAAACACCCGGTTCGCCGACGAGACGATTCCCGCTCTCAAGGCGAAGGGGATCGGTGTCATGAGTGCCGGCCCGTTCAGTGCCCGACTGCTCACCGACGCGCCGTTGCCCGCCTGGCTCAAGGAACCGGAGGAGGTGAAGGCGGCGGCCCGCCGGGCGGCGGATCTCTGCCGGGCCCGCGGCACGTCGATCGCGAAGCTCGCGCTGCAGTTTGCGCTGGCCAATCCCGACATCGCCACGACAGTGGCCGGCAGCGCGAATCCTAGCAACATCCGCGCCTGGGCAACGTGGGCCGCCGAGCCGCTCGACGCGGACGTGCTCGCCGAGGTGCAGGCAGTCTTCGCACCGGTACACAACATCGGCCACACCGAAGGCCTCCCCGAAAACAACTAACGTTATGCCCGCGAGGTTCTTCTTGTGGCGGTGAGTTTTCAACGTGCCGAATCACAGGTCGAAGCCCGACAAGATGAAATCTTGTCGCCACGCTGAAAGTAGATTTGGTGGCTGGCACCTTTTTCACCTTCTTCACGAGCCCCATGAACATCGACTCCCACCAGCACTTCTGGAGCTACTCGGCCGCGGAGTATCCGTGGATCGGGGCCGGCATGGAGCGGCTGGCGCGGGATTATCTGCCTGGCGATCTCGGGCCTGACGCCGCGGCGGCGGGGATCGGCGGCACGGTCGCCGTGCAGGCCCGGCAGACGCTCGAAGAGACCCGCTGGCTGCTCGACCTGGCCGAACACCATCCGCTGATCCGCGGTGTCGTCGGCTGGGTCGATCTGCGGAGCGCGGAGGTCGCCGGCGAGTTGCGGGAGTTTTCGTCCCGGCCAGCATTCGTGGGCGTGCGGCACGTCGTGCAGGACGAGCCCGATCCGCGGTTTCTCCTGGGCGATGAGTTTGTGGCGGGCCTGCGGCAACTCGCCCCGCTCGGACTCACCTACGACCTGCTGCTCTATCCCCCGCAGCTGCCGGCGGCTGTCGAACTGGTGGCGACACTGCCCGAGCAGCCGTTCGTGCTCGATCACCTGGCCAAGCCGCAGATCAAGACGTGGACGAAGCCCGTTGACAGGCAGTCATGGCGGCACGACCTTGCGGCCCTGGCCCGACATCAAAATGTCTGTTGCAAGCTCTCGGGACTCGTGACCGAGGCGGCCTGGCGGCAGTGGCGACCGAACGACTTCGCGGCCTATCTCGACATCGCTCTGTCGGCGTTTGGTCCCGAGCGACTCATGTTTGGCAGCGACTGGCCGGTCTGCCTGCTCGCCGCCGACTACGCCGAAGTGGCGGGCATCGTCAGGGATGTTTGTGCCACACTCTCAGCGGTCGAACAGGCAGCGATCTGGGGTGGCACAGCCACACGGTTCTACGGACTCGAAACCACGGAGTGAAACAGATGCAGGCGTTGCTACTGGAAAAGCCCAAGGAGTTTCGGTTCATCGACACGCCGGAGCCGGGGGCACCGCAGGCCGGTGAGGCGGTCGTCCGCGTGCATGCCGTCGGGATCTGCGGCACCGACTACGGCGGTTACCTGGGCAAGATGCCCTTCTTCAGCTACCCGCGGATTCCTGGGCACGAGCTGGGGATCGAGGTGGTAGCCGTCGGGCCAGGCGTCACGAACGTCGCGCGGGGGGACCGCTGCTGCGTTGAGCCCTACATCAACTGCCAGCAGTGTTATTCCTGCCAGCGTGGGCTGACCAACTGCTGCGAACACCATCAGACGCTCGGCGTGCACTGCGACGGCGGCCTGCGGCCGCTGTTCACGGTGCCGGCGCGAAAGCTCCACTCCTCACCGAAGCTCTCCCATGCAGAGAACGCGCTCGTCGAGACGCTCGCCATCGGCTGTCATGCGATCGACCGCGCTGATCCACAGTCTGGGGAGAACGTGCTCATCATCGGCGCCGGGCCGATCGGCCTTTCGGCCCTTGAGTTTGCCAAGCTGTCGGGAGCGCGAGTGATCGTGATGGACATGGTCGAGAGCCGGCTGGCTTTTGTCCGCGAGAGAATGGGCGTGGCCGACACGCTTGTCGCCCAAGGGGATACTTCCGATGAGCAGGCCATCGCGGGGCTCACGGATGGCAGAATGTGCGACGTCGTCGTCGATGCGACCGGCAGCGCCGCGAGTATGGCCAACAGCCTCAAGCTCTGCAGTTTCGGCGGGCGGCTCGTCTACGTGGGGATTACGCAGAGTGAGCTCGTGTTTCCGCACGCACCGGTGATGCATCGCCGTGAACTCTCGCTCCTTGCCAGCCGCAACGCCCTCTCCCGCGATTTTGCCCGGATCATCGGACTGATCGAAGCAGGAACGATCGACACGGGGCCGTGGATCACCCACCGGGTGCCGTTCGCCGACACGATTCAGCAGTTTCCGAGGCTGCTCGAGACAACCAGCGGCGTGATCAAGGCGGTCATCGAGATTCCGGCGTGACGATCGTCACGTCGGTCACCTCGAGCTTGGCGAAGCAGTTGCTCGTGGTGCATCGCAGCGTGAACACGTCGCCAGAGCGAACCGGCTCGCCACGGACAAGCTCGAAATAGCCGCCGCGCTCCCGCGCGGCTGCCAGGGCCTGGGGGAGGATGGGCCCGATGATCTCCCATTCCTGCTCGGGGAGCGGATCACCGGCAGAGACCGTGGTGATCTCGGCAAAGGGTCGTGGATCGCGGTGCAGGCCGGAGAGCGGCAGGAACTCGGCCGTATACGACGTGTCGACAAAATACCAGACGGGGGTGCCGGCCGGCAGGGCGGCGAGGGCCTGTCGCGTCTGCTCGGGCAGGCTGTCGTCGTCGACGGGCGTCTGGGCCAGCATCAGATCGCAGGCTTCGCCCGTGCGGAGCCGCATGCCCCGAGCCAGCGAGATCCGGCTGCTCACAACACTGAAGAACGCCTCGCCGGTCTGCGTGCCCCGGCCGATCAGGTCCTGTGACAGTTCGCGGGTCTGGAGCGTCCACCGCAGGCCCACGGTGGTGACGGCCCGGAGCGTGAGTTCGCACGGAGTGTTTTCGCCCGGCTCCAGGTCGACGAACTGCTCGCGTTCGCCGCCGGGACTCTCCGCCCGCACGAGCCACCGGCCCGGCGGAATCTGCGGAAATAGAAACCGGCCATCGGCATCGGTGCGGACGACCGCTGGTGTGGGAACGCCGTCATCCTCGGCGGCAGCGGTCCACCAGTCATCGATTCGGACAATCGCCGCGGCGACTGGCGAGCCGTCGGGCTTCTGCACGCGGCCGGTGAGTCTCGCCGCCTCGGCGTCTGCCAGCGTCCGCAGGTCGTAGTGGCGGACCTGCACGGCAGTTCCTGGTGCGGGCGGTTCGAAGCGGATGGTATCGGTCACGAGCCGGCAGCCGGGAGCGGTGATCCGCACCGCCACCATCGGTTCGCCCGTGCGGTCGCCGGGCACGAGCACGAGCCCGGAGGCCGGGATGCCGTATTCAGTGCACGATTCCACCAGTTCGGGCGGCCGGCCGACGACCAGCGACGCGGCTCGCAGGTCGTCGCTCGTCTCCGTGCCGACGAGACAGTCAACTCCAGCCAGAAACCGCACGTCGTCCGGCACCATGCCGTCCGGCAGGCTGACGCTCGCGATGAGAAAGTTGGCCTGTCGCGAGTCGTCCGCGGCTGCCGGCGAGAGCAGGGCGAGGAGTCCGTCGGTATCGCCGGTCTCGACCAGTTTCTCGGCCTGCTTGCCGTCGAACGAAAACATCCGCGTCGCCACTTCCACGAGACTTGGCGCGAGGTCGAGGCCGATCGCCCGCCGCGCATGCACGATTTCCCGCGCGAGAAGCTCAACGGTCTTTTCACCCGTGACCCGATGGAGCACGCCGCTGGTGAACGGATTCACGAAGGCCAGCGTCGGACGTTCTTTCGTCCCGAGTTGTTCTTCGAGCGCCGCATCGTTCTCCGCCCGCACCCAGACCATGTCGGCCAGTGCCTCGCGGATCAAAGGTGCGGTCAGGGCCTCCGTTTCTAGCCTGCGACAGGGCTCGGAATCTGCCGCGGCGAGCAGCACGACGATGTGCTGGTGCTGCGCCTGCGCCTTGGCGACGGCCGCGGCATAGTCGGGCTGCCAGGGCAGCGGCTTTGGGACTGGTGGCTGGGCTGCCACCGGCAGGGAAAACAACGGCTGGGCTACCAGCAGGATGCCGATGACGAGTTTCAGACTGCGGGCCGAGGGGAGAGCGGTGGGACGCATGAATCGACTATGGCTCGCGGGCGTCGGAAATGCCAGTGCTGGAACGGCCAGGAGTCGGCAGGAGTCGTCGCGACCCGTGCTTTTGAACGGGCTGATCTTTTCCAGGCCGGTGGTTCCTGGGGCAGTATGATCGGGGCAAGAACAAGGGCCAATCCACCCTTTCCGCACGCTCCGGCCCGCATGCCACACCACCAGACACGGCTGCCCGCCTCGCCGACCGCCGACCGCCGCGCGTATCCCTTCATCGACGCGATCCGCGGCGTGGCCTCGCTTGTCATTCTGGCCCACCACCTGCTCACCTACGTCCCGCGGACCGATGAAACGCTGGCGGCCGTGCCCCTGCTGCATC
>JBBAVO010000021.1:0-22361 GCA_040397635.1 Pirellulales bacterium
CGGGGACGTAGCTCAATTGGGAGAGCACCGCCTTTGCAAGGCGGGGGTTGAGGGTTCGATCCCCTTCGTCTCCATTTTCCCCAAGCGCCGGCCGGCTTGCCCACAGCAGTGCGGGCCTTCTCGACGGACGACTCACGCCCGCCAGTCGATGCATCTGATGCATCGCCCCTAGGCAATCCTGCGGCGTTGCTGAATAATCGCCCGTTTCCCCTGTGTTGGCTGCCTCCAGGCCTCGTGGCCTCCCCGCCCCCCGCTCGTTCCCGCCCCTCAAGCCCCGGATTCTCCATGTCGTCTGACAGCGTTCCCGCATCTCCCTCCCATGGCCTGCCCGCCGCCGACGGCTTCCGTCGCAGCGACATTCGCAATGTCGCCATCATCGCCCACGTCGACCATGGCAAGACCACGCTCGTCGACTGCCTGCTGCGGCAAAGCGGACAGTTCCGTGCCAGCCAACTCTCCGGGGAGCGGATTCTCGACTCCAACGATCTGGAAAAGGAGCGTGGCATCACGATCCTTGCCAAGAACATCGCCGTCGAATGGAAGGGCGTGAAGATCAACCTCATCGACACGCCGGGCCACGCCGACTTCGGCGGCGAGGTGGAACGGGTGCTGCGTATGGCCGACGGTGCGCTGGTGCTCGTCGATGCGGCCGAGGGCCCGATGCCGCAGACCCGCTTTGTGCTCGGCAAGGCCTTGGAGAGCCGGCTCCGGCCCGTCGTGGTGGTCAACAAGATCGATCGGCCCGACGCCCGGCCGCTGGAGGTGCTCGACGAGATCCTCGGGCTGTTCCTCGAACTTGGCGCCGACGATGAACTCGCCGACTTCCCGTTCGTCTATGCCTCCAGCCGCCACGGCTTCGCCTCGCACGATCCGTCAGTGCGGGAGGGAACGATGGAGGCGCTGCTGGACATGGTCCTCGAGAAGATCCCCGGCCCGGCCGTGGATCGGGACGCTCCCCTTCGGATGCTGGTGACCACGCTCGGCTGGTCCGACTACGTGGGCCGAATCGCCATCGGCAGGATCGAGTCGGGCAAGCTCACCAAGGGAGCTTCCGTCATGCGTTCGACGGCCAGCGACGGCCTCGTGAATGCGAAAGCGCTGGGGGTGCAAGTGTTCGACAAACTGGGCCGCGTCGACGTCGAGGAAGCGACCGCCGGCGACATCGCCGCCGTCAGCGGCATCGAAGATGTGGAGATCGGCGACACCATCTGTTCGGCGGAAGACCCAAGGCCACTGCCACGGCTGTCGGTCGACGAGCCGACCCTGAGCATGGTCTTTGGAATCAACACGTCGCCTCTGGTGGGCAAGTCTGGCAAATTCCTCACCACGCGGCATCTCCGCGACCGGCTCGCCAAGGAACTGGAACGCAACGTCGCCCTTCGGGTCGATCCGATCGAGAATTCGGAGCAGTTCTCCGTCTCGGGCCGCGGCCTGCTCCACCTCTCCGTGCTGATCGAGACGATGCGTCGCGAAGGCTACGAGCTCTCCGTCGGCAAGCCCCGCGTCATCCTCCGCAAAGAGGAGAACAAGACGCTCGAGCCGTTCGAGACCCTCGTTGTCGAGGTGCCGCACGACAAACTCGGTCCGGTGATGGAACTCACCGGTTCGCGACGTGGCCAGCTCGTGCACATGGGCTCGCGGGGCGAGTTTGCCCACGCGGTCTTCTCCATTCCCGCCCGGGGCCTGATCGGTCTCCGCACCCGGGTGCTCAATGCCACGCAGGGCACGGCCATCATGCACCACCGCTTCGAGGCCTGGCGTGAACTTGAGGGCGACGTGTCGGGCCGGGCCAACGGCGTGCTGGTCTCGATGCTGCCGGGTAAGGCCGTGGCATTCGGGCTCGATGGCCTGCAGGAGCGGGCCGATCTCTTCATCGAGCCGGGTGACGAGGTCTATGAAGGCATGATCTGTGGCGAGAATGCCCGCAGTGACGACATGGTGGTCAATCCCACGAAAGAGAAAAAGCTGACCAACATGCGTGCCAGCGGCAGCGACCGCAACATCCTCTTGAAGCCGCCGCGGCGGATGTCGCTGGAAGAGTCGCTTGAATACATCGAGGAAGATGAACTCGTGGAGGTGACGCCGGCCGTCATCCGCCTCCGCAAGATCCTGCTTTCCGAGCATGAACGCCGGAAGGTCTCGCGTCAGAAAGCCCCGGTCTGACGATCGTTAGAAGTCGTAGGCATGACCAGGCTGGACCAACTCCACGTTGGCCAGCCCCAGACTCTTGAGTTCCCTGGCGATCACATCCGCATACCGCGCCTTGCGGTGCACCACGATCCAGCGGACCTGCCGCGGCAGCTTCCCGATCTCGTTGGCAAAGGTGGCGGTGCTGAGGTGCCCGGTGATGCTGGCCAGATCGGCGAGCGACCGCGGGAAACTCGCCTCCAGAAAGACGGCGTCGAGACGTTCGAGCGAGGCGAGATGCTGCCAGAAGCATTCGGTGGGCCCGGTATCAGACGGAAAAGCCACCGCAGTCCGGCCGTCATCGACGACCAATCCGATGGTCTCCACGCCGTGCGACACCGGCACGGACGTGATGGTGAGGCCGGCCCGCGTGACCGGCTGCAGCGGCTCGATCGCGGTCGTCTTCACGAAGGCATCACTGGGCCGTGACAAATCGATGAAATCGGGCCACACCCGGCCGTTGAACATGTCCTGATGGAGAAAGTCGAGCACGGCCCGCGACGCCAGCACCTCCACACAGTCAGGCCCGGGTTCGTAGACGTTTTCGAGGAAAATCGGCAGCGTCGCGATGTGATCGAGATGTTCGTGGGTGATGAAGACGTGCCTCACCCGCTGCTGCCGCTGCAGGTCGGCCAGAAGCCCGATCGCGCCGGCGTCGATCGCCACCTCGTCGTTGATGAGGAATGAGACGAGAAACTGCAGGTCTGATGGGGGAGTGCTCGAATTCAGCAGTTCGATACGCATGGGTTGGATCGCGTTGGTACCGGTCTCGGCTGGCTGGTCGTCGAAGATAACCGACGGCCGCGAGATTCACATGGAGAAAAACTCGCGGATCCTTTGGAACATGTCCTGTGACTCGGGGATGGACCGGTCGACCGATGCCATGGCTTGGGCCCGCTCGCTCTGTCGCAGCTGCAACGCGGCGCCGAGTTGTTCCACGAGGTTGGGCTGGGCGGCGAGAATCCTCCGAAACGACTCCTTCCCGACCTCCAGCAGCCGGGTCTCGACGAGGGCGGCGACCGTGGCCGACCGCGGGGCACCGGTCATGAGCGACATCTCACCGAAATAGTCGCCCGCTTCCAGAGTTGCCAGCCGAACCGACGGCATGCCTTCCTGAACGACCGTGACCTCGACGCGGCCGTTCATGATCACGAACAGGCTGTCGCCTGGAGCCCCCTGGCGAATCACCGGTTCGCCGGCGGCATAGACCCGCTCGACGTTCTCCTCCGCCAGCCGGCCAATCTGCTCCGGCGTGAGCGGGCCGAGCATGCCGATCCGTTGCAGGCTCACGACACGTCGCTCGACGGCCGTCTCCTCCGATTCGATGACAGGCGACGGCAGCTGGGTGATCCGGATCTGCTGCGTGGCCACCGGAATCTCGATGCCCTGCCGGGCGAGGGCATACCAAATCCGGTCGCGGGCCATGCCGTCCACCCGGTCGCGCTTGTCGAAGTCGGTGGTGAACAGCCGCACCCAGTATTCGACGCCCCGCTCCTTGAAGTCGTTGGTGACGACCGAGGGAGCCGGATGCTCGAGCACGCCGAAGCTGCCGCGAACGGCGTCGAGGATCGTCTGCTGCACCCGCTGGGGCGAGACATCGTAGGGTGCGACCACGAACAGCGATCGACGCGACCATGGCTCGGGCTTGGTGAAATTGCGGATCGACGCCTGTGCGAGCTGGCCGTTGGGGATGATCACATAGGCCTCGTCGAGCGTGATCACTTTCGTGGCCCGCCAGTTGATCTCCACGACCTTGCCGATGTGGGCAGGATTGCTGTCGTACTGGATCCAATCTCCCAATTCGAAAGGGTGTTCGGCATGGATCGCCAGCCCGGCAAAAACGTTGCCGAGCGTGTCCTTGAGGGCGAAGCCGAGCACCGCTGTCAGAACCGCCGACCCCGTGAACAGGTTCTCGGCCCGCACGCCCGCTTCGAAGAGGATCGCGACCAGAGCGGCCGCGATCGTGAGCAGCCGGAGCACGTCGAGGAAGATCTTCGGTATGGGCCGACTGATTCGCTCCCATCCAGACACCGCGATGATGAGCAGCACCGACTGCAGGAGCGACGCCATGAGGAAGAAGCGAATTCCGAACGCCGCCGTCCGGGGAGCGTCGGGGGAATCAGGAAAAAGCCACGCCACGGCCAGTGGCAGGGGGGCAAGAAAGAGCAGGGTGGCCGGCCCCCACGACAGCCACCGCCGACCGCGAGGCGCCGAAAAAAAGAAGAACATCATCGCCACGATCGCCACGATCAGTTCGCGGCCCACATCGGCGTTGCCCCAGATGGATAGGGTGTTGATGATCGTGCTGGGACCGCTGACTTCCATGCGTGCTGTGGCTCCATCGGACTGCCGTACTATGGCTCTCGACGAGGCCGATTGTGCCCGGTTTGGCGGCGGCCGACAAACCCTGAAACCGCGACTTTCCCTGCAAATCCGCGATCTCACCGAGGCCGGATGGACGCCGCAGCGGACTATTTTTATACTTCTGGGCCCCGCGGATCTGTCCGCGGCCATTCCTTCACCCTGTCCACGACGATCCGGAACACGCATGGTCAAACTGACGGTTCGCGAACGCGAAAGCATTCAGGAGGCGGTTCGCCGCTTCCGTAAATTGGTCGAACGCAGCGGCATCAAAAAAGAGATGCGGCGTCGGGAGTTCTTCGAGAAGCCCAGCGAGACCAAGCGTCGCGCCCGCCTCCGCGCTGAGCGCCGCACCAAGCGAAATCGCCTGCTCGGCGTAGTCTGACTTCTCGAAAAACCTTCTCGAAAAACATCGGCATCTTGCCGGAAGGCAGCCGCTTCATGACGCCCAGTCGAGGGCGACGTCGAGCCACGGCGCGTCGTGGGTCGGCCAACCTGTGCTGACCCGATCGACGCCGGTTAGGGCGATCTCCGCCACCGTATCGAGCCGGATGCCGCCCGATGCCTCGAGCACCACGCCCGGCCGGATCGCATCCCGCGCTGCCACGCAGGCAGCCAGTTGCGGCGGGGTCATGTTGTCGAGCAGGACGATGTCGGGGCCTGCCTCCAGCACAGACGCGAGCGTTTCCACCGCGTCGATCTCGATCTCCACCACCATGGTCTCGGCTCGCGATGGCGGAAAGGTCTCTGCCAGGAAGGATCGTGCCCGCTTCACCGCGGCAGCCGGCGAAATGCCCGCGGCGGCCAGGGCAGCCAGGTGGTTGTCTTTGATGAGGATCGCGTCGTAGAGCCCCATGCGGTGGTTCCAGCCTCCCCCCATGCGAACCGCGTATTTGTCGAGCAGACGCCAGCCCGGCACCGTTTTTCGCGTGTCGTAGACGCGGCAGCGGGTGCCGGCCACGGCGTCTACGAGTCGGCGGGTGGCGGTGGCCACGCCCGACATCCTGCCGAGAAGGTTGAGCACCACCCTTTCGGCCGCGAGCACGCTGCGGGTAGCCCCCGCGAGCACGGCCACCCGGGCACCGGCCTCGACGACGGCGGCATCGGCCACGAGCGGCCGCCACTCGAGTCCGGCATCGGCCACGCCGGCCACGATCCCTGCGGCCGTCAGCCCCGCGATCACCCCGGGCCTGCGTGCCACGACGGCCAACTCGCTGCGGGCCGCGCGGTCGATCAACCCCACGCTCGTCCAGTCGCACTCGTGGCCAAGATCCTCGGCAAACCACTCGACGGCCCGCGCCGCCACATGGCCGGCGAGATAGTCATTCCATTCCGATTGGCGAAAGTCACGCTGCTGGATCGACATGGCTCCTCCTGCGGGGCGGCCGACTATCTTACAGTGGACCGGCTCAAATGCCGCTACCATGAATCGATGGCTCCTCGACCCTCACTCCCCATGGAACCACCCGACACACCCGCCGCGGTCGTGCCTTCGCGATCACAGCCGTTGATCGCCTTTCTTGTCGCCGGCAGCCTGGGCGTCGGCGTGGCCTGGTTCGTCGCCGCCGGCGGACTGGCTGGCCGTCTGGTCCATCACGACGCACCGCCGGTGTCCGACAACGGTTTCACGGTCAACATCAACACGGCCGATGAAACTGAACTCGCGCAACTCCCGGGACTGGGGGTCACCACCGCCCGTAGAATCATCGACCACCGCCGGGAGCACGGTCCGTTCACCTCGCTCGACGGGCTGCTCGACGTGCCCGGCATCGGACAGGTCACGCTCGCCGCGATGCGGCCCTACCTGCGGCCGATCCCCGTGGCGAAGACCGTCCCACACCAGCCATAAAGAGCGATCATGAGTGTCCCATCAACCCTGACGCAGACCCCATGACACTCACGCCCGGTGTGTTTGAACTCGTCGCACCCTATCAGCCAGCGGGCGACCAGCCGGCGGCCATCGACGCGCTGGTCCGCGGCATCGAGGAGGGGCGGAAATCGCAGGTGTTGATGGGCGTGACCGGCTCAGGCAAGACGTTCACGATGGCCAACGTGATCGCCAAAGTCGGCCGGCCGACGCTCGTGCTCTCCCACAACAAGACGCTGGCCGCCCAGCTCTACGCCGAGTTTCGCGACTTCTTCCCGCACAACGCCGTCCACTACTTCGTCAGCTACTACGACTACTACCAGCCCGAGGCCTACATTCCGCAACGCGACATCTTCATCGAGAAGGATGCCGCGATCAACAAGGAGATCGACCGCCTCCGGCTGGCGGCGACGAGCGCCTTGGTAAGCCGCCGGGATGTGATCGTGGTAGCCAGCGTGTCGTGCATCTACGGCCTCGGCTCGCCCGACGACTACCGGGCGATGGTCGTCCGGCTGGCCAGTGGCATGACGCTGTCGCGCGACAGCCTGCTCAACAAGCTCATATCGATCCAGTACGAGCGGAATGACGTGGCGTTCGAACGCGGGAAATTCCGGGTGCGGGGCGACACGGTCGACATCTGGCCCCCCTACGACGAACTCGCCACCCGCGTCGAATTCTGGGGCGACTGCATCGAGTCGATTGCGATCACGCACCCCACCAGTGGCGAGGTGGCGGCGAAGAAGGACGAAACCTACTTCTATCCGGCCCGCCACTTCGTGATGCCGGAAGACCGCATCCGTGCGGCGGTCGGGGAGATCAAGCGGGAGTTGGAGGCCAGACTCGAGGAACTCAAGTCACAGGGCAAACTGCTCGAAGCGCAGCGGCTCTCGGCCAGGACACGGTTCGACATCGAGATGATGATGGAGGCAGGATTCTGTCCCGGAATCGAAAACTACTCGCGGCCGCTGAGCGGGCGGGCCCCCGGCAGCACGCCCGAAACGCTGTTCAACTACTTCCCCAAGGAATTTCTCTTCTTCGTTGACGAATCCCACGTCACCGTGCCGCAGGTCCGCGGCATGTACGCCGGGGATCGCAGCCGGAAGCTGACGCTCGTAGACCACGGCTTTCGGCTCCCCTGCGCGCTCGACAACCGTCCGCTGATGTTCGACGAGTGGGAAAAGAAGCTCGACCAGACCGTCTACGTGTCGGCCACGCCCGCACCATGGGAACTCGACCGCACCGGCGGCGAGGTGGTGGAGCAGGTGATCCGCCCCACCGGCCTGCTCGATCCGCTGATCGAGATCGTGACGGCCAAGCAGCAGGTGACGCATCTCCTCGGTGAGATCGAGAAGACGGTGGCGGCAGGGAACCGTGTCTTGGTCACGGCACTGACCAAGAAGCTCGCCGAGGACCTGTCGGCCTACTTCCAGGAGCGGAAGGTCCGCTGCCGATGGCTCCACAGCGAACTCGACGCCTTCGAGCGGGTGGAACTGCTGCAGTCGCTGCGGGAGGGTACTTTTGACGTGCTCGTGGGCGTGAACCTGCTCCGCGAGGGGCTCGACCTGCCGGAGGTGGCGCTCGTCGCCATCCTCGACGCCGACAAAGAGGGGTTTCTACGCAGCGAGACCTCGCTGATGCAGACCATCGGCCGGTCGGCCCGCAACGTCGATGCCAGGGTGATCCTCTACGCCGACACCGTCACCGAATCGATGCGGCAGGCAGTCGATGAGACGGTCCGCCGCCGGGCCCTACAGGAGGCCTACAACGCGGCCCACGGCATCACTCCCACCACCATCCGCAAGGAGATCAGGGCCGGCATCGAGGCCGAGGCCGCCTCGCGGGCTGTGGCCTTCGAGGTGGTGGGGCAGGGGGAGGAATCCCAGCGGCATGCGGCCGAGTTGCTCGAGCAGCTCGAGGCGGAGATGATGCAGGCGGCGGCTGAGCTCGATTTCGAACGGGCCGCACGGCTCCGTGACCAGATCGCCGGCCTCCGCGACGGAAAAACCAAGCCGGGCAAGGGCGGGCCACGCGGTCGGGGACGGGCCGCCAAGGGCGGTTCTTTCACGGGACGGATCCCGCGGCCAAAACGCTGACATTCCCGCCGACATCTGAGAGCCAATCCGATGCCACACACCAAGCGTCCCAAGGCCGAGCAGACAGCGGCGGTGGTCCCTGAACAGGGTGTCGATCCCGCGGATGTCTCCCGGATCGACACCGACGCGCTCTGGCAGGCGGTCTGCCGCGTCTCGAGCAATTACATCGCCGTCGTCGATCGCACCGGCACGATCCGCTTCTGCAACCGCGTTGACGAAGGCTGGTCGCCCGAGCAGGTCATCGGCCGCAGCATGCTCGACTTCACCATGCCGGAGTCAACCGAGCGACTCTATCGGTTGATCGAGGAGGTGTTTACGACGGGTCGGGAGCAGACTACCGAGACGACCGTGCGACGTCCCGATGGCAGCGTCAGCTACTTCTCGCTCCGACTGGGGCCCGTGATCGTCGATGGCCGCACGGCCGCCATCCTCGTCTGCTGCGAAAACATCCTCCCGCTCAAAACGACGGAGCAAACGCTGCAACACGAGCGAAACGTGCTGCGGCGGCTGCTCACGATTCAGGAACGGGAGCGGCAGCTCGTCTCCTACGAGATTCATGACGGAATTGCCCAGTATCTCGCCGGGGCGATAATGCATCTGGAGGCCTGCGAACATGACCTGAGCAGCCCGGGTGAAAACCGCGAACTCCGCGAGGGCCTGCGGCTGCTGAGGGCAGCGGCCGACGAGGGGCGACGGCTGATCGGCGGGCTCCGTCCCCCGGCCCTCGACGAGTTGGGAATCGTCGAGGCCGTCGAAACGCTCGCAGCCGAGGCCCGCATCGAGGTGCCACGGGTCGAATTCACCCACAGTCTGCCGGCCCGACGGCTGCCACCAGATGTTGAAACGACGATGTTCCGCATCGTGCAGGAGTCGTTGTCGAACGTCCGTCGGCACGCCCACGCCGGATCCGTGAGCGTGCGACTCGAACAGTATGGCGAAGGTGCCGTACGGATCGTCGTGCAAGACGATGGCATCGGCTTCGATCCCACGTCGATCGCCGAGGATCGCTTCGGCATCGAGGGCATCCGCCAGCGGGCCTGGTTGCTCGGTGGCGACCCGCTGATCACGAGCGTTCCGGGACGCGGAACGACGGTGACTGTCACACTGCCGATTGAGCCCAAGGGTCCCAACCCGGCCGCCAACTGACCAGAAGACGCGACGACCGCTCAAGCGGCCTTGCGAATCCCGTCGCGGGCGTGCTCCAGCGAACGACCAAGACGGCGGCGGCCCGAGGTGGCGCCGATCGGCGAGGCCTTCGACTCAAGCACCGTCGGTTCCTGCGGCGCATCCCGGTGGATGGTGAGCCGTTCGCGGAGCGACTGGGCCAGGGCCGGCCCCAGGTCGTCCCCTTGGTTCCGCGTGCCAACATCCTCCACGGCGTCGGCCAACCCCAGCACGACCGCCTGTCGGACACCTTCCCGCAGCCACTGAAAAAAGCTCATGGTCAACTCCCCCCTCGCTCACCCGGATTCGCGAACACCCGAAACGTCGCCGCGGCAGTCAGCCTCTCGGGCCGCACCGCGTATGACAGTGGTATCGGATGCTCAGGCCTCGGGCTTCACGGAGGACCTGCCCCGGACGGCTCTCGGACTCTGGGCAGACTCTGCCGGTCCCCTGGTCGTCGGCAGGCGACCAACGCACATCAGGCACATGTCGTCGCTGCGGATCTGACCGGCAGCGTGCCGCTCCACGTCCGCCAGCAGCCGACGGCCCAATTCGCCCGCCCCACCGCCCCGTTCCGTCAGCACCTTCTCCAGCCGTTCCAGCCCGTAAAGCCGCTGTTCGTGATCCATCGCCTCGCTGATGCCGTCGGTGTAGAAGACGAGCGTGCTGCCGGCAGCGAGATCGAGTTCACAGGCCTCGTACCCGCGGGTGGCATCGAGGCCGAGCGGCAGGCAGCCGAGGTCGGTGCCGACCATTTGGACTCGTCCCGATGCCTCGCGGAGGAACACGGGCAGATGGCCCGCGCTGACCAGCGTGACATGGTGCGTCCGCGGATCGAGCACAGCGACCACCATGCTCGCGAACCGATCGTCCCAGCCACCGCGAAGGAAGCTCTCGTTGATGAGCGACACGGCCTTGGCAAGATCCCGTTCACTGGCGAGGCAGTAGCGGACGTCGGCCGAGAGCGCGGCCATCACCAGCGCCGCCGACACTCCCTTTCCGGAGACGTCGGCCAGCACGAACGCCAGCCGGCCCTCCGACAGCGGCACATAGGCAAAAAAATCGCCGCCCACATGCTGCGCCGGCTCATAGAAGTCGAACACCTCGTAGCCTTCGATCTCGGGCGGCTTCGTCGGCAGCAGCCCCTGCTGCACGCGGTGGGCCAGTTCGAGATCCCGCTTGATCTGCTCCTGCTGCACGCGGCGGTCGTGGGCCACCGCCTGTTCCACCGCCTGCGCCGCCTGGCCGGCGATCCCGGCCAGCACTACCAGGTCGGACTGATCAAAGCCGTTGAGCACGTCGCGTGAATCGACGTGAATCACACCAAGCACATGCCCGTCCACTCCCAGAAACGGCACGCACATCACCGAGCGAATCCGGCAGTCAACGATGCTCTCGCTCGCATTGAAACGGCTGTCGGCGGCGGCGTCGGCCGAAAGGATCGCCCGCCGCGACTGCACCACCCGGTCGATCAGGGAAAGACTGAGCCGGAGGGGCCCCCCCTGGGCGCTGCCTCGGATCTTCCTGGCCCGCAGCAGGAGCCGTCGCGAAGAGGCATCGCTCAGCAGCACGAAGCCCCGCTCGGCGCGGGGAAACACCTGGAACAACCCGTCGAGCAGCCGTGGCAACACCTCGTCGAGGGAGAGCGAGGAGCCGATGGCCCGGTTGAGCCCGATGACAGCACGCAGTTTGGCCTCCGCGTGCTCACCGATCTCCGCATCGCCCGCCGGTTCGCCGATGGCCAACTGCGAGACGATGATGGAATCGTGATCAGCCCCATCGACGACCTCGTCGAGGAGCGAGGTCTGCGACCCGAAAATCGAACTCGAACCCGGCGCCTGATTGGCCCGCGCGGAGCGGTCGCCGGAGACGAACACCAGCAGTTGTTCGCAGATTTGAATCTGGTCGCCTTCCGCAAGCCGGTGCGGTGCGGCAAGCGGCCGGCCGTTGTAGAGAGTGCCGTTGCGACTGCGAAGATCTTCGATGGTCGCGTGGCCGTCGTGGATCGTGACGGCCGCGTGCTGGCGGCTCACGGCCGAGGCATCAATCACGATATCGCAGGCCGGATGACGGCCAATGACGACTCTGCCCTCGCGGAGCGACACGCGTTCGCCACTGCGGGATCCGGATTTCAGCTCAAGAAACGCCACGGCCTGCTCGCTCTGGTGCACAGCCCACGGGAAGCGGCACTCGGAATTGCCAGCCCCAAGCCCGCCGAGTAATCTTTACCACCGTTGACCGGCCGACAGCATACACGGATCGACCCGATCCGTGTGGCGGCAGAGTGGCGGGCCGACAGGGATCCCTCCGATGGGGAATGGTGTAACGGTAGCACGACTGGCTCTGAACCAGTTAGTCTAGGTTCGAATCCTAGTTCCCCAGTTTTTATCCCTCACGCGCCGGGGGGCTGGTCTTGCATGAACCTCACGCGCCGGTGGGCTTGCCTCGCGGCGCCGGGGGCTGGCCTTGCATGAACCTCACGCGCCGGGGGGCTGGCCTTGCGGCGCCGGCGGGCTTGCCTTGCATGAACCTCACACGCCGGCAAATTGAGGCCTTACGCGCCGGCGGGCTGGACTCGCGGCGTGGCGGACAATCAAGACCTCACGCGTGAGGCGTGCTGGCCTTGCCTTCCTCTGCAGTTCGGGACGACGTCGAAGCATGGGTAACCCCGCCATTCCGTCGTCTCTTGCACCGGCCGAGCATCGCGTGCTGCTCATCGATGATCAGGCGATGATCGGTGCCGCAGTCCGACGCCTGCTCTCAGGCCCGCCGGACATCGTCTTTGAGTTCTGCCAGCAGTCAACCGAGGCATTGGCGGCCGCCGATTCGTTTCGGCCGACGGTCATCCTGCAGGACCTCGTCATGCCCGGCATCGACGGCCTCGACATGGTGCGGCAGTTCCGCGGCCTGCCGGCGACGGCCGACGTGCCAGTGATCATGCTCTCCGCGCAGGAAGAGCCGACGGTCAAGGCCCGGCTCCTGGAAGCGGGGGCGAACGATTACCTCGTCAAACTGCCCGATCAGGTCGAGCTCATCGCCCGCATTCGCGTCCACTCCGATGCCTACCGACGACTGCTGGAGCGCAACGCCGCCTTCGCGGCGCTGGAGCGTTCGCTCGCCGAACTGGAACTCGAGCGGGAGAAGTCGGAGCGACTGCTGCGGAACATCCTGCCCGAAAAGATCGCTGACCGGCTCAAAAACGGCGAATCGACGATCGCGGACAGCTTCCCGGAGGTCACCGTCCTCTTTGCCGATCTCAAGGGATTCACCGAATTTTCCCAGCACACCGACGCCCAGCATCTGGTCGGCCTGCTCGACGAAATCTTCTCCGCGTTCGACCACCTCGCCTCCATCCACGGGGTCGAAAAAATCAAGACGATCGGCGACGCCTACATGGCCGTGGCCGGGCTGCCGGTGCCCCGGTCCGATCACGCCGACGCGGTGGCGGCCATGGCGATCGGAATGCAGGAGGCTTTCCGCGACGTCATGACCAACCGCAGTCTGGGGCTCGAAGTCCGGATCGGCATCCACTCAGGGCCGGTCGTTGCGGGTGTCATCGGGCGGCACAAGTTCACGTACGACCTGTGGGGCGACACGGTCAACCTCGCCAGCCGGATGGAATCCCACGGCGAGCCGTCGCGAATCCACGTCTCGGAGGCGACGCGACTGCTGCTGGCCGACCGATTCCGCTTCGCCGACCGCGGCGAGGTGACGGTGAAGGGCAAGGGCGTGATGCGGACGTTCTTCCTGCTCGGCCGCGAGTGAAGTGTTCACGAAAAACATCGCATCCGCCGATGCGGCGGCTTGACGCTGGCCGCCTGGATGGCGGCCTCGCGCCAGCGGGCGGAGGCCCGCCAAGCAAAACGGGGCCATGGATGGCCCGTTTTGCGTGTATTCAGTGCCAGCGTTTCAGCCAGCCGCGGCGCCAGAAGACCACGACCATGCCGACGGTCGTCGCCACCATGATCGCAGCAGCGACCAGGCCACCGTATCGGAAGCGGAGGAGCGGCATGTTCCAGGGCGAATCGGTGTCGAAGTTCATGCCGTAGTAGCCGGTGATGAAGGTGAGCGGCATGAAGATGGTGGCGATCACCGTTAACAACTTCATCACATCGTTCATGCGGTTGTTGAGGCTCGCCAGGTAAATGTCCCGCAGATCGGCGCCGATCTCGCGATAGCTCTCCATCAGGTCGAGCAGTTCCATGGTGTGGTCATAGCAATCGCGAAAGTGGGTTCGTGCGTGGTCGCCCACAAACGGGGTCTGCTCGCGGCCGAGGGCATGGAGCACGTCGCGGGTGGGCCAGAGGGCCCGGCGGAGCGTCATCAGGTCGTTCCGCACGTCGTGGATCCGCACGAGCGAGTCGCGGCTGGGATTGTTCAGTGCCTCGTCCTCGAGCAACTCGAGCCGGTCGCCAAACTGCTCCAGTACCGGGAAATAGCCGTCAACAACCTGGTCGAGCAGCAGGGCGCAGAGCGAGTCAGCGCCGAGATGGCCGATCCGCGTGCGACCATGGCGGATACGCTGCCTGACGCCGTCGAATCCGTCCTGGGTGAGCCGGTCGCGAAACGTGATCAGGTAGCGGTCGCCCAGAAAAAGACAGACCGGATCGGTGACGATCACTTCGCCGTCGAACCTCGCCATCCGCACCGCCACGAGCACCTGATGCCCGAACACCTCCACCTTGGGCCGCTCGTCGGGGGTGGTGGCATCCTCGAGCGCCAGGTCGCCGATCTGGAACACATCGCCGATCATGCGGATCGCCTCGGCATCGTCCAGCCCCTCGACGTCGATCCAGACGACCGGCCACTTCTCGCGTGCGATGGCGAGTTCTTCCGGCCGCAGGACAACGGTCTCCTGGCAGGTATCTCCATCGCAGCCAAGCATCCGCAGGGTCGAACTGGGGAGACCCGACGTCGCCACGGCGGCGACGGAAGCACCAGCATCTCCACGGCGTTGGCGGCGACGGCGGCGGTTTTTGCGATGGGCCATGACGGGAGTAGGACGCAATAGGACGAGATAGGACGAGATATGGCGGGATGCGACGCGTCGAGCCGGGGCGGGAGTGCCGAAGACGACGCCGAAATTGA
This sequence comes from Pirellulales bacterium, assembly GCA_040397635.1. Lineage (GTDB taxonomy): Bacteria > Planctomycetota > Planctomycetia > Pirellulales > UBA1268 > CAMCQY01. Next base: position 14,761 of record JBBAVO010000021.1, read on the forward strand.
AGTGCGGCCTCAACTGAGGTGGGACCGCTGGGTATTCTAATCGGAATGAACCCCGACGAGGAACGACGCCGTCTCCCGCACGAGCCGTCCACGACCGCCCCCAGACACCGCCAGCGGCACGACCGGGGCTCGCATGTTGGCGAGGCCATGGTCTGGGCGTCGCGTATCATCGCCATTGGCATCGCCATGTTCCTGCCGGGAGTGATCGGCGGCTGGGCGGACGATCGATTCGGCCTGCGGGTGCTCGGGCCGGCCGGCTTTTTGCTGGGGTTTGCGGCATCGCTCTACTGGCTCAGTCAGATCGCGGCCGAGCCGAAGGATTAACCATGCCCCAAGACGATCGCGCCGCCCACCACCCCAATCACTCTGGCCGGCGACTGACAATGCTGGGCGTGGCGGCCCTCCTGGGCACCGCGGCGGGTGTTGCATCCGTCGCCCTGGCGGTAGGCCCCGATCGCCCCGGGTGGCGGTCGGCGATCGCTTTTGCTGCCGCGGCCTGCCTTCCGGGGGCTCTGGTCGCCTGGATCGTGACGCGACTGCCAATCGCCGCCCCGGCGGTCGCCGTGGCCGCACCTCTGGCGGCGATCACGCTGCGAATCATGCCCCCATTGGTCGCGTTGGCCTGGCTTTCTGCCCCACAGAATAAGCCCGTGGAGGCCGGCGCCGCCCCCATTCTGGTTGTTTTTTATCTGGCCCTGCTTGCCACCGACATTCTTCTGCACATCATGGTGCGACAGTCGCCTCAGGGCGACGAGACACGGCCGCATTGACCAGACGGGGCCCCACACGGCACACTCTCCGCTCCCGTTTCGGCAGCCCGAGGAATTCCCGAGCCCATGTCAGCCAATCCGATCTACCATCTGAAGGACTGCTACTTTTTCGAAGTGCCGAAGGCACTGTGGCGGCACGGCTGGAAAACCCTGGACGAAGTGCCTGCTTTCCTGCGGAACGGCAGCCCCGACATCACCGACGTCGCCGCTTTCAACGATGCGCTGGACGGAAAGATCCTGATTCCGCAGCCCTTCGCCGAACTGCAGAGTCTGTACGCGGTGAAGTCCGGATTTGCGATCTCCAAGTACATGATCCTCGAACTCGTCGTCGCGGCCCTGATGTTCCTGATCTTCACGTGGGTCGCGTCGCGGCTGCGGACGGGGGCGGCACCGAAGGGTCCGATGCTGAATCTGTTCGAGTCGATGCTGGTGTTTATTAGAGACAACATCGCCCGACCGGCGATCGACGACCATGGACACGATCACGGTGACGACCACGACCACGACCACGACCACGACCATGCGCCGAGTCATGGCGCTGCTGGTCACGCTCATGCTGCCGCCGTCCACACCGGCGACAGGTTTGTGCCGCTGCTCTGGACGCTCTTCTTCTTTGTGCTCGGCTGCAACCTGATGGGCATGGTGCCCTGGGCGGGGTCGCCGACGGCCTCATTCTCTGTCACTCTTGCCCTTGCCGGCGTGACGCTTGCCACGGTTTTGGTCGCAGGCATGCTTAAATTCGGTTTTCTCGGCTTTTTCGGCAATCAGGTGCCGTCGATGGACCTGCCGCTGCCGATCGCGATCGTTCTCAAGCCGATGATCTTTGCGATCGAGATTCTCGGCCTTTGCATCAAGCACCTCATCCTCGCGGTGCGACTGCTCGCCAACATGGTGGCTGGCCACCTCGTGCTGCTGGGGATCATGGGAATGATCTCGGCGGCCGCGTCCTACTCGATGGGCATGTGGGCAACCGTCACCGGCATCAGCGTCGTGAGCAGTGCGTTGTTCAGCCTGCTAGAACTGTTCGTGGCGTTCCTTCAAGCCTATATTTTCACCTTCCTGTCAGCCCTGTTCATCGGGGCATCCGTGCACCAGCACTGATGGTCTTCGCGGCTGCCTGGGAGGCGGCCCCGAACTCAACACTCAGCCAAAAAAGCGATCTGCAAGAACTGGCCTTCAAAAACGTCAGAAATTCCGTAGAACAACCGGACTTCGGCGGGCAGTTGCGAGCACAATCCGCAAAACCCGTTCACCATCAACCGCACACATTTCCGTCTGTTTTCGCGATTCGTCCCTGCCTCTCTCGTTTTCAACTTTGGGTTTTCATTTCTGGGTTTTCATTTCTTGGTTCCGGGGCTCGGCCCTGGGATCCTCGTTTTGCAAGGAGCTTGATCCCGTGATGATTCGATCGATCTTTTCCGCCCGCACTCTCAGCGTCCTGGCCGCCGTGGCCCTCACGTTCGTGTTTGCCGACTTCGCAAGCGCTCAGGAATCCGCCGCCGGTGTCGGCCGTTCGCTCATCGAACTGACCGCGCCGTTCAGCGTGGCCATGGTGGTGATCGGTGCCGCCTACGGCATCAGCAAACTCGCGGCCTCGGCCTACGAGAGCATGGCTCGCCAGCCCGAGGTGTCGGGCAGCATCCAGACAGCGATGATCATCGCGGCGGCCCTCATCGAGGGCTTCACGTTCTACGCGTTGTTCATCTGCTCGACGAAGTAAGAACGCGGCAGCAGAAGCCCGCTCCACAGGAATCCGAGGGCACGGGGTGGGAATGCGTGAAAACCGCATTCCCACCCGCGCCCCGATCCTGCACAGGGCGGGCGCATGCGGCCGGTTGTCCCGGGTCTGCCGTGGCACGATCGTCCGTGGATCGTTCTGCTGCGTTCCGGTACGCCCGTGTTTTTAAGTCCCTTTGTCTGTTTTTGAGTCCCGTTATCTTTGTTGGTTGTGTCTGTCGTCAGTCGCCACTCTCCGGAGTTGTCCCTTGAAACTGTTCGCATTTCTTGATCTCGCCGCCGTCAGGGCTTTTTCAGCCCTTGGCGTCGCCTGCATGGTGGCCGGCCTCTCGATCGGTCCGGTGTTGAATCGGGCGGCCGTGGCCGCTGACGTCCGCGCGAGCGACAAAGATCATGGACCGAATCACGAGAAGGACCATGCGGCCCCCGGAGACCGCGGTCATGCCGGTCATGGTCACCACGCCGAGATCGGCACATCCGCTCCGGCAGGCGTGACGCAGGCCGATTTCGAGAGCCCGGCCTGGTTTCAAACGGATCTGGCTCTGTGGTCGTTTGCCGTTTTCATGACGCTCCTCGGCTTGTTGAGTGCCTTCGCCTGGAAGCCCATCATGCAGGGCCTGGAGAAGCGGGAGCAGGGCATCGCCGATATGATCGCGTCCACCCAAGCCGCAAACGAGGATGCCAAGCGGATGCTGGCCTCCTATGAGCGGCGACTGGCCGAAGCGACTGACGAGGTTCGTGGAATGCTGGACGAAGCACGTCGCGACGCCGATACAACCCGCCAGGCAATCGTCGCTGAAGCCCGCAAGGCGGCCGACGAAGAGCAGGCCCGCGCTCGCCATGAGATTGGCCTGGCAAAGGACGACGCTCTCGCACAGATCGCCGACCGGGCCGCTGACCTTGCTGTTGAAGTGGCCGGCAAGTTCCTCCGGGAAAAGCTGGGCCGCGACGATCAGGCCCGGCTCGTCCGCGATTCGGTCGCCGGCATCGGCACAAAACCCAGCGTCAACTGAGGCCACTGCCATGACCAGTATGACCAGCGCGACCAGCGACTCTCACGATCACCACGCGGCACAGCAGGCCGCCGATGGTCCCACCGACATCGGCGTGGAGCGTCTGTCGAAGGTTTATGCGCAGGCGATCATCGAGGCCGCCGACCGGAAGCAGTGCCGGCACGAGGTGATCGACGAACTTGCGGGCATGGTCCACGACGTGCTTCCCAAGGTGCCGAAGGCACAACTCGTCTTCGACTCGCCGAAGGTGACGCCCGAGGAGAAGTCGGCTGTCATCAACAGGATCTGCGCGGGCCGGGTGCTCCCCACGACCCTCCACACGCTGCACGTCCTCGCTCGACACGGCAGGCTTGGCATCCTTTCTCATGTTGTCGCGGCTGCCCGTCGGCAGGCCGACGAACTGGAAGGCCGCCGCCAGGCCACCTTCACCACGGCCCAGCCGCTCGACTCTGCCGAACAGAGCCAGATCGTGGCCTCGGTCGAACAGGCCATCGGCTCGAGCCTGAGCCCCACCTTTATCGTCAATCCTGAACTGATCGGCGGCCTCATCGTGCGGATCGCCGACACTGTCTATGACCATTCCGTTGCCACGAGCCTTGTGCGGCTCAGGGCACGCCTGAAGCAGAGGAGCATTCATGAAATTCAATACGGACGAGATCGCCTCGGTACTGCGTGAGGAAATCGACCGGTTCGAGTCGGGCATCGACGTCCGCGAGGTCGGTCGCGTGCTCGAGGTCGGCGACGGTATCGCTCGGGTGTGGGGCCTCTCCGGCGTGATGGCCGGTGAAATGGTCGAATTCCCCGGCGGCGTCACCGGACTGGCGTTCAACCTCGAGGAAAACTCGGTCGGCGTGATCATCCTCGGCGATTACCTGAAAGTCACCGAAGGGGACGAGGTGCGGAGCACCGGCAAACTGCTCAGCGTACCGGTGGGCGACGCTGTGATCGGCCGCGTACTTGATCCGCTCGGCAATCCGCTCGACGGCAAGGGGCCGGTGGTCACCGAGCATCGGCGTCCCGTCGAAACGCTTGCCCCTGGCGTGGCAGATAGGCAGCCTGTCCGCGAGCCGCTCCAGACGGGCATCAAGGCGATCGACGCCATGACTCCGATCGGCCGCGGCCAGCGCGAGTTGATCATCGGCGACCGCAAGACCGGCAAGACGGCCATCGGCATCGACGCGATCATCAACCAGAAGAACAGCGGCGTGAAGTGCTTCTACGTCGCCGTGGGGCAGAAGGATTCATCGGTGGCGGTCGCCATCGACATCCTGCGGAAGTATGGCGCGATGGACTACACCACGGTGATCGTGTCCGGGGCCAGCACCGCAGCTCCGCTGCAATACATCGCCCCGTACTCCGGCACCGCGATGGCCGAATACTTCATGTACAACGGCGAACATGCCCTGATCGTGTACGACGATCTTTCGAAGCAGGCCACGGCGTATCGTCAGCTGTCGCTGCTGATGCGGCGCCCGCCGGGCCGCGAGGCATATCCGGGCGACGTGTTCTATGCCCACAGCCGCCTGCTCGAGCGGTCGGCGAAGCTGTCGAAGGAGAAGGGGGGCGGTTCGCTCACCTCGTTGCCGATCATCGAAACGCTCGAAGGTGAGGTTTCGGCCTACATCCCCACGAACGTGATCTCGATCACCGACGGCCAGATTTACCTGCAGCCCGATCTCTTTTTCGCCGGCCAGCGTCCGGCCATGAACGTGGGCATCTCGGTGTCGCGCGTCGGTGGTGCGGCCCAGACCAAGGCCATGAAGAAGGTCGCCGGCGGCCTGCGTCTTGACCTGGCAAGCTTCCGAGAACTTGAGGCATTCGCCCAGCTCGGCACAGACCTCGACGCGGCCACGCAGTCGCGGCTCGATCGCGGCTACCGCATGGTCGAACTGCTCAAGCAGGGCCAATATCAGCCGATGGACGTGGTGGACCAAGTGCTGAGCATCTACGCCGGCACCCGCGGTCACCTCGACGCGGTGAAGCGCGAGGAAGTCGCCGAGTGGGAGAAGGGGTTCCTCCTCTTTGTTCGCGACCAGACTCCGGATCTCCGTGCAAAAATGGAGCAGACGAAGGAACTCGACGCCGAGTCGGAGCGGCAACTGGAAGCTGCGATCGCGGAGTTCAAGCGGCAGTGGGCCGCCAAGAATGGCATGGGGGCAGGCTCGACTGGCGGCTCACGGTCGCTAGCCGGTACGGCGAAGTAGTTGCGAACCCGATTGCGAACCCGACTGAAGGTGTAACAGCATGGCCAAGGCGAGAGCACTCGATCGACGCAGGCGTTCCGTAAGGAACATCCGCAAGATCACGCGCACGATGGAGCTGATCGCCACCGCGCGGTTCAAAAAGGCGATGGACCGATCGGTCGCCGCGCGGGATTACACAAAGCAGTTGGTGAAGATCCTCGAGAACATCGCCAGCGTGGGAGCCGACGTCGTCCACCCATTGCTCGACGTTCGGCCCACGAAGCGGACCGCCGTGTTGGTGCTGTCGGGCAACCGCGGCCTCTGCGGTGGCTACAACTCCAACATCGTCCGGCAGTCGGTGGCGATCCTCGGCCAGTGGCGGAGCGAGCAGGTCGATACCGATGTGGCCGTCTCCGGCAAACGCGGGATTTCAGCACTCAAGTTCCGCGGCATCCACATGGACGAGCGGTATACGTCGTTCGAGGACAAGCCCGCGTTCGACGCCGTGATGCCGATTGGCCGAGCCTACCTCGAGGCCTATGCCGCAGGAAAAATCGATCGCCTCGACGTCGTCTACACACGGTTTCACAGCATTGCCCGGCAGGAAGCGGTCACCGAGATGCTCCTGCCGCTCAAGGCCCCGGAGATCGCTGGCGCGGTTCCGGCTGGGGCTGGGGCTGCGTCTGGAACGGCGACGACCCAGTTGGCTTCACAGGAATATGACTTCTACCCCTCGGCGGAGAGCATCCTCGAGGAAATCCTGCCGGCGAGCTTCCTGTCACGGCTCTTCAAGTGCTTTCTGGATTCGGCCGTGAGCGAACAGGTGGCCCGCATGGTTGCCATGAAGGCGGCCAGTGAAAACGCCGCCGGCCTCATCAAAAACCTGTCACGCCGCTACAACCGGGCGAGGCAGTCCCAGATTACGGGCGAGATCATGGAAATCCTCGGTGGCGTCGAGGCGTTGAAGCAATAGCACGCAGGCCAAACGTACCCTCCGAATCCATCCCTCCACCATATTCCCTACGACACTCAACTCTTTCGATCGTTACACGAACAGGAACCATCATGGCGACGGCGACCAAGGCAGCAGGCAGAACCATCGGACACGTCACGCAGGTGATCGGCTCGACCTTCGACGTCGAGTTCGCGGAAGACAGCATCCCCGCGATCTACAACGCCGTGCGTATCGACAGCGAGAAGAAGGGTGTGTCGTTGCACCTCGTCGGCGAGGTGCAGCAGCATCTCGGTGGTGGCAAGGTGAGGTGCGTGGCGCTGGGCAGCACCGACGGGCTCATTCGGGGTGCGGATGTGATCGATACCGGGGGACCGCTCTCCGTGCCGGTGGGCCCGGCCACGCTCGGACGCGTTTTCAACCTGCTCGGCGAACCGATCGACAACCGCGGTGAGGTCAAGACGGCGGAACGCTGGCCGATCCATCGCGATCCCCCGCCGGTCACCGAACTGTCCACGAAGACCGAGCTTTTCGAGACGGGCATCAAGGTAATCGACCTCCTGACGCCGTTCGTTCGCGGCGGCAAGGCCGGCCTCTTCGGCGGTGCCGGTCTGGGCAAGACGGTTATCCTCACCGAACTGATCGCCCGCATCGCCAGCGCCCACGGCGGTTATTCGGTCTTTGCCGGCGTCGGTGAGCGAACCCGCGAGGGCACCGACCTCTGGCTCGAAATGCAAGAGGCCAAGATCGGCGACACGGGCCGCAGCGTCATCGAGCAGACCTGCATGGTGTTCGGCCAAATGAATGAACCGCCGGGAGCCCGCCTCCGCGTTGCTCTCTCCGCGCTTACCATGGCCGAATACTTCCGCGACACGACCGGCGCCGACACGCTGCTCTTCGTGGACAACATCTTCCGCTTCTCGCAGGCGGGCAGCGAGGTGAGCGC
>JBBAVO010000022.1:0-20326 GCA_040397635.1 Pirellulales bacterium
CGTGTTGCTGGCGGCAGGAAAGGGGCAGGAAGCGATTGCCGATCTCAAGGAGGCCCTCCTGGTGCCAACGGCCACGAAATACCTCCACCTCGCGGCGGCACTGGCCTCACAGGACCAGCTCGATGCTGCCCGCCAGGCGCTCGCAGAGGCAAAGAGACGTGGGTTTGTCACCCGCCAGCTTTCCGCCAGCGATCAGCAGCGTCTCAGGGCCATCGAAGCTTCGCTGGGTGAGTGATGCAGGGCCGGCGAGTCCGGGCCGTTGCTCCCAAGAACCTCCCCCAAGGACCGTTCTCAGTGACCGCCCTGCAGCAATCGTGACTTGGCCAAGGCGTCTTCCGCCTCGGCGATGCGGCCACCACGCATGCAGGCCACGCTCAGCGCGGTGTAGCTGAAGGGATCGTTAGGCTCCAACTCACACGCCCTCCGGGCATGCTGGATCGCCTCTTCGTGCCGATCCAGCCGCGTGCACCAGGCGGCCAGTGCGGAGTGAGCGAGTGTGAAGCTAGGGTGATCCGCGATCACCCCCTCCAGAGCGGCTACTGCCTCGGCAAGTTTTCCCTCATTTTTAAGGGCTTCCGCGGCTGCATACCGGTCGTCGCAGGTCGTCATCGTGTAAATCTCCTCGGCAAAAAGTCGATCGAGGCCGCAGTGTAGCGACTTTCCGGAGTCTGGCGAGCCGGGAGAGGAGGGGGTGACTCTGCGATCCCAGCCAAATTGACATTGAATCGAGCATCCAGATAAGCCGATAAGACGCTTTCGTCGGCGGTTTCCGCCGACCCGACCGCGGCAATCGCGGCAACGGCGGCCCTCAACCGGCGTGGAACATCCCGTGAGCATTCATCCGTTGGCGAACGTGAGTCCCGAGGCCCGTTTGGGCGTCGGCGTGAGCATCGGTGCGTTTGCCAGCGTGGAGGCTGACGTCGAACTCGGCGACCACTGCACGGTCGCTTCGGGAGCGGTGGTGAAATCTGGCGTGAAGGCCGGCCCACAAAACGAATTCTGCGAGCATTGCGTGATTGGCGGTGCTCCCCAGCACGCCGGCCGACCCCAGCACATCGGCCGGGTGGTGATTGGTGAGGGCAACGTATTTCGTGAACACGTCACGATCCATAGGGCCCTCAAGCCGGAGACCGCAACAACGGTCGGCAACGGTAATTACGTGATGGCCAGCGGGCATTTTGGCCACGACTGCACGGTCGGCAACCACGCCATCTTCGCCAACGGGGCCATGCTCGGCGGCCATGTCTCGGTCGCGGATCGGGCCTTCGTGTCGGGGGCCGTCGCCGTACACCAGTTCTGCCGCGTGGGTCGCCTGGCCATGGTGGGCGGCCACGCCCGCGTCGTGCAGGACGTGCCACCGTTCATGCTTCTCGACGGGCAGAGCGGCTGCATCGTCGGACTCAACATCGTCGGACTGCGACGGAGCGGGCATACGCCCGAGGACATCACGTCGCTCAAGTCGGCCTATCGGCTCATCTACCGACGCGGACTGCCTTGGAAGGATGTGCTGGAGGCCCTGCGGACCGAGTTCACGAACGGGCCCGTCACGCAGCTGCTCGACTTTCTCTCCGCCGGCACCCGTGGATTCGTTCAGGAGCGACGGGCTCCGCCGGCCGCGACGCTACGGCTACGGGTGCCCGACGAGGATGCCGCGGCCCCGATTCGGATCAAGGCGGGCTGATTCGCCTTCGGGGACGCGTCGCTCCCCGTTCCTGCCGGGTGCATGGTGCCGATTCTGCCGGCTTTGACGCTGGGCGAAGAATTTCCGGTGCCAAGAAATCGCACCGCCGCGAAAGATGGGCAAAGATTGCAGGGGGCGACCGGCGCAATGCCGGAACGCCAAGTCCCTTCTGCACGCTTCCCCTCCGGCTTGTGCCGACACCACCATGCAGTCTTTTCCTTCGGTGGCGCCGGGCCCATCTGCGGCAGACACACCGCCAGGCGACCTGATGCTCCCGGGCCCCGCGCCAGCTGCAGCCGCAATCAAGCGATCCATCGCCCGCAGGCTTCTGTTCTGGTTTCTGATGATCGCGCTCATTCCCTGCGTGATCCTGACGGCGATCACCGCCCAGATCGCCTCCAGCGCGCTTGAGAACTCCATCCGTGACGTTCTGGTCCGCACCGCCGCGTCCAAGGCTGGCGAACTGGAGTCATTCGCGCAGGAACGCCTCCGCGACGGGAGGGCACTCGCCGGCGAACCCGACGTGATCCGAGCCGCCCGCGAACTGGGATCGATCACCGCCGCTACCGGCACCGCCGAGGCGACTCCTACCCTGCGGAAGGGCGTTGGCGAAGCCAAGTCGGAGGTCGCCGGTTTTCTTGCCCATGCAGCAAAGGCGTTCGGATACTCGCACCTGCTCGTCATCGACGCCACGGGGCGGATCGTGCTCGCTCTGGACGATTCGCTGCCGCTCGGCTCCTCGGTACTGGCAGGCGGTCCCGCAGCAACGCCCCTTGCCGCGTGCTTCGAGAGGTCACGCTCCACGCAGCAGACCGAGCTCAGCGGTTTCCAGTCGGTTGGCACTGCCGGGGAGTATGTGGCTTTTGTGACGAGCCCGATCATCGATGATGGTCGGGTCGTCGGCGTTCTGGCACTGGGGCTGGGGCCACAACGGATCTGGCAGATGATCTCCGACCTGGGGGGCCTGGGCACGACCGGCGAGATCGTGACGAGCGAACGGCAGGGCGACAATGTGCTGGTCACCGCGCCGTTGCGGCACGAGGCCGATGCGGCGTTCCGCAAGCGGATTCCCCTCGGGACAACGCGTGGAACCGCGACCCAGCGGGCGGCCTCCGGCGAAGAGGGCTACGGGCCGGCGATCGACTACCGAGGCCAGAGCGTGGTCGCCGCCTGGCGGTTCCTACCCACCTTCCACTGGGGATTGTGCGTCAAGCAGGACGCGAGCGAAGCCTATGCGCTGCTGCGGTGGCAGCGGGCCGCGATCATCGGCCTTTCGCTGGCCACGATTCTCGGTGTCACGCTCGCGGCCCTCGCCTTGGCAAGGAGCTTCTCCACGCCGATCCAGGCGGCCGTGACCGTAGCCCGGCGGGTGGCGGCAGGCGACCTGCGGGCCGCGGGACTCCCCGGCGACGTCGGCGGCACCGGTGACGACGAAACGGGCATCCTCCTCTCGGCTATTCAGGCGATGAACAACAACCTGCGCGGGCTGATCGGGCGGATCCAGAAATCGTCGGTGGCGCTGATCTCAACGGCCACGGCGATCCAGGCCACCTCCAGCGAGCAGCAGCAGGTGATCGCCGACTACGGCGCCTCGACGAGCCAGGCGGTCGCAGCGGTCAAGCAGATTTCAGCCACCAGTCAGGAACTGCTGCGGACGATGACCGAGGTCAACGACATGGCCGCCCACACGGGCCTGATGGCGACCGACGGCCGGAAGAATCTGGCCAGCATGGATGGCACCATGCGGCAACTCGCCGACAGCACGCTGTCGTTCAGCTCCAAGCTGGCCCAGATCAGCGAGCGGGCCTCGACCATCAACCTCGCCGTCACCACGATCACGAAGGTGGCCGACCAGACGAACCTGCTCTCCATCAACGCGGCGATCGAGGCAGAGAAGGCGGGCGAATATGGCGCGGGCTTCCTGGTGGTGGCCCGGGAGATCCGCCGGCTGGCCGACCAGACGGCAGTGGCGTCGCTCGATATCGAGCAGATGGTCAAGGAGATGCAGCACAGCGTTTCGGCCGGCGTGATGGAGATGGACAAGTTCGCGGGTCAGGTCCGGTCGAGCGTCAGCGAGATCAGCGACGTGTCCTCGAAGCTGGGGGAGATCATCTCGGCGGTGCACGGCATCAACGGCCGCTTCGAACAGGTCACCGAGGGCATGCGGGCACAGTCACAGGGTGCGGCGCAGATCCGCGAGGCCATGATCCGACTCTCGGAAGGGGCGTCGCGCACGGCGTCGTCGCTCGAAGACTTCAACAAGGCGACAACCCACCTTCGCAGCGCGGTGGGCGACCTCAAGGAAGAAGTATCGCGGTTCACGATCTGACGGCACGGACAGTCCACTCCTCCCCCGCCTCTGCCGCATTCACCCGCTCATGCAACTGCTCACATTCACCATCGGAGCAGAGGATTACGCGATCGAGTCGCGTCGGGTGGTCGAGGTGGTGCCTTGCGTGGCCGCGCGGCCGATCCCCCGCACGCCCGACTTCATCCGCGGCATCTTCACGCATCGAGGTCGTCTCATCCCACTTGTTGACTTGGGGCGGCTGCTGATCGACACGCCGCTCCGCGAAACGCTGAGCACACGGGTGATCGTGGTGGAGTTTTCCCTTGGCCCCTGCTCGACTGGGACTGGGGATCAACGCATCCGGCTGGGCGTGGCAGCGGAGAACGTGGTGTCGCTCTGTTCCAGTGCCGAGGTTGAGACTTCGTTGCCCGCGTTGCCCGCGGCCGACGCCCCTGCCCTCGGCCGTCTGCTGCGGATCGGTGGCCGCACCGTCCAGGTGCTCGATGTCGAGCGGCTTCTGCCCGCGGCACTGTTGGCCGGCCTCGTCGCCCCTGCCCCTGCATCGACGGGTGACCAATCCGCGTCATATTAACTGGCTTCGCCATGCATGCCGACGTCACACATCCTGTCGCCACCAGCCCCACATCGGCGCGCAGCCCTGCCGAGGCCTTGCTGGAGCGTTGGATTGGGCTCGATGCGCACACCGTGGGCAGCACCGCCATCGCCCGTGCCGTGCGGGTGCGGATGGGTGCCTGCGGCGAACCCGACGAAGCGGTCTTCCTCGCCCGCCTCACCCGCGATGACGCAGAGCGAGATCGGTTCATCGACGAGGTGGTCGTACCGGAGAGCTGGTTCTTTCGAGACCCTCAGATCTTCGATGTACTCCGGCAGCGTGCCGCCACCTTCGCCGCCAGCCCAGGTCAGGCTCCGCTCCACATCCTCTCCGCCCCCTGCGCCGCCGGCGAGGAGCCCTATTCGGTGGCCCTGACGCTTCTCGAAGCCGGCCTCTCCGCCGATCAGTTCCAAATCGATGCGGTCGATGTGAGCCATGCGGCCCTGCGGCGGGCGGCGGCGGCGAGCTACTCGGCCAACGCCTTCCGCGGCGCCGACCTCACCTTCCGCGATCGTTGGTTTCGCGTGCAGGGGTCGGCTGCCAAACTCGACGAGACCGTGCGGAAGCTGGTGAACTTCTCTTGGGGCAATCTGCTCGACGAATCATTCACTGCCGACAGCCGGCCCTACGATGTCATCTTCTGTCGCAACCTGCTGATCTACCTGACTGCAGCCGCCCGCAACCGCGTGGAGCAGACGCTCGACCGGTTGCTCGCCCCGAATGGCTTCCTCATGCTGGGTGCCGCCGAGCCTCCGATTCTCAAGGGCTCATGGACTCCAGTCGCTGAAAATACGGTGTTCGCGTTGCAACGCGGCGGGCGGGCGACGGCTCGCCTCCCCGTTCCCCCACCGGTGCAACGGCCGACCAACGCGACTGCCCCGCGTGCTTCAGACGCGAGCGAGGCAGTCGAACCAAAATCTCTGACGCGTGACGAACTGCTTCAACAAGCGCACGAACTGGCCAACGCCGGCCGCCACGCCGAGGCGATGGAGGCATGCCGTCGGCAGCAGCAGGCCGCCGGCCCCTCCGCAGCGGTCTTTTTCCTGATGGGCATGCTGCACCAGGCGGCTGACGACCTCGACCGCGCTGAGGCCTCTTTCCACAAGGCGCTCTACATGGACCCAGCTCACGACGAAGCGTTCATGTCGTTGGCAGTCATGGCGAAGCAGCGAGGGGATGATCAGATGGCGGAGCACTACCGCCAGTCCGCCGCCCGGGTGCGGTCCCGAAGAGGGGCATCATGAGCCACGATATCGCGATCGAAGACCGCCAGGTGGTGGCGCCGATGGCAGACTGCTGGCGTCACATCGGCGTGACCGGAGATCGCAGCTGCCCCGAACTGAAGACCTTCATTCACTGTCGCAACTGCCCTGTCCTGTCCGCCGCAGCCCGACGCTTCTTCGACCGTCCCGCGCCTGCGGGCTACCTCGAGTCATGGCGGGAGATCCTCGAGCAGCCCGAGGTGGCTGTCGATGCCGACGCCAGGAGCGTGCTCATCTTCCGGCTCGGTACCGAGTGGCTAGCCTTGCCCACTGCCGCGGTCGTCGAAGTCACCCCGCCACGGCAGGTGCACCGCCTGCCCCATCGCTCGGGCCCTGTGCTCGCCGGAATCGTCAACATCCGCGGGCAGCTGCGGCTGTGCGTCAGGCTCGAGGGTGTCCTGGGGATGGATGCGCCGGCCACGGAACCACCGGCGGCGGTTTCCTCGGCACGCCTGCTCGTGGTCGAGCGCACGGCCGCACTCTGGGCGTTCCGCGTGGACGAAGTCGCGGGCGTGGACCGTGTTCCAGGACGATCGTTGCGCGACGTGCCGGCGACGGTCAGCGGCGCGGACACGCGTGCGACGGTGGCACTCTTTGCCTGGCGGGACAGGACGGTGGGCCTGCTCGACGAGGCCAGACTGCTGGACGGGCTGCAGAGACGGATCTCGGGATGACGGGCCACGGCGGCCAGGAGTTTGCAGGAGTTCGTGCTGTGCAAGACCTGAGTCAATTCTCGATGCTGGATCTGTTCCGCCTGGAGGCGGACACGCAGACGGCCGTGCTGTCGGCGGGCGTTCTGGCGATCGAGGAGTTGGAACACTCCCCGGCCGCGATCGAATCGATGATGCGTGCCGCCCACTCGCTCAAGGGCGCCGCGAGGATCATCGGCCTCGAACCAGCCGTGCGGGTTGCTCACGCCATGGAGGAAGTCTTCGTGGCGGCCGGCAAGGGGGCCTTCACGGTGCGTCCTGAGCATGCCGACGTGCTGCTGGCGGGCAGCGATTTTCTCGGCTCGATCGCCCGGGCCGACGACGCGTTGATTTCGGACGGACCATGGCCGGAGCGGGCCAATCAGTTGGTCGCGAGACTGGCGGCGGTCCTTGCCGCCCCTGCCAGTTCCCCCGTGAGTTCCCCGGTCAGCCCTGCGGCCTCCCCACCGGCGGCCCTCGAGTCGGCCGACCGGGTGGTACGGGTCTCCGCCGACAGCCTCACCCGTCTGGTCGGACTCGCCGGCGAATCACTGGTCGAGTCGCGGCAGCTGCGCTCCTTCATCGACGGCCTCCTTGCGCTCCGCAGCACGCAGGTGAAACTCTGCAACACGATCGCGGCACTCGACGAGCGACTCGATCGCAGCGACCGGGAGGCGGCCGCCTCGCAAGCCGCGATGCTCGCCACCCTTCGCGACCAGGCCGACACCGTGCTCTCCGGGCTCACGAGGCACTGCGAGGAATTCGAAGGCTTCGCCGGCCGCAACGAAGACCTTTCCAGCAGGCTGCACCACGAGGTCCTCACCAGCAGGATGCGGCCGCTCGCCGATGGCATCCGCGGCTTTCCCCGGATGGTCCGCGACGTGTCGCGATCCCTCGGCAAGCAGGTGCGGCTGGACGTCCGCGGCGACCAGACCGGCGTTGACCGCGACATCCTCGAAAAGCTCGAGGCGCCGCTCTCTCACCTCATCCGCAATGCGCTCGACCATGGAATCGAGCCACCAGACCGCCGGGAAGCCGCCGGAAAGCCCCCCACGGGCACGATTCTGCTCGAGGCGAGGCATCGCGCCGGCATGCTCCAGATCACGATCACGGACGATGGCGCGGGCATCGACATCGAACCAATTCGGACGAGGGCACTCGCCCTCGGGCTCGTCGCGCACCAGGTTGCAGACCGGCTCACGGAGGCGGAACTGCTGGAGTTCCTGTTCCTGCCCGGGTTCTCCACCAAGCATGTTGTCACCGAGATTTCTGGACGGGGCGTCGGCCTCGATGTGGTGCAAACCATGGTGAAAGCCGTGGGGGGCAGCGTGCGGGTGATGACCCAGTCCGGCCGGCAGACCGTGTTCACGCTGCAGCTGCCGATCACCATGTCGGTGATCCGGGCGCTGCTGGTTGACATCGGCGGGGAGCCCTATGCCTTCCCGCTCACCCGCATCGACCAGATTCTCTCCTGCAGCCACGCCGACATCCGCACGCTGGAAGGTCGTCAGTATGTCGATCGTGACGGGGTTTCGATCGGCCTCGTCCTCGCCGCGCAGGTCCTCGATTTGGAACTTCCCCCGGCCCCGGCGGTGGGTGAGAGCCTGCCCGTGGTCGTGATCAGCGATCGGGGCCAGCAGTTTGGCATGATCGTCAGCGGCTTTCTGGGCGAGCGGGATCTGGACGTCCGTCCGCTCGATCCGCGACTGGGCAAGGTGCCCGACATCAGCAGCGCCTCCCTGCTCGAAAACGGCAATCCCGTGCTGATCGTCGATGTTGACGATCTGGTGCGTTCGATCGACGGCCTGCTGACCGGACGGCACCTGACACGCGTGGAGTTTGCTCGCATGGCCGAGCGGGCCCGCCGGCGGAAACGGGTCCTCGTGGTGGATGATTCGATCACCGTTCGGGAACTTGAGCGGCAGCTGCTGCAGTCACGAGGCTTCGACGTTGACGTGGCAGTTGACGGAATGGACGGCTGGAACGCCATCCGTGGCGGACAGTATGACCTCGTGGTGAGCGACGTGGACATGCCTCGTCTGGACGGCATCGGGCTGGTCTCACTGATCAAGGCCGACCCGGTCCGAAGGGGCATCCCGATCGTGATCGTGTCGTACAAAGACCGCGAGGAGGATCGGCTCCGCGGGCTTGAAGCCGGCGCGAACCGCTACCTGACCAAGACCAGCTTTCAAGACGAGACGTTTCTCCATACGATCATCGACCTGATCGGCGAGCCGACCGGCTGAAACGATCCGCACACAGTCTGGTGGCTGGGAGTCCACGCACGTGAGAATCGCGATTGTCAATGACGTGAGGGTGGCCGCCGAGGCCCTGCGTCGGGTCGTGAGCAGCCTGCCCGACCATTCCGTGGCCTGGACGGCAGCCGACGGCGTGGAGGCGATCGCGATGGCAAAACGCGACCGACCCGACCTGATCCTGATGGATCTGATCATGCCGCACGTGGATGGCGTGCAGGCCACGCGGCAGATCATGGCCAGCAGCCCGTGTGCGATCCTGATCGTCACCGCCACGGTGAGCGGCAACATCTCGCTCGTCTACGATGCGATGGGGTTCGGAGCGCTGGACACGGTCGATACTCCCACCCTGGGCCCGACCGGCGAGATGACGGGCGTTGATGCCCTCGTCGGGAAGATCGCCACCATCGCCAAGCTCGTGGGCGTCCCCGCCGATCATCGGCGGGCCACGCGGAGTGACGATGCCGCAGCCGTGCCACGACTGCTCGTCATCGGCGCGTCAACCGGCGGGCCCAAGGCTGTCGCCGACCTGCTGATGCCGCTGCCGCGTGACTGGAACGTGGCTGTGGTCGTCGTGCAGCACGTGGACGTGGCGTTTTCGCAGGGGCTGGCCAAGTGGCTGGCGGAGCGCACCGGCCATACCGTTCGCGTGGCAGAGGGTGGCGAGCGTCCGCAGGCCGGCACCGTGCTGCTGGCCGGCACCAACGACCACATCCTGCTGACGCAGGGCCGCACGCTCGACTACCGTGAAGAACCGCGGGAGGTGTTTTTTCGCCCTAGCGTTGACGTCTTCTTCGAGAGCGTGGCCGACCACTGGCCGCAGCCCGGCACGGCCGTCCTGCTCACCGGCATGGGAAGGGACGGCGCGCGGGGCCTGTCGAAGCTGCGCGGCTGCGGCTGGCACACGATCGCACAGGACGAGGCCACGAGCGTTGTCTGGAGCATGCCGAAGGCCGCCATCGACCTCGGGGCCGCATGCGAGGTGCTCCCCGTCGAGCGGATGCCGGCGAGCATCGTCTCGCGGATGAATCGCTAGCGGGCTCTCAGGCTAGCCGGCTCTCAGGGAATCACGAACCGAAACCGCTGTTCGCCGCACCGAAAGAAGCAGTAGGGCGTCAGCCCGACGGCGGCCACCGACACCCAGATGCCGTTGCGGGTTGTCTCCGCGGAAATCATCCAGGTGCCGTCACGCAGCCGCTTGAGTTCAGCATGCCGGTTCGCAAGGAGCGGGTCGTCGAGTTGGATGTCGGCGCCGCCGCCCGCCCGGCCGATCAGGAGCCTGTCGGACCGCAGCGAAAAAGCCATCGCTCCCGGCTTCGTGGAAGCCTCCGCAAGAACCGGCCAGACCGTCTCCGGGATGTGCATGCCATCCAAGAGATTGGTCTGATGGCCGGCCGTGGGAA
The DNA here is from genome assembly GCA_040397635.1 of Pirellulales bacterium. Lineage (GTDB taxonomy): Bacteria > Planctomycetota > Planctomycetia > Pirellulales > UBA1268 > CAMCQY01. The sequence continues at coordinate 10,194 of JBBAVO010000022.1, forward strand.
CCGATTTGGGCTTCAGCGGGTTGCGGAGTCGGAACCGCCGCGCTCCGAGAATGAGAATCGCATTCTCATGCAGGACGGCACGAACGCACCGGACAAACGTGCCGTTCACGCTCTCGAGGTCGTTCAGATGCCATTGAAAGCCCCCCTTCCATTCGCTGCGGCGAATCTCGGCATGGGCGCCCGAGATCGAAGGGTCGTTGGGCAGTTGGACATCGCCCGACGTGCGACCAATCGAGAATCGCTCGCGTCGCAGTCGGACATCCTCCCCCTCCTCCAGCGATCCGTCATCGAGCACGGTCAGGACAGGCACGGGAGGCCGCAGGCTCGGTCGGAAATCCTGGTCGTCTTCCGGGGCATACTTCTGCTCGCCGCCGCGACCGAAAGGATCCGACTCCGACACCCACTTCACGATCCGGCGGATCGACGCAAACTCCTCGACGACCGGCGGCAGGGCGGCGGTACCAGGGTGCTGATTTTCGACGTCATCAGACATGCGTCTCCTCCCTCTGCTGCGGCACGGTGCTCTGGATGGTCATCGGCAACGACCACCACGAACTATTCTACCCCACCCTTTGAGGTGCTGATGCTTGTTCTGTTCGAGGAGTTCTGTTCGAGGAGCCGCATGACATCGAGCACGATCCGCTCGGCCCGCAGGGGATCGGCAGCCGTCGCCGCTCCCGGCGTCCCGACCACCTGCACCCCGACAGGCAGTCCGCGGCTGTTCCGGTCGGCAGCGGCCGCCGCCAGCACGACCGGATCACGACTCACGGCACGCCCGACTTCCTCATTCGGCCTGACTCGTGTGATCGGCACGGTTCCTGCCGGCAGATCGAGCAGATTGGCCAGCAGGCAGGGGGCCGCCGCCAGCACCAGCCGGGCAGCAGCGCCATGCGGCAGCGCCGGCAGTGCCGACACTGGGCAGACGACGACGTCGTAGGGTGCCGCCGCTGCCGCAAACCGCGTCGCAAACTCGATGCGACGGGCCTCGAGCGCCGCCAATGCCGCACCGTGCCTGGGGCCGGTGGCCCTGAGGGCGACCGCCTCGATGCCACCACCCATAGCCTGCGAAAGACCGGCGAGCAGCGGCCGCAGCCACCGTGGCAGTCCCCCCAGCCGCAGCAGCCGTGCGACCGGCGGGATCGGCCGCGTACCGGCAAAGAGTCGGCGAATGTCGGCACCGCCATCCGCCGACAGCACTGCCAGGTGAAGCCAGGCAGCCTCCTCGGCCAGGCGGCCATCCAGCCGGACGGTCTCCGCGCCCGCAGCGGCGAGTCTGTTGACCGCCTCCTGCACCGCCCTGCGCACGGCTGGCGAAGGCTCGATCGGCCCGGCGTCGTCCCACCAGGCGATCCTCAGGCCACCACGGCCATGACCGGCCGGCATGACGTCAGCGGCTGGCAGTCGCGGCTCGAACGACGAACCGGTCGCCACGATCTCGAAGGCACGAGCGAGGTCGTCCACCTCCCTCGCCAGGAAGCCCGCCCGGGGACGCACGACGGTCAGGTGGGGCACGGTGTCGAAGGCACCGCCGTCGCCAACGACGGCCGAACGCGGTAGGAATCCCGCAATGCCGCAGGCATGCGCCGGCTGGCGGATGCTGCCAGCCAGGTCTGTGCCCACCGCCAGCGGCACCACGCCGGCGGCAACCAGCGCCGCATCGCCACCACTTGAACCACCGGGGCCACGAGTGGCGTCGCATGGATGGTTGGTGCGACCCCAGACGGGATTGTCTGTCTCATGCAGATACATTGCTTGGGGCACATTGCCCTTGCCGACGATGATCGCACCAGCCGCCCGCAGACAGGAGACGAGCGGGGCATCCGCCACGTCGATCGCCCGCCGTCGCGTCGGAATGCCGAGACTCGTCACCAGGCCCGACACCGCGAAGCATTCTTTCACGCTCACCGGCACCCCGGCGAGCGGTCCGACGTCCTCGCCAGCCTGCAGCCGCTGTTCCAGCCGCCCGGCTTCCACAAGGGCCGCGGCATGCCGCGGCTGCACCAGCGCGTTCAATGCTGGATGCGTTTCGTCATGCCGGGCTACATGCTCGGCCAGGGCCGTGGTCGGACGGACCCCACCAGCAGCCACGCCCTCCGCAATGCTCATCGCCGATGCTGCCACTCCGCCTCCCTCGCGCCCCGCGCGGCCAACGGACAGGCTGGCGCGTTCTATTGCTGATCACCATCGGCCAGCGGTGGGTCCGCGACCGGCCGCATGTCGGCAGCCCAGACGGCATCACCTTCGAACATCACCCCCGAGACCACGACGCGGTCGCCCGTGTCGGCCGGTGGAGCCAACCGCGAGATGATCGAGAGGCTGCGGTCCGTGCCATCGGACTGAGCGCCGGCGACCACGCCGCGAGTGCTCCAGTAAGGACCGACTTGTCGGGAGGGCCCGAGGGTAACGACCAACGAGATTCCATCGGCCTGCCGCTTCTGAGCGGTGAGCCACATCCCGCCGAGCCTGTCGAGATCCGACACGGCTGTTTCATTGACGCTGATCCTGTCGAGCAGGTCGGCGGCGGCGGCAGGCGTTGGCGAGAGCGGACGACCAGAATCGGCTGCCGTCGTCTCGAGTCTGACCAACTCCTCGCTGAGCCGAGCAAGCTGCTTGTACCAGGTGACCAGCAGCCGGTCGCGATCCGGCGAGACGGGGTCACTCACGTCCCCCACCGCCTCGAATGCCTGCCTGGCACGCTCCGCCGCCATTTCCACGCCAGTCAGATCAAGCGGCGGTACGACTGGGACCGGAGCGGCCGCAGCCGGGGCGGCCACGGTGGCATCAGCCACCAATGCGTCGAGACCAGCCATCGCATCCGGCGGCGGCAATGCGGCCAGGTTTGCGGCAGCGGCCATCGCCGGAGTTGCAGTCACCGGGCTGTCGGAGGCAACGGCCTCACTGGCCGGCTTGGGTGCAGGTTCGGTGGGCGCAGGCTCGGAAGGGACAGGTTTTGCCGATTCAGCCGGTGATTCCGCCGCGGCCGCCGTCTTCATAGGCTCAGTCGTGGCCAGCGGTTCGGATGCGGCTGGTTCCGCTGCCGCGTCCTCCACCGGGTCGGCCGCGGCCATGGCGGCCGGCTCCTGGGCGGCCGGCGGGGATGCATCGTCCGCCAGCGGAAGATCGTCAAGCGACGCCGCGGCATCCAGACTGGGCCCGGCGTACGCCTTTTTGGGCGGCTTGTATCCGGGCTGGAGTTTCTGCGGAAGGAGAAACGCCAACTGGGACGGAACCTGCTGCCCGAGCTTGAAGGGATCCTTCTGGAAGCCCCAGAGCAGAATCGCATAGGTGATCGGCAGCGCCATCAGCCCGCCCAGCACCACGCCGACCATCTGGCCGAGGCCGCTCGATTTTTTCTTCGCAGCCACCGGCCTGACCCCGGCAGCAGCAGCAGCTCCAGTCATCGTTCCAGCAGCACTGATCGGGATCGAGGCGGAATCATCCTGCTCCGACTCCGCCGCATCAACCAGATGATCGAGCTGTTCGCCGTCGGCGAACGGCGATGCGCCATCCAACATGCCCGCATCGAACGACACGTCGTCTGAGTTCGCTTCGTTGAGTGGCTCGCCAAAATCGGCTCCGGCCTCGGCATCATCTCCCGAGGCGAGCGGCTCGGCCGCAATCGCTTCACCGTCAACGTCCAACAGGCCCAGTTCGTGGGCGATGTCCTTGTCGTCGAAGGCGTCGTCACCATCATCCAGATCATGCATGCCAGCAAAGTCGTCTGCGGCGTCGTTGTCTGCGGCGTCGTTGTCTGCGGCGTCGGCCATGGAGATGATGCCAGACTGTCCGGTTCCAATCTGGATTTCCGATCCGGCAGGCTCGGCATCTGGAGGCGGAAACACGACAAGGGGTATCTCTCCCTCCGGCACGTCATGCTGAAGATCTTCCGCAGCCGCCTCATCGCTGGCAGCCGCTTCATCGCCGATGACGTCGAAGGAAAAAGCAGCATCGTCGCCCGTTTCTTCCACGCGGTCGATGTCTAATCCGGCCCACGGATCCGGCTCTGGAATCTTCTTGTCGTCGTCAGTCGCCATCAAATCCTCCCAATCGGCCGCCGATGCCAGGATGCTGTACCCGACGAGCCGCCAATGCGTTATTCCCGACGCCAGAAGTGTGATCTCCGGACAACTGAAAGTCTACCATCGCCCTGGAGGGGCCCCGAACGGCCTGAGATCGCTGCCCGTCTGGAAGAGCCATCGCCGACCAACTCTCACGAGAGCCCGTGCGGCTCGCCATACCGCCGCCAGAGGCTCTCCACCAGCCAGCGGGCAGAAACCTGCTGTCCGGTGGCCTGCTCCACGAGCGCGGCCGATTCGAACCGCCGCCCGTGGGCATGCACATGCTGCCGTAGCCAGGAGAGCAGCCCGCCAAATTGGCCCGCGGCGAGATCGCCGCTCAGATCGGGCAGGTGACGGACGGCCGCCGCCATCAATTGGGCGGCAAAAATGTTGCCGAGCGTGTAGGTGGGAAAGTAGCCGATGAGGCCGGCGCTCCAGTGGATGTCCTGCAAAACTCCTTTGGCGTCTGATGGCGGACGGAAGCCGAAGTCCTCGGCAAAGCGTTCGTTCCATGCCTCCGGAAGATCGGCGACGGGCAACTCGCCTTGCACCACGGCCCGCTCCAGATCAAATCGCATCATGACGTGGAGGTTGTAGGTGACCTCATCCGCCTCCACGCGAATCAGCGACGGACGCACGACCATCAGCGACTGCTGGACGCCGGCGGCGGTGGCATGGTCCAAGGCCTCCGGAAACGCCGCCTGCGCCATTGGGAAGCACCATTCCCAAAACTCTGGGGAGCGACCGACGAGATTCTCCCACAGCCGCGACTGCGATTCGTGGATGCCGAGCGATGCCGTCTCCCCCGGAGGCAGGCCATACCACTCGGTTGGCAGTCCCTGCTCGTAGAGCCCATGCCCAGCCTCGTGCAACACGCCGTAGAGCGCCGTCGGAAGCGAGTGCGCGTCCCAGCGGGTGGTGATCCGGCAATCATCCGGCCCGAGTCCTGAGCAGAACGGATGCTCGGTGGTGTCGAGACGTCCACGCTGGAAATCGAAACCGATCCGGGCGGCGACCTCGCGAACGAACCGCTGCTGCTCGGCCACCGGATAGTGTCGCCGCGCGATCGCATCGTCGGGACGTCGCGTCGCCGCTGCGCATGCCTGCACGAGGGGCACGATCTCGGCACGCAGTTCATCGAACTGCGCGGCGATCGTCGCCCATCGGCCTCCGGGCTCGTAGTCGTCGAGCAGGGCGTCGTAGGGATCGGCTCCCGGCATCTGGCAGGCAGCCAGTTCTCGCTTGAGATCGAACACCTGCTGCAGCCACGGCTCGAGGGTGCTCCACGACGATTTCGCACGGGCGTTCACCCATGCCTGCTGGGCCTCGACGCAGGTCTTGGCCAGCGCGCCCACCAGCCGTTCCGGCACACGGGCATGCTTTTCGAAGTCTTTCCGGAGCAGGCGGATCGTGGTGCGGATCTGCGGGGAGCCCTCCTGGGCCAGCGGCCCCGCCGCCAGCGATTCCAACTGCTCGCCATACCCCGGATCGGATCGCTGTCGATGGACCAGCGTCGCCACCGCCTCCGCCTGGGCGGCCCGATGCGTCGCGGCCTTCGGCGGCATCATCGTCTGCTCGTCCCACCCGAGCAGCGATTCCACCGACGCCAGCACGGCCGTCTGCCGGGCGTGTGCGCAGACGCGTTCGAAGAGTTGTGCGTGGCTGGCGTCGGGGCAAACGTCGTGATTGGAGCGAACGGGCGGGTGCGGGTGCATGGCGGAGAGTATGCTGTCGCCTGGCCGTACCGGCAATCGGCAGTCGCACGCGGCGTTTCCTCACAGAGGCTGGACAGATGCTCGATGTGCTTGTCATCGCACCGCACCCCGATGATGCCGAACTCGGCATGGGCGGGACGATCGCGGTCATGCAACGGCAGGGCCTGAGGGTCGGCGTGCTCGATCTCACCGATGGCGAACCGACGCCGCGAGGATCGCTGGAGACGCGGGCCCGTGAGACGGCCGCCGCGACCGCGGCATTGGGGCTTCCCTGGCGGGAGAACCTCGGCCTGCCCAATCGGCGGCTACGGGCAACGCTCGCCGCCCGCGCGTCGCTGGCAGGCGTGATCCGCCGCGTGCGTCCCCGCTGGCTCTTCGCACCCTACTGGATCGACGCCCACCCCGATCACGTCGCCGCCACGAAACTGGTGGAGGCGGCGCGGTTCTGGGCCAAGCTGACCAAGTGCGACCTGCCCGGCGACCCGTGGCATCCGGAGCGGATCTACTACTACTGGAGCGTGCACCTGAAGCTCGTTCGGCAGCCTGCCTTCGTGGTGGACACCACCACGACCTGGGAGATCAAGCGGGCCAGTCTCGACTGCTATGCCAGCCAATTCGACCAGACCGCCCCCAAGCCCACGGTGCTCGACCGGGTCGAGGCGGCTTCCCGCTGGTGGGGCGCCACGATCGGCACGCCCCACGGCGAGCCGTTCTCATCTCGGGAGCCAATCGCCCTCCGCGGCTTTGCTGAGCTGTTTTAGCGGCACGTTGAGCGGCACGAAAAAGTTCCGGTGCTTCTCTGAAATGCTCCGGCAAGGGGGGTCGACCTACCCACAAACACACTGGCGGGGGGTTGAGGGGAGATGGCCGGATCACGGCGACCGGGCGGGTGCACGCAGGAAGGCTGAACGGGCCTGATATCGCCTGCCGATACGCCTTGAGGTGGGCCGTGGGTGCGGCCGCTTGGTCTGCAGGATGCGGCGCATGGCTTCTCGCGACATCAACGTCATCGCACTCGTCAAGGGAGGGGAACGCTACGTCTTCCTCTTCGATGACGACAGCCGCGAGGAGACCCTCCGGACGCTCGCCCGGTATGCGGCGAATCCGGAGCTGAGTTTTTCCTGGTACGACGCGGCGATGCTGGGGCAGAAGGTTCGCGGGAGCACATCCCACAGCCGTCGCCACCGATTCGTTCCCCGCGCCGACCGCCCCGCCTGAGCCTATCCGCCTGAGGCTTTCCGATGGCAACGCACTCATCGGCAGCAGGCGATGGCTTCTCGGCGGCGATTGAGCGGTTCCTCCGGTTCCTGGCCGCGGAGCGTGGAGCGTCGCCGCTGACGCTGAAGAGCTATCGTGAGGACCTCCGGCAGCTGGAGGAATTTCTCAGGTCGGCAGGGTGTCGCACTCCCGGAGACGCGTCCAGTGTCATTCTGCGTCGCTTCGCCTCGGGACTGCATGCCGCCGGCTATGCCGCCTCGAGCGTGGCCCGCAAACTGGCCAGCACGCGCAGCTTCTACGCCTTCGGGCAGCGGGAAGGCTGGGTGCCCGCCAATCCTGCCAAGCCGCTGCGCAGCCCCAGGCGGTCCCGGAAGCTGCCGAAGTTTTTGACGGGCGAGGAGATCGGCCGGCTGCTGGCAGCCCCCAAGCCTGCCCGCGCCGGTGGCGTGCGTGATCGGGCAATTCTCGAACTCATGTATTCGTCCGGCGTCCGCGTGCGGGAACTGGTGGGCCTCGATGATGCCGACCTGGATATCCGCGGAGGCACCATTCGCGTCCGCGGCAAGGGCCGCCGCGAACGGCTGGGGATGGTCGGCTCGCACGCGCAGGCAGCCCTGCAGGCATGGCTCGCGGCCCGCCCAAGGCCGGCGATCGCCCCGCCCCGTGGAGCACCGCGGCCGCTGTTCACCAATCGGTTCGGCGGCAGGCTGTCGGTACGCGGGGTAGCCAGGCTGCTGGAGAAGCACCTGGCAGAGGCAGGGCTCTCCCGGCGGGCAAGCCCCCACACGTTGCGACACAGTTTTGCAACCCACCTGCTCGACGCCGGTGCCGACATTCGCAGCGTGCAGGAGTTGCTAGGCCACAAGAGCCTCGTGACCACGCAGATCTACACCCACGTGACCACCACCCGTCTGCTCGACGCATTCGACAAGGCGCACCCGCGGGCCCGTTGACGGCAACCCGCCGCCAAGGACGAGACCGAAGGAGTTCGACCCGTGGCCACGAGTTTTTAACTTGTGGAATCCGTGGAGGGGACACGGACAAGTTGAAAACGTGCCGCCACGGGGGACGCCTGTTCGCGTCCTACACGAGGCCGCGACGGACGGCCCAGACTGCCGCCTGCGTCCGGTCGCCGACGGCGATCTTCCGCAGGATGTTTTGCACGTGCTCCTTCACTGTCTCCACGCTGATCGTCAGCGACTGGGCAATCTCCTTATTGGAGAGCCCCAGAGCCATGTGCCGCAGCACCTGCGTTTCCCGCTGCGTGAGCGGAATGTCCGGATCGGGCGTCGCGACGCGATTGGCCATCGTGGTGGCCACCCGGCGAAGTTCCCCGGCCTTCATCGGAAGCTGGCCTGCAGCCGCCCCGGTGATCGAGTGAATGAGTTCAGCACGGGTGCAGCCCTTGAGCATGTAGTCATGGGCACCGGCCGCCACGGCACGGGCGACATAGGTCGGGTTGTCGAACGTGGAGAGCATCACCACGCGGACGGCGGGCATGTCGGCACGAATCCGTTCGAGTGCCTCGAGGCCGTCTTTGCCGGACATGCGGATGTCGAGCAGCACGACGTCGGGCTTCAGCTTGCGTGTGAGCTTGATGGCCTCCTCGCCGCTGGTGGCTTCGCCGACGATCTTCACCTCCGAACCCGCGAGCAGGCTCACGAGGCCTCGCCGCACCACCTCATGATCATCGGCAATGACTAATTTGATTGACATGGACGTTTCAAACCTTTCCGCGGTATCCGCGGGAGTGACTCTTCGCACGCGTCTGGTCGGCAGCAGCGCCCCGACCGCCCGAAGACGTCTTCAGCCAATCGTAACAAATCAACTTTGTTGAAACAACTGGTCGATCTGTTGAACCTGTCCCGCCTTCGCTGGGGACGAGGCGATACTCTGACGAAATCGGGCCAATCGGCCAACCCTCCACTTTGGTGACAGCCCCTCCCTTCCGGAGGAATCAGCCACGCGGGGCCTGCGGCCGCATGCGGGCCAGCATCGATTCAGCGCCAAGGGCCAAAAGCATGCCGGCCAACTGCTTCCCCAGCGACTCCGGCACGTCGGACAATACCCGCAAACCGTCTTTGGCAACGGACGTGTTGGCAACGGCCGTGTTGGCAACGTGCGCTCGAACCGTGGCCACGATCCTCGTCACGCGGTCGTCCACGTCCTCCAGGACACAGCCCCCCAACTCGAGTTGACCGTCTTCCGACAGATGGCCCCAGGCTCCGATGGGGGCCAGACAACCCCCGGCAAGGGCCGCCAAGCAGCTCCGTTCCGCCCGCACGGCCTGGTGCGTGGCGGAATCGTCGAGTGGATCGACCGCCAGATGCAGCCGACGATCGTCGGCTCGGATCTGGATGCCAAGAGCCCCCTGTGAGACCGCCGGCCAGAAGGTGTCGGGCCGGAGCACGTGCGTGATCCGGCCGCCCAAGCCAAGCCGCTCGAGCCCCGCGCCGGCAAGAATCAGACAGTCGTACTCACCGGCATCGAGTCGGCGCAGCCGCGTGTCAACATTGCCACGGATGGGATGGACGACCAGATCGCTGCGAAGCCTTCTCACCTGAGCGACCCGCCGCACGCTGGAGGTTCCGACCACGGCGCCGGAGGGCAGCGATTCAAGCGTGCAAGGCTCCCGGGCAACGAGCACGTCGAACGGCATGGCACGCACGGGCACGCAGGCCACCGTCAGGCCGGGTGTCTCCTCCGTGGGCAGATCTTTCAGGCTGTGCACGGCAGCGTCGATCCGCCCTTCCAGCAGAGCCCGCTCCAGTTCGCGAACGAAAACCCCATCCCCGCCGATGGCCGCGATCGGCACGTCGTCGCGGCGATCCCCCTGCGTGGAGATCGTGACGATCTCCACGGCGTGGCCGTGGCTGCGAAGCTGCTCGACGACCCAGCCTGTCTGCGTGCGAGCCAGCAGGCTGGCCCGGGTGCCGACACGAATCGGCGCATCGTGCCCGGCGGATTCAGATTGTGATTTCATACCTGCGTGCTGCTCCTGACTGCCGCGATCAACGCTCAACGGAGTCCCTGGATACCGGAGCGAGCGTTTGAGCGCCTCCGAGCCAATCGGCCTCCACGCCCATTGGCCTCACCGAGGAGCCGCTCTGCGAGCGATGGTATCCAGGAACTCCGGCGCTCA
>JBBAVO010000022.1:20426-21871 GCA_040397635.1 Pirellulales bacterium
GGCCTCACCGAGGAGCCGCTCTGCGAGCGATGGTATCCAGGAACTCCGGCGCTCACCGAGTCCACAGGCCGCTAGGCGTCGTCGGTGACGCTCCTGTCGGCCTTGGCCACCACCGCCACATCGACAGTCGCTGCGCCGGCGTCCAGCAGCGCCCGGCAGCAGGCCGACAGGGTGGCGCCCGTCGTCATCACGTCGTCCACAAGCAGAATCCGCTCGCCGCCGAGCCGGAGGCGGCCACGAAAGGCCCCCTGCACGTTGAGCGGCCGGTCGGCGATCGGCAGTTCGTTCTGCATCCGCGTGGCCCGGTGCCGCCTCAGCGCCCGGCTGTGGGGCAGCCCGAGGAGGCTGGCGATCCGCCGCGACAGTTCATCGGCGGCGCTCGTGCCACGGATCGACCGCCGCAGCCAGTGCATGGGGACGGGGACGACGCGACCGACCCCCCAGGAAACCAGCTGCTCGCCGTGTTTGCGGACGATCAGCGAGGCCAACGCGGCCGCCACGTCGTCACCGGTCGGACGCTTGGCCCGCAGGACCGCCTCACGCAGGCTGCCGCCATACGACGACAAGACCGCGATCTGGCGCCAGCCGTGGGGGCGGCGCGGACAGAATCGACAGCCGTCGGCCGCCCCGCCGGCCTCGCCACACCGCCGACAGCGGCCGCTGTCGGCGGACAGTTCCCTCGTGCACATGCCGCAGACCGTGGCGGTCCAATCTGATGCCCAAGATGACGCCCATGATGGCGAGCATGATGGCGCCAAGGACGGCGAGTTGGCCAACGGCACCGCTCCCTGGTCCGTGGCGGCGGTCTCCCTCCGGCAGATCGGGCATCGCGGCGGATAGAGAAGATCGAGACCCAGGCCTGTCCAGCGGCTGGCCTGTGCCTGCAGCATGCGAGCCCATTCCATCGACGTCTCTTTCCTGATGCGAATCAGCGGCGGCTGGCCATGCCTGCACCATGGGTTTCAGGCTGTTTCAGGGCTCTGTTACCGCGTTTTTTGCCGTCAGAGTCCAGATTGACGCTCCCAGCCTGCTGGCGTACCCTCCGCCGCTCCGCTGGGCCCCGGCCGCCGCTGGCTGGAAACGCCCGCATTCTGCCATTGGCTCAATCGTCCGCCGCGGCCGCAATCCGTCAAGCGTTCATGCTCATCGACCGCTACATCACCCGGGCGCAGTTGCATGCGTTCATGATCGTATTCGTGAGCCTCGCAGGGCTCACGTTCGTGGTCGATGCGTTCACGAACATCGAGGAATTCATCGCCCACGCCCCGGAGGCGGGCGGCTTGGCACGGGTGCTCGGGGCCTACTATGGCTACCGGCTGATCTCGTTTTTCGACGCCACCAGCCCGGTGATTTCGCTGGCCAGCGCCATGTTCGCGCTGTCGTGGCTGGAGCGGCACAACGAACTCACTGCCCTCCTGGCGGCCGGCGTGACCCGCTGGCGGATC
>JBBAVO010000023.1:0-21049 GCA_040397635.1 Pirellulales bacterium
GGGGCCCCGCGGCGAACAGCGGCGGCACGCTCTGGCCACCCCGGTTGAGCACCGGGAGGAGGCCTCGCAGCAATCCCGAATCGACCACCGCGTCGAGTACCGCCGGCATGATGATCGTCTCGGTCTTGAAGATCCAGCCGACGCGGACGACCACCTGATAAAGCTCCAGCCAGAGCGTATTCCGGGCCTCGCGGCCGATCTCGTCGGCGGCCGCCGCCGGCTGCGGGTGCCGATCGTTGCGTCGGTCGGTCATGGGGGTACGATCTGAAGGTCGGAGGCGGAGCCGGTTGCCGGCGGTTCCGCGGATTGCGTCACCGGCAGCATGAGGGTTTCCGCCGATGTCGTCTATTGCCACGAGCCTGTTGCCCGCCGTCGCACTGTTGGTCACGGTGCTGGGATCCGCACTCCCCGGCACGCTTCCCACCGCGTCCGGCGCCGAGCCGACAGGACAGCTCGTCTGGTTCGGCACCTACACAGGCGGCCCCGCCAACAGCGAGGGGATCTACGTGTCGCGGTTTGACGCCACCACGGGGAAGCTGACTGCCCCTGTGCTGGCGGCAGCTGCCAAGAATCCCTCGTTCCTTGCGGCTCATCCGACGCTGCCGGTCCTGTACGCCGTCTCAGAGGTGGCCGATGCCGATGGCAAGCCAACCGGTGCGGTGCTCTCCTTCGCGATCGACGAGGCCACCGGCACACTCACGAACAAGAATCATCAGTCCTCCGGCGGCAAGGGTCCATGCCATGTGTCGGTCGATCGCACGGGTCGAGTCGCGCTGGCTGCCAACTATGGCGGTGGCAGCGTGATCTGTTTCGGGCTCGCGGCCGACGGCAGTCTCGAGCCGGTCGTGAAGGGCACACCAAGTGGCGTGCCAGGCTCAAGTGGCGTGCCAGGCTCAAGTGGCGTGCCAGGCTCAAGTGGCGTGCCAGGCTCAAGTGGCGTCCCGGGCGGCTTCATCCAGCACGAGGGGAAGGGGCCGAACCCGCAGCGGCAGGAGGGGCCGCACGGTCATTCGATCAACCCCTCGGCCGATAGCCGGTTCGCGGTGGCCTGTGACCTGGGGCTCGACAAGGTGTTTCTCCACTCGCTCGATGCCGACAAGGCTACGCTCACGCCACACGGCTTCGGCAGGACTGCCGCCGGCGCCGGGCCGAGGCACTTTGCCTTTCATCCGAGCGGCCGGTATGGCTTCGCGGTCAATGAACTCGACCTCACCGTCACCGCCTTCGCCTTCGATCCGCAGGCGGGCACGCTCGCACCGATCCAATCGCTTTCGACGCTCGCCGCCGACGTCTCCGACACGAAGGGCTTTTCCACCGCCGAGATCGTCGCCCATCCTGGCGGCAGGTTTCTCTATGCCTCGAATCGGGGGCACGATTCGATCGCGATGTATGCGGTCGATCCGGCCTCCGGTCGGCTGACGTTCCTGGGCACCGAACCGATCCGGGGCAAAACCCCCCGCAACTTCGTGATTGATCCGTCCGGACAATTTCTGCTGGCCGCCGGGCAAAACTCGCATACGGTGACGGTCTTCGCGATCGACGCCGAAACTGGCAGACTGTCGTTCACGGGCCAGTCGCTCGATGTGCCGTCCCCTGTCTGCATCCGCTTCCGTTCTACCCGCTCAACGCCATGACGATCTGCCTGCTGAAATCGAAGATCCACCGCGCGACGGTCACTGGAGCGTCGGTGGACTATGAGGGAAGTCTGTCGATCGCGGCCGACCTGGCCGAGCGGGTCGGGCTGCGGCCCTATGAAAAAATCCTCGTGGGCAACCTCGCCAACGGCGAGCGGTTCGAGACCTACGTGATCTACGGCAAGGCCGGCTCGGGCACGATCGAACTCAATGGCGCCACGGCGCATCTCGGGGCGCCCGGCGACCGGCTCACGATCATGTCGTACGCCTGGCTCGACGAGCAGGAGGCCGCCACGCACAAGCCCGCCGTAATCCTTCTCGACGGCCGCAATCACGTCGTGCGGTAGGACTGGCTGGTCGGCGTCTCAAGCAACAACTCCAAGTAGCTGCGACGTTCGGTAGGGCCGCAGCCGAGTTCCTCTGCCAATGATTCGAGGCAGGCCCGCGCCTGCGGCACCTCCGCCTCGCTGGCCTGGAGTTCGAGTTCGAGATACTCGCCAAGCCCGGCCACGCGGTCGAGGACCACATCCACCTCCATGCCCTGCCAATGCACGCGGGCCGGCCGCCGCCGCTTGGCCACCGTCGCGACGGGGCGGAATCCGATCGCCTCGAGCAGTTCCGTCCACTCCGCGATCGTGCTCGCCGCCGGATCTGCCGAGTCGCCTCCCTCTGGGCCCCGAATGGCCAGTGGCAGTTCGATCTCGCGACGTGTCTTGGTGGCGGCATCGATCCGCGGCCCCTTCCAGGTGATCACCGCATGGTCGCCGTCCTGCCGCAGCCGGACCGCCTCGTCGGTGCGGGCAAAATCGCGGCACGGATGGTTGAAATACCTGTCGACCTGATCGATCGGCTCACGCCATTTCGCCGCGAGCGACGCCAGCCGCTGCTCAAGAGCCCGTGGGTCGGCTACGGAAAACTTTAGCTCTACTTCGTACACTCGTTGTTCCTTCAGCCTGCAGCCTGGAATGAAACCGCCTGCTAGCAATCAATGCGCCCGTCGAGTGAGGCCCCGCCGATGATACCCCGCCGCCATCTCTCCGCCGCCGGGCCGGCCATCGCTCTCATCTGCGGCCTGATCGGCAGCTGGATGCCTTTCCTCGCAGGCTGCGAGGGCCCCACTCAGGCGCATCCGGCTGTCGGCAGGACCGTGGGCAACCTGCAGCTTGCGTCGCTGGCTGATCCCTCCCGCCGACCGCCGACCTTCGCGGGACGCGTCACGCTGCTCAATTTCTGGGGCACGTGGTGCCCCCCCTGCCGTCGCGAACTGCCCGGGCTCGTGCGGCTGGCGGATCGGCTGCGGAACGAGCCTGCCTTCCAGCTTGTGGCGGTCTCCTGCGGTGGACGGCCGCCGGAAGACATGGCCACGCTGACGGAATCGACAAACACGTTTTTGAAAGAGGCCGTGAGCCCCTCGCAGCGGTCGGCGATCGAGCCCTGGGCCGATCCGGATGGCCGCACGCGGATGATCTTCTCCGCGTCATTCGGCTTCGGGGCCTTTCCCACGACCTATCTCATCGGTCCCGACGCCAAGGTCAGGCAGGTGTGGGTGGGCTACCGCTCCCGCGACGAGGCCGACATCGCCCAGGCGATCGTCGCCACGCTCAAAGAAAATGGGGACGGGAGCGATTTTCCAATCCAGAACCAGGCACATCAGTAAGCTTGCGACGAAAATCGCTCCCGTCCCCATTTTCTGCCTCAAGCTGTTTCAGCCGAGCGATGATCGCGGCGGCGGCGGCGGCGGGATCGCGGGCTCTCGTCACGGCTGCGGCCACTGCCACCCGCGTGATGCCGAGTGCCGCCAGTTCGTCGAGCCGGTCGAGTGTCACGCCGCCGATCGCAAATGCTGGCAGGCTGATCTCGCGCGACACCGTTCGTAGAAATTCAGCCGCCGCAAACTCCCCGAACGATTTCGTAGCCGATGGAAAGCAGGGGCCGACGCCGAGGTAGTCGGCCCCATCGGCTGCCGCGGCGCGGGCCTCGGCGATGGTATGGGCCGTGCGTCCCACGAGCAGTTGCGGTCCGAGCACCCGCCGTGCCAAGGTCGTGGACAGATCGTCGGCCCCGGTGTGACCGCCATCGGCCCCCACGGCCGCGGCCACATCGACCCTGTCGTTCACGATCACGAGCGTTGGATCAGCGGGGGCGAGCCGCCTGGCGATCGCGATGGCGAGTGCGACGCGTTCGACGAGTGCGGGCGTCTGCAGCACTTTGTCTCGAATCTGCAGCATCCGCACGCCCGCCTCCACCAGTGACGAGACGAGGCGGTCGAAGCCGGCCAGATCGGCCTGCCCGTCGATCAACACGCAGAGAGTGATGCCTATCAGCCGCTCGCGGGCCCGCGCCGCGGTCAGCGCTCCTCGCTCAAGCGTATAGAGCCGATAACGGAGCTGCTCGAAGCCGGCCGCAGCCTCGGGCGCGACCACGGCCGCACACTCCGTCAGGCTGCGGAGCGCCTGCGAGGCCCGTGCCGCATTGGCCGCGATCAGATCGACCGGCGACACCCGCCGCAGCGACACCGGCGGCTCCACCCCGATCCCCACGTCACCCGCCACATCCCGCAGGGCCACCCGGTATGGCAGGGGGCCTTGGGCGAGGAGCGTCGCCAGGGCGTGCCGCAGGTCCTTGGCAAGGGCGGTCAACTGGGCATCGTCAAGAACGAACCGGACCACATCCTCGACCACCCGCAGGGCCTCACCGGCACGGTTGGCCGAGGCGTCGATGGCCCGCCAGACACCCGCCGTAGCGCCGTGTGGCTCGAAATCGCTTGTTTTCATGCCTCTGTTGTACCGCCGCGGATGCCTTGGAGAAATCGGCGAGCGTCGCTATCTACCCCGTATGGGATTCGCACGCTACCTGACGCTCGTCTGGCCGGGAATGCCGTGGCTGTGGCTGCGTGGCAGCTTCGCCGGGCTCGTGCTCGCGGTCGCCTTCGCCCTGGCTCTCGATGTGGCCGTGTTCACCACCTGGATCTGGTCGGAACTGGTGGACTTCCGCCTGTCGCTGGCGGTCTGGACGGCCACGGCAATCATCTGGCTGATCGCCACGGCGTCGGCCCTGACCGGCTTTCCACCCCCGATCCCGCACGGCCGTGATGCGGCCACCGACGCTCTCTTCGTGAAGGCCCGCGATGCCTATCTCGCTCGCGACTGGCTTGCCGCCGAAACCAAGCTGCGGGCGTTGCTCGATCTGTCGCCCACCGATGGCGAGGCGCAGCTGCTGCTGGGCACGCTGTTGCGGAGGGTCGGCCGGCTCGACGAGGCCGCCGCAGCATTTGAGACGCTGTCGCGCAGTGATGCGGGAGCCCCATGGCTGCCAGCGATCGTCCGGGAACTCGAGCGGATTGCCTGTGCCCGCCGACCGGCAGCCGACGGGAACCAGGCCACCCTGCCCATGTCGAGCGACCCTAGCGGCCCGGCCCAGGAAACGGCCGCCCAAGAAACCGCCGTCCAGGAGAGGGCGGCATAAAAGTGGCGTGAAACGTCGGTTTTCCCCCGCCGCACACGCCCGGCACAGACAATCGCGGGGGACCGTCCTAAAATGCTTTGACGTCAAATTTTGGGGCGTCGCCAAGCCGGCCGGAATGGTCCGCCAGATTGATCTGGCAGTGCTGGAAAAAGCGACGCCGTTTGGCGTAAGGTTTGCATAGACTACTCCAGGTCGACGCTGACGCGACTGCAGACTGCCGCAATGGCATCCTCCGGCGGCTGGCCTGCCGGGAAGCGTGCGACCGGAAGCGTACGACCGGAAGATTGCAACTGGGACGACGGGCCGATTCACGAAGGGACATTTTCATGTACGAGCGTTTCACCGACCGTGCTCGCAAAGTGATGCAGCTGGCCAACCAAGAGGCCCAGCGTTTCAACCACGAATACATCGGCACCGAGCACGTCCTCCTCGGCCTGATCAAGGAGGGGAGCGGTGTCGCCGCCAACGTCCTGAAAAACCTCGACATTGACCTGCGGAAGATCCGCATGGAGGTCGAAAAGCTCGTGCAGAGCGGCCCCGACATGGTCACCATGGGCAAGCTCCCCCAGACCCCCCGGGCCAAGAAGGTGATCGAGTATTCGATGGAAGAGGCCCGCAACCTCAACCACAACTACGTCGGCACCGAGCACATCCTGCTGGGCCTCCTGCGTGAACAGGAAGGCGTGGCTGCCCAGGTCCTGATGAACCTCGGCCTCAAACTGGAGGACGTCCGCGAAGAGGTGCTCAACCTGCTCGGCCACGGCATGGAAGAGGGTGGCGAACGGGCCGGCATGGGCGGCGGTCGGCAGCCGGCCGGCGCCGGCGGTGGGGGTGGCGAGGCCACCGCGAAGGGGGGCAAGAGCAAGACCCCGGCCCTCGACAGCTTCGGACGCGACCTCACCGAACTGGCCAAGCAGGGCAAGCTCGACCCGGTGATCGGACGCGAAAAAGAGATCGAACGGGCCATCCAGATCCTCTGCCGCCGCACGAAGAACAACCCCGTGCTCCTCGGCGAAGCTGGCGTCGGCAAGACGGCGATCGTCGAGGGCTTTGCCCAGCGAGTGGTCGATGGCAACGTGCCCGAACTGCTCGCCGACCGGCGGATCGTGGTGCTTGACCTCGCCATGATGGTGGCCGGCACGAAGTACCGCGGCCAGTTTGAAGAGCGGATCAAGGCGGTGATGAACGAGGTCCGCCGTGCGAAGAACACGATCCTGTTCATCGACGAACTGCACACGCTCGTCGGGGCCGGTGGTGCCGAGGGGGCGATCGACGCCTCCAACGTGCTCAAGCCGGCTCTGGCACGCGGCGAGATCCAGTGCATCGGGGCCACCACGCTCGACGAATACCGCAAATACATCGAGAAGGATTCGGCGCTCGACCGCCGGTTCCAGATCGTGATGGTCGAGCCTGCGAGCAAGACCGAGGCGGTGGAGATCCTGAAGGGCCTCCGCGACCGTTACGAGAGCCATCACCGCGTCAGCATCACCGATGCGGCTCTTGAGGCGGCCGTCGATCTTTCCAGCCGCTACATCACCGGCCGCTGCCTCCCCGACAAGGCGATCGACGTGATCGACGAGGCGGGCGCCCGCGTCCGGCTCAAGGCGATGACCAAGCCGCCAGATCTCAAGGAGATCGACGAGGAGGTCGAGAAGCTCAACAAGGAGAAGGAGGAGGCGGTCGCCAACCAGGATTTCGAGAAGGCGGCGGCGCTCCGCGATCAGGCCGACAAGCTCAAGAAGAAGAAGCAGACGATGACCCGCGACTGGCGGGACAAGTCGCGCGAGGCCGACGGCGTGGTCGATGAGGAGGTCGTGGCCGAGGTTGTCTCGAAGATGACAGGCATCCCGTTGACGCGAATGTCCACCGAGGACCAGGCCCGGCTGATGGGCATGGAAGGGGAACTTCACAAGCGGGTCATCGGCCAGGAGGCCGCGATCAAGAGCGTGTCGAAGGCGGTCCGTCGCAGTCGCTCCGGGCTCAAGGACCCGAAGCGGCCAATCGGTTCGTTCGTGTTCGCCGGGCCGACGGGCGTGGGCAAGACGCTGCTCGCCAAGGCGCTCGCGCAGTTCATGTTCGGCGACGCCGACGCGCTCATCCAGATCGACATGAGCGAATACATGGAGAAGCACAACGTCAGCCGCCTGATCGGCGCGCCGCCGGGCTACGTCGGCTTCGAGGAGGGCGGCCAGCTCACCGAGAAGATCCGTCGTCGTCCCTACGCCGTGGTGCTGCTCGATGAGATCGAGAAGGCCCATCCCGACGTCTTCAACATGCTCCTGCAGGTGATGGAAGAGGGCCGGCTTACCGACTCGTTCGGCCGCAATGTGGACTTCCGCAACACCATCCTGATCATGACGACCAACGCCGGCGCCGAGGCGATCAAGAACGAGGCCGCCTTCGGCTTCCAGAAGCCCGACGACGACGCCAGCTACGACGGCATGAAGGGCCGCGTGAACGAGCGGATCGAACGGGTCTTCCGGCCAGAGTTCTTGAACCGTCTCGACGACGTCATCGTGTTCCACCACCTCACCGTCGAAGACCTCAAGCAGGTGATCGACATCGAGCTGGCGAAGGTCCGCGAGCGGCTCGCCGAGCGTGGCCTCAAGCTGGAGCTGACCGAAGAGGCAAAGAAGTTCCTCATCAAGAAGGGTTCCGACACCGACTTCGGCGCCCGCCCGCTGCGGAGGGCACTGGAGAACTTCATCGAGGACCCCGTCTCGGAGGAGCTGCTCAAGGGCGAGTTCGAGGGCAAGGACCTGATCCAGGTTGACTGCATCGAGGTGGCCGGCAAGAAGCAACTCTCGTTCAAGGGGATCACGACGGCCGAGCCGGTCGCCGTGGCACCCGCCGAGGGAGAGCACGACAGCCCGGCAGCTGGCTAACAGAACCGGGTCACGGGCGAGCCTGTTCGGCCATGAATTACACGGGTTGCTGGAACGGCATCGCGATCGTCGGTGGTGCCATCATCGTTGCGCTGGCCGTCGTCGCACTGGCACGGCGGCTGTTTCCTCATGAAGCGCTGCGCCAGGGTCATGATGCCACCGGCAACATGCTGGCGGTCGTTGGCACGCTCTACGCCGTGCTCCTCGGGCTCATCGTCGTTGACGCAATGACCCGCTTCGAGCGGGCGATGGAGGTTGTGCAGTTGGAATCGAACTGTCTCGTCGACGTCTATCTCATAGCGGCGCGGCTGCCGGAGCCGCAGCGAGCCCGAGTCCAGGAACTTTGTCGCGTCTACGCAGAGCAGGTCGTGACGCTCGAATGGCCCGCCATGGAGCGGGCGCAGATGAGCACGGACGCCCGCCGGACGGCCCTGGCCCTTGCCCAGTCGCTCGACGACTTCGAACCCCAGACCGAAGCACACAAGACGGTCTATCCATTCCTGCTGGAGAAGATCAGCGAACTCTGGGACATGCGCCGCGATCGGGGTGGCACCGCGCTCTATGGCATTCCAGTGGTCGAATGGGTGTCGCTCATTCTGGGTGCCGTCGTGACGGTTTTCTTTGCCGGCCTGTTCAGCGTCGGCAACGACCGCCTCCAGATGGTCGTCACCACCCTGACCGCGCTCGTGATCGGCCTCAACCTCTACCTCGTGTGTCTCTTCGGCTACCCCTTCGCGGGCGAACTCTCGGTGTCGAGCCGCCCGTTCGATGTCGACATCGACGTCTTCCGCGGCGTCTATGACGTCAGACCCGCTCCCGCTGGCGAATCGCACGCCAGCCCCGAGCCCGTGAGCCCCGAGCCCGTACGTCCCTGAACCGGGGCGGCTCTGTGACGCGGGCCTCCTCTCTGCCCCGGCCTACCCAACCTGCCGCATCGCAGCATTTCCGGCACAGTCGGCTCAAGTTGCCTGACCCGCACGGCCGAAATAACCGGCAGGGATCGCCGCGAACTGCCTGCGCACGAACTGCCTGCGCACGCATCGGAACCGCATCATGGCCAAGACACCCGAAACACCAGAGCCCACCGCCCCGGTCGATGCCGGCACCCAGCCAGGCGTTGCCGCGTCTGCACCGGGCGGCGTCGGCGGCTGGTTTGCCAATCAGATTGCCAACCTCGGTGCATTCGCGATGGACCGCGTGGCCGCCATTGGCGACGTGGCACTCTTCGCGCTCAAGACCGTCGGCTGGATCTTCGCCCGCCGCCAGCGGCGGGAGGTGCTGCTCCCCGCCTTCTATCAGATCGGGGTGATGTCGCTGCCGGTGGTGGCCCTGACCGGCCTCTTCATCGGCATGGTGCTGGCGGTGCAGAGCTATGCGCAGTTCAAGGCGATCGGACTCGAGACGCGGCTGGGATCGGTGATCAATCTGTCGCTCGTCCGCGAACTGGGGCCGGTGCTGGCCGCCACCATGCTCGCCGGGCGAGTGGGGAGCGCCATGGCGGCCGAACTTGGCACCATGCGGGTCACGGAGCAGATCGACGCGCTGGAGTGCATGGGGGCGAACCCGATCTACTACCTCGTGGTGCCGCGATTCCTCGGCTGCCTGATTCTCATCCCGGCGCTCACCATCATGGCCGACTTCATGGGTGTGCTCGGCGGCTATCTCTACTCGAACCTGCTGCTTGGCATCGACTACCACCACTACTGGGAAAACTCCCGCGCGTATGTGGATGCCTTCGACTTCCTGATGGGCATCTTCAAGAGCTTCTTTTTTGGGGCTGCCATCGCGCTGGTGAGCTGCCATCACGGCTTTCACTGCGGCCACGGCGCCGAGGGAGTGGGCCGGTCCGCCACCAACGCCTTCGTCCATTCCTTCGTGCTGATTCTGCTGCTCGACCTGTTCCTCGGCATCTGGCTCAACAACGTCCACGACTTCTTCCGTCCGGAGGGCCCGCGCCGGCTCCTGTAAGCCGGCAGCGCCACATGCCCGCCACCGCCACACAACCGACAGCCCGCCGCGATCAGGCCGAGCCTCCCCTGCTCCAGGTCGAAGGGCTCTCCGTGCAGTTTGGCCAGCAGCTGGTGCTGCGGGACATCTCGCTCGACATCCCTGCCGGCCAGACGCTCGTGGTGCTCGGCGAGAGTGGCTGCGGCAAGACGGTGCTGCTCAAGACGATGATCGGCCTCGTGCGGCCCTCCCGTGGGGAGGTGCGGTTCGAGGGACAGTCGCTGTCCAGCATGCGGGAACGGGATCTGGCCCACCTCCGCACCAAGTATGGCTTCGTCTTTCAGGGTGCCGCCCTCTTCGACAGCATGACGATCGCCGACAACATCGCCTTCCCTCTCCGCGAACACACCCGCATCTCGGCGGCGGATGCCCGTGACATCGTGGCCTCGCTCATCGACGAGGTCGGCCTGCCGAGGACCGTGCTCGACAAGAAGCCGGTGGAGATCTCCGGCGGCATGCGGAAGCGGGCCGGCCTCGCCCGTGCCATCGCACTCGACCCGCTCCTGATTCTCTACGACGAGCCCACCACCGGCCTCGACCCGATCATGACCGATGTCATCAACGAATTGATCCTGCGGGTGAAGGAGCGGCCCCGCGTGACGAGCGTGGTGGTCACGCACGACATGAACACGGCCCGCAAGGTGGCCGACCGGATCATCATGCTCTATCCACTGTTTCGGCTCGGACAGAACGAATCGCAGATTGTCTTCTCGGGCACACCAGCCGACCTCGACCGCTCCCGCGACCCCCGCATCCGCCAGTTCGTCGAGGGGCGGGCGGGTAACCGGCTGACCGAACTACAGGATGAACAGTCCCTGGAGGAGCGTCCATGAACGACCGCGTGATGCAGTTTCGCGTCGGCGTGATGGTGCTGGCCACGGCCATCATCGCCGGCATCCTGATCGTGCTCTTCGGCGACCTGCCCTCGCTCGTGCAGGCCACCTATCCGCTGAAGATCAGCTTCGCCGACGCCCGCGGCGTGGCAGGCGGCACCCCCGTCCGTAAGAACGGCATTCTCGTGGGCCGCGTGTCAAGCGTGATGCTCGACGAGCGTGGCGGTGTGAGCGTGGTCGCCGACATCGACGCCTATGTGCCGATCTACAGGGACGAGGTGCCCCGCATCTCCAGCACCATCCTCGGCGACTCCGAGATCCAACTGGTGCCGGGGCACATCGTGCCGCCGAGGCAGCGGCTGGAGAAGAACGAGGTGCTCGTGGGCGCCATCTCCCGAGATCCCATGGAAATGTTCACGACGCTCGAGCCGAAACTCGGCAGCGCCCTCGACTCGCTCGCACAGGCCAGCGAATCGGTGCAGAAACTCTCGATCAATATGGACCGGATGTTCATGGGCGGGGACGACCGCTTCGAGAAGATGATGCGGAAGACGGAAGCCGCACTCGACTCCTTCAACACCGCCATGAAGAACATCGACGACGTGATGGGCGATCCGGCGGCCCGTGAGGACATCAAGGACACGATCTCGGCCCTGCCTGAAGTGGTCGCCGACCTCCGCAAGACCGTCCAGGGCATCGGCACGACGGTGGACGCGGCCGACCGCAATCTCCGTAATCTGGAGGGGCTCACCAGGCCGCTCGGCGAACGCGGAGCGGCGATGGTGGCCCAGATCGACGTCACCATCGGCCGGCTCGACGCGACGCTCCAGCAGGCGGCGATGTTCACCAAGGCGCTCAACGAGTCGCAGGGCACCCTCGGCAAGCTCGTCCGCGACCCGCAGGTCTACAACGACCTGGCTCAGGCGGCCGCCACCGTCAACACGCTCACCAAGGAACTGCGACCGATCGTGGACGACGTCCGCGTCTTCACCGACAAGATCGCCCGCCACCCCGAACAATTGGGCGTCCGCGGCGCGATCGACCGCCGGCCGGGATTGAAGTAGTCTTCCGCGTGGCGGCAAGTTTTTAACTTGCCGAATCGAGGCCCCGAGCCCAACAAGATGCAATCTTGTTGCCACGATGGAAAATGGATCTCCGCACTCCCGCGTTCACGCCCCCGCCGGCACCGTGGCACCATTCTCGATGGTCCGGAGATACTCGGCGATAAATTCGCCGTAGCGAGCCCGCACCTCCGCGGCCA
This sequence comes from Pirellulales bacterium, assembly GCA_040397635.1. Classification (GTDB taxonomy): domain Bacteria; phylum Planctomycetota; class Planctomycetia; order Pirellulales; family UBA1268; genus CAMCQY01. Next base: position 12,086 of record JBBAVO010000023.1, read on the forward strand.
CGTGCTTGAAGCCGGGCACCCGGCCGCGGCATGTCGCCGCACCGCAGGTGCACTGACTGCCTCCATGGTCGAGTTCATACTCGAACGTGTTGTAGTCGAAGGTGATCTCCTCGCCTGCTGCGATCGGCCGGAGGGCCCGCACCTCGATCTCCCGACTGGCCGGCCGGATCTGCACGCCGCAGTTGGGCTCGCAGGAATGGTTCACGAGCACCATCACGCCATCCGGGAGAATGTGGGTGTCCACATCCACCTGCATCGAGTGACGTGATCGCTTGGGGGCCGGTTGGCCCCAGGCCTTGAGCACCGTCTCGCCGGCGACGATTTCGCGGACTGCCACGACCGACCGGCCCACTCGTCCGTTGCGAACCTCCACCGGCTCGCTCGGTGTCGGCGCACGGTCGTCGGCATCCTGCACGATCAGCCCTGCCATCTGATCAAACTGCGTCTCGCGCACCCGGCTGCCGTAGCGTTCCGCCAGCCAGGCCACGGTCTGCTCGACCGTGTCGGGCTGAAGCAACACGAGATCGCCAGCCTTCGCAGCGTCGAGCACGAGCGCCGCCGCCTCGCACCATGTGCCCCCGGCCTGGATGATCGTGGGGCAGTCTGCACGCATCCCCGCCTCAATGCCCCGCGAGATCAGCGCCGTGATCTCCCCGGGCTGGCGGCCACGGATGTAGGCATCTTCGTAAATCACCACACGCTCGAACGTGGCGGCCAGCAGTTTGCCCTGCTGGAAGAGGTCTTCGTCGCGTCGGTCGCCGGCCGCTGAATACACGGCCGTCCGCCGGACATGCGGCAGGTTACGGATCGTGGCGCAAATCTGTTCGAGCGAAGGAACGTTGTGGCCGTAGTCCACGACGATCGAAGCACCCTCCAGATCGAGCAGGTTGAAGCGGCCCGGCGAGCCACCAGAGCCCGACGAAAAACTCTCGAGGCCCAATCGCACCAACTCCAGCGGCACGCCGAGCCGCCATGCCGCCGCGGCTGCCGCCAACGCGTTTTCCACCTGGAATGCCACGAGCCCGCGATGCACCAGCGGCACGCGGTCGAGGTTTGCCAGCCGCGTCTCCCGCGGACCGTCGCAGAGCACGATCCAGCCTTCGCGAACCGTCGCCGCCAGCCCACCTTGAGCGAGATGCTCGACCAGCACGGGATTCGCCGGATCGAGTGCGAAGTAGACGACCTGTCCCTTACACCATTTCTTCATCGCGACCACCAGCGGATCGGCGGCGTTGAGCACGGCCGAGCCGGTTGTTGGCCGCACGCCGGCGACAATCGCACCCTTTACCCAGGCCAATCGTTCCGGCGTATCGATCTCGCCAAGCCCGAGGTGATCGCCGGAGGCGATGTTGGTGACGACCGCCACGTCGCAGGTATCGAAGCCACAACCCTCGCGAAGGATGCCGCCGCGGGCGGTCTCCAGCACGGCGGTCGTGACCGAGGGATTGGCCAGCACGCGACGGGCGCTCGCCGGCCCGCTGCAGTCGCCGCCGTCGATCTGCCGACCACCCACCCAGATACCCTCGGTGCAGGTGGTGCCCACAGTGGCGCCACCCGTCGTCGCCAGATGCGAGAGCAGCCGCACGACCGTGCTCTTGCCGTTGGTGCCGGTGACGGCGGCCACGGGAATCCGTCCGTCGTCACCCGGCGCGAACAGCGTGTCTACGATCGCCGCACCCACGTCTCGCGGGCTGCCGACCGTTGGCTCCAGGTGCATCCGCAGGCCCGGGCCCGCGTTCACCTCGATCACCACGCCACGCTGCGATTCGAGCGACTGGGTGATATCGGCCGTGACGATGTCGATGCCCGCCACGTCGAGGCCGATGATCCGCGCCGCTTCGACGGCGCGGGCGGACACCTCCGGATGGATGATGTCAGTCACGTCCTCGCTCGTGCCGCCCGTGCTCAGGTTGGCGTTTTGACGGAGGAGCACCGTGCAATCGGAGACTGGAACGCTCTCCGGGGTGAACCCCTGCTCTGTCAGCACAGCCAACGCCACCTCGTCGATTCGCACCGGGCTGAGTGCCCCGGCATGGTCGCAGCAGCGCCGCGGATCCTCGTTGACCCGATCGACCAACTGCTTCACGGTGGACTGCCCGTCGCCGACGACCGTCGGCGGATGACGCCGCGCGGCCGCCACGACCTTGCCGCCCACCACGAGCACACGGTAGTCAGCCCCCGTCACGAACCGCTCGACCACGACGGTCGATTCCTCCTCGCGGGCCACCTGCCAGGCCTTCTCCACCTCCTCGCGGGTGGAGAGATCGACCGACACGCCGCGGCCCTGATTGCCGTAGCGGGGCTTGACCACCACCGGTCCACCGATCTCCTCGGCCACACTCCACGCATCGGCGGCATCGCTCACGGGCCGCCCTTCCGGCACCGGGATGCCGGCTTCGGCGAGCAGGGTACGGGTGAGTTCCTTGTCCTGGGCGATCGATTCGGCCACGGCACCGGTGCGGTCAGTTTCCGCCGCGATGATTCTCCGCTGCTTGGCGCCCTGTCCCAGACGGACGAGCGAGCCATCCGTGAGCCGTCGGGATGGAATCCCACGGGCCGCGGCGGCCTCCACGATCGATCGCGTGCTCGGCCCCAGCTGCACGTTCAGCAGCACTTTCTTCAGCCGCTTCAGCTCGTCGGCGATGTCGAACGGGGTGTTGTGGATAGCGGCCGTGATCAGGCGGTGTGCCGTGTGCAGGCAGTCGATCCCAAACGCCTCCTCCTTGTATTCGATCACCACCTTGTAGACGCCGCGAGCATTGGCCTCCCGCGCCCGACCGTAGCCGACGGGTGTGCCGGCGAGCGTCTGCAGTTCGAGCGTGACGTGTTCGAGCACGTGCCCCATCCACGTGCCGGTCCGCAGACGTTCAAAGAAACCACCACGTTCGCCGATCGAGCAACGGTGCTCGATCATCGACGGCAGCCAGGCCATGATCCGGTCGTTGAACCCGGGCAGCGTGTGGGATGGGAAATCTTCAAGTCGGCCCAGGTCAACGCGGGCTTCGAGGACGGGAAACGATGCCCACTGGTTCGGACCGCGCAGGGTCCTAAGCGAGGTGATTTCCATCGTGAGCGAGGTGATCTCCGTCGGGAGCGAAGTGATCTCCATAAAAATGGCTTGCGTGCTCTCTAGCCCTCTCGCAGACGCGTGCGCGGGCTCGGTTGGTGTGCATCTCTTCCAGCCGCCGGACGTTCCGGGGGGCATTTCAGGACAGAGGCAGCACGGATCACGGTGCAACCGGCAGGGCGCGTCGCCCGGACGGTTTGATGGTGTGCGGATGGTCGTTCAAGTGCCGACATGCGCGCGATGCTTGTGTCGCGCGGCATCAGGGCGGCCAGCAGTCCGGGGCCGCGGGAGAAGTGCCTCTGGCGAACACGAAGTTCGCAGGCAGGCAAATGAACGACTGGGGAGAGGGTTTCCCGACCAACAACCGACAGGCCGAAGTGGCCATGGATTGGCTGATGTCCCAAGCTCCGAGGCCGGATGCCACCGCCGCACGCCACACGGACGCGCGTTCGCTTGCGGTTCCCGTTCCTCGCAGCACCATGATTCCATCCAGACGGCAACTCGGCTAGGCACCGCGCTACCGTCGATCGCGATCGAGTGACCCGGCTTTTCTGCTTGCCTCGAGCCACCGTCTCACGACGCTTGGAAAAGTCTACGCTCTCGTGCAACGAGTGCGAGTCTTTTTCCAAAAAAACTGAAGGCATGCACGTCGCGTGCCGAACGACCGCGGATCGTGCCCAGCCGTAATGCCCAGCCAGAAAACCCGTTCGCTGAAGGTGGCGAGCCGGTTCCGAAACCGCGATCAGAGACGCGTTCATTGAAGGGATGACAACTCGCGGAACAAAACGGCGGGCAAAACCAGGGTGGGATGGTATTTTTTGCAGAGCGAACCGACTCTGACCTGCCCGAGCGGCAATCAAAGCAATCAGAGCACGCTGCAACTGTTTCTCATTCCCATGGGTTAATTTAGGGATATTCGGCAAGCCGCACAAGATTCTGTTGAACCAGCGTCGATGCCCTTCCAGCCCGACGTCTCGGCCAGAAAATCAGCTCAAAAACCGCTATTCTACGGCCCTACAGACGGTCCCCCCGCGCGATCCCCCCCAGCTTTCTTTATGTCCGAATTGAAGTCCAGAATAGCCTCCCCATCTGCCGGGGCATCGAACGGCAGCCTCCCTCCGGGGGCCGGCGACCGGTTTGAGCTGGAGCCGGGCGAGAAGGTCGTGGCCTCCTGCCGCTTCGATCTCGACGCCAACCTGCGGTTTACGGACGGGTCGATCGTGCTCACGGATCGGCGGCTGGTGGCCGATCCGCCCGCATCGGCCGACGGCGGCCCCGCCTCCGACGGCGGCCCCAGATCGTGGCGGCTCGACCCCGAGACCACCATCGACGTCCACCTGCGGTCGGCTGTCGGTCGGATCGAACTCGCCCAACAGGGCCAGGTGGTGGCGCGGTGGCTGTTCACCCCGGCCCGTGCCAAGGGCGTGCACGCCCTCGAAGACGCCTTCGACGCGCGGGGGGAGCAGCAGACACAGCAATCCCGCGACGCTGAGGCCGATGCTGCCGACGCCGACACCGACGCCGACGAACAGCCTGCGTCGGCCGCTCCAGCTGGCGGCAAGTCGCTCTCCGAAGACGAGCCAGGACCACCCGGCGGGATGGGGGCGTCGTGGAAGGCTCTGGCCCGCGTACTCTCGTTCGCCCGGCCGCACGCTGGGATGGCGATCCTCGGCATCGTTCTGACCCTGGCCAGCACCGCTGCAGCGCTCGTGCCGCCCTATCTCACGATGCCACTGGTCGATCGCGTGCTCATCCCGAAGCAGGCCGGTGAACCGATCCCCTTTTCCCAAGTCTTGTGGTACCTGAGCGGACTGGCATTGGCGGCCATTCTCGCCTGGCTTTTGTCATGGGCCCGTTCCTGGACGCTCGCCTGGGTGAGCGAGCGGATCGCCGCCGGACTGCGGGTGAAGACCTATGCACACATGCAGACACTCTCGCTCGACTTCTTCTCGGGCAAGCGGACGGGTGACCTCATGTCACGGGTGGGCAGCGACACCGACCGGATCAACCTCTTCCTGTCGGTGAACCTGATTGAGTTCGCCTCCGACGTGATGCTCGTCCTGCTCACGGCTGCCGTCCTCATATCGATCAACCCCTGGCTGGCGCTTGTCACGCTCGCGCCGTTTCCGCTCGTGGTCTGGCTGGTCTATGCGGTACGAAAAGGGCTCCGCCGCGGTTTCGCCCGGGCCAGCGTCGCCTGGGCCGACATGACGAGCGTACTGGCCGACACCATCCCCGGAATCCGCGTCGTGAAAGCCTTCGCGCAGGAGGCCCGCGAGGTGGACAGGTTTGTCGCCGCCAATGACCGGGTGCTCGATGCCAACGACCGCGTGAACGTCGTCTGGGCCTTCTTCGGCCCGCTGGTGAGCCTGTTCAGCGAGATCGGTCTGCTCATCGTGTGGGCGGCCGGGGCGTGGATGGTGTTCTCTGGGTCGGTGACCGTCGGCATGCTCACCGCATTTCTCACCTACATCTCCCGCTTCTATGGCCGCATCGAGTCCATGATCCACATGGTGCCTGCCACGCAGCGTGCGGCCACCAGCGCCCAGCGGATCTTCGACATCCTCGACTGCCAGCCCACGGTCGCCGAGGCGGCCCGGCCGATCAATCCCGGCCGCGTGCGCGGGCGGATCGAGATCTCGAACCTCCACTTCCGGTACGGCGCAAGGGAGATTCTCCACGGCATCGACCTGACGATCGAACCTGGCGAGATGATCGGGCTGGTCGGCACGAGCGGCTCGGGCAAGTCAACGCTCGCCAACCTCGTCTGTCGCTTCTACGACCCGTCGAGCGGTTCGATCAAGATCGATGGAAGAGACCTCCGCGATCTCTCGATCACCGACTATCGTCGCAACCTCGGCTGCGTGCTCCAGGAGCCGTTTCTCTTCTTCGGAACGATTGCGGAAAACATCGCGTACGGCTGCCCCACCGACGCGACTGTCGACGCCGACGAATTGCGGCAGCGGATCGTGGCGGCGGCCCGGGCCGCGGGCGCGCACGAGTTCATCCTTGCCCAGCCGCTGGCCTATGACTCGCGGGTGGGCGAACGCGGCGGCTCACTCTCCGGCGGCGAACGTCAGCGGCTCTCGATCGCGCGGGCGCTCCTTGTCGACCCACGCATTCTCGTCCTCGACGAGGCCACCTCCGCGGTGGACGCGGAGACGGAGGCGATCATCCAGGCTGCGATCGATCGGCTGGTGGCGGGACGGACCACGATCGCCATCGCCCACCGTCTCTCCACGCTCAGGCGGGCTAACCGTTTGGTCGTGCTCGATCACGGCCGGATCGTGGAGATGGGCACCCACGAGGAGCTGCTCGCCGCCGAGGGCGCCTACTCCCGGCTCTACCACGCCCAGCAGAAGGCTGCCGAGGAGGCTGCCGCCGGCGTCTGACACCGGAGAAACACGATGAACTCGCCCGCACATCCCACTGCCACCGCTTCCCGCGCTCCCGACCATCCCGCCGCCATCACATTGCCGGGCTGGCGGGTGGAGCGTGCCTCGCATGGCCGGCTCGACTTCATCGACGCCGCGGGCCAGCGGTATGGCGATGTCGATGTGCTCCGTGCCTTTCCCGTCTCCGCACCGGCTGGTCCCGTGGTGATCGTGGCCAACGACGGTGCCGAACTGGCCTGGATCGATCCCCTCTCGAATCTCGATGCCCCGCTCCGCGGCCTGCTCGAAACAGCGCTGTCGCAGCGTGAATTCCTGCCGGTGATCGAGCGGATCGAGTCGGTATCGGATGGCGAACCGATGGAGTGGACCGTGGTGACCGACCGCGGCCCGCGCTGGTTCACCGTGGCGCACATCGACGACATCGTCTACGCACCCGACGGGAGTGTCTCCATCACCGACAGCGTGGGCGTCCGGTACGCAATCCCCCAACTGTCGCGGCTCGACTCCCGCAGTCGGCGATTGCTCGACCGGCTGGACTGAATACACGCGAAACATGGCATCGTGCCATTTTCGCTTGGCGACCTCCGGTCGCTGGCGAGGGCCGGGCATCCTGCCCGGCAGTTGGCTGGCGGGTTCGCTTGGCGACCTCCGGTCGCTGGCGAGGGCCGGGCATCCTGCCCGGCAGTTGGCTGGCGGGCGCGCTTAGCGACCTCCGGTCGCTGCATCCGTGAGGGGCTGCCCGTGCCCCGAGAGCCGGCGTTGCTGACCAGCGCAGGCAGGATGCCGGAGCGCAGTCAGCATCGAGCGAGCGAAGGCAGGATGCCGTAGCGAGCGTCCGGCGACGGGGCACGGGCAGCCCCGAACCGTCGGTTTCACTCCGGACGTTCGCACCCATGCCCGTGATTACCCCGCCCACTCCCCCGCTCCCTCCCACTCAACGACGCCGGGCGGCCCGCCCCTTCCCTGCCACCGTAAGATGGATCGATTGCAGCGTCCATAGCGACTGTACCCCCAAAAATCTGGGCAAAAACATGAATTTTTTCTCAACAAACGCCTTGAAGGCTGCGTATCAGGGATTAGTCTCGAAACATCTTTTTCGAGGAGAGGAAACCCCTATGTCTCTGTTCCGTGCTCACTCGTCCCGGTCGACCACCTCCCGGCGGATGCAGTCTGTCCTCTGCGCCGCGCTTGTGCTCGCACCGCAGTCGCCGTTCATGATGTCCACCGCCCGCGGCCAGTGCTGCGGAGAGGTGGCCGCCCCCGCTCCCATCCCGACGCAGACCTACCGACTCGACTTCCAGACGGTCTACGACGAACAGCAGATGACGGCGTATCGCGTCAGCTATGAGACCGTCTACGACACGCAGAATTACACGGTCCAGCGACCCGTCTGGGAAACCCAGACGCAGGAGCGTCGCTACACGGTGCAACGCCCGGTGTGGGAGACGCAGAACCGCGAAGAACGCTTCACCGTCATGAAGCCGGTCTATGAAACACAGATCGTCGACCGCAGCTACGACGTCACCCGCGACATCGTCGAGACCGCCTCCCGTGAGGAGCGGTTCACCGTCATGAAGCCGGTCTACGAGACCGCGATGCAGCAGCAGGTGAGCGTTGTGAAGCGTCCCGTCTACGAGACGAGCGAACGCGAAGAAGCCTATACGGTGGCCGAGCCCGTCACGCAGATGCGGACCACCTATTCCGTCGGCAGCCAGGCGATCGACACAGTCACTCCGGTCGTCACCCCGGGCGCCACGGCCTTGGGCTACGTTCCCGGCGGCTACGCGGTCAATCCCTACAACGGGCTGATGTACTGGCAGCGTGGTGGCTACACCTGGATGCAGTCCCCCGGCATGGTCACGAATCAGGTCAACCGCGTCTATCAGCCAACCGTCACGCCGATGCAGGTGCCGGAGACGACGATGGTCAACCGCGTCGTCACCCGCAAGGTGCCGGTGCAGACCGTGCGGTATGTTGACGAGCAGGTCGTACAGCAGGTGCCGGTGCAGACCGTACGAATGATCCCTGAGGAGCAGGTCCGTCAGGTGCCCGTGCAGACGGTCCGCAAGGTCGTCGAGCGGGTCGAGAACAAGGTGCCGGTGCAGACGGTGCGGATGGTGCCCGAGGAGCAGGTTCGGCAGGTGCCCGTGCAGGTCTGCAAGTTCGTCACCGAGGAACGCGTGGAGCCGGTGAGCATCCAGGTCATGAAGTATGTCACCGAGCAGAGGACTGCCCAGGTGCCGCGGGTCGTCGAGAAGAAGGTCCCCTACACCTACACCGTGCGTTCGCCGCGAACGGTCGTGATGCGGGTGCCGCTCGATCCCTGCGGCAATCCGATCCAGGCGGCTATCCAGCAGACGAGCGCGGTCACCCCCATGCCGGCCGCTGTTTCCCGTCCTGCCGTTGCACCCGCGGCAGTCGCGCCGCCCGCGCTCTCGCCCGCCGCGCCGTCGGCGACGAAGACCTTCAGCGACAAGCCCGCCGCGGCCGCTTCGCCGGCGA
>JBBAVO010000024.1:0-21017 GCA_040397635.1 Pirellulales bacterium
CAGCACCTCGGCGCAGGCCTGGTGGTCGGCAGCGAGCGTGGACAAACGGGTCATGAAGGTCATGGAGTTTATGGAGGTCATGGAGTTCATGACAGGCCACCACCAGGCATGTGTGGCGTGAACTGCAGGCTCCACCAGGCCCGCGTCGCAAGCCGAAGCTTCGTCCATTTCCCCACGGTGGGTCGCCGCATGAGCGTGTCATACCCGACCCGTTCGATGGCATCGGCGACGGCCCGGCCGCCCGCCAGGAACATTCCGATCGCGGGCCGCAGCACCGGCGGCGCGACTCCCACGAGTGGCTCGCCCGCGTTGAACTGCTCCCGGGCCCAGGCCACCTCCTCACGAAGCAGTTCCCGCAGCGGCGGTGGGGCCCGCTGGGCATCGAGCATCGCCTCGGTCACACCGTGCCGGCGCATGTCGTCGCGGGGCAGATAGACGCGGCCCGCCAGACGATCGCGACGCACGTCCTGCCAGAAATTCACCAGCTGCAGGCCTGTGCAGATGGAGTCGGACATTGCGACGGCCGCCGCGTCGCGACAGCCATCAAGTGCGAGCACGATCCGCCCCACGGGATCGGCGGAGCGGCGGCAGTAGGCGACAAGTTCGTCGCGATCGGCATACCGCACGGCCACGCCGGCTGCGTCGAACGCCCGATCTTCCTCGAACGCATCGAGCAGATGGGCAAATGGCTCGATCGTCAGACCGGTCTGGCGGACAGTCTCGGCGAGCGCTACGGAGACGGGATGCCCGGGCCGACCCGCGAAACACGCTTCCAGCTCCTGCCGCCAGGCGGCAAGGTCGCGGGCTGCCTCCGCGGGGCTCGCAGCCTCGTCAACAAGATCATCGCTCCACCGGGCATAGGCATAGACGTTGGCCAGATGCTGCCGCAACCGGCGGGGAACCAGCCGCGTGGCGACGGTGAAGTTTTCGTAGTGCCGGCTGGCCACGTCGCGGCAGAAGGCCTCCGCGGCGGCAAGGTCACCAGGTGGAGGCACCGGCGCAACTTGCCATGCCGTCGGGTCGCGTCGGACGGACTGCGCTGGTTGCACGGACATCGGCACCACCGGCTTTACGCGGTGTTTGCGGAGGAGGGCCTGTTCTTCACTGGCAGGGCGGAATCGCCATCACTACCATAGCCTATCGGACTGTTTTGGCCCCAGCCGCGTTCCCCGCAGCCCCTCCCGGAACCACCGCGATGAAGATTCTGCTCGCCAGCCCGCGCGGCTTCTGCGCCGGCGTCAACATGGCCATCGAAACGCTCGAAACGGCCATCCGACTGCACGGCACCCCCATCTACGTCTTTCACGAGATCGTCCACAACAAGCATGTCGTCGACCGGTTCACGCGTGAGGGAGCGGTGTTCGTGAACGCGGTCGAGGAGGTGCCGGAGGGGGGCGTTTTGCTTTTTTCCGCCCACGGCGTGGCCCCGGAGGTCCGCCGCATCGCGGCCGAGCGGCGGCTGCGGGCCATCGATGCCACCTGCCCGCTCGTCACGAAAGTGCACCTGGAGGCGATCAAGTATGCGAAGGGCGGCTACCGCATCATGCTGATCGGCCATGAGGGGCACGACGAGGTGATCGGCACGATGGGCCAGGCACCCGAAGCCTTCACGCTCGTGGAGACTGCTGAAGAGGTCGATGCCCTCCCGTTCGGCCCGGACGACCGGCTCGCCTACCTCACGCAGACGACGCTCTCCGTGGACGACGCGTCGCGGATCATCAACCGGCTGAAAGAACGGTTCCCACAGATCGTTGGCCCGCCCAAGGACGACATCTGCTACGCCACGCAAAATCGCCAAGAGGCGGTCCGCCTGCTCTCCGACGGCGCCGATCATGTGCTCGTGCTGGGCAGCCAGAATAGCTCCAACAGCCAGCGGCTCGCCGAACTCGCCCGCGAGCGGGGCATCACGGCGCATCTCATCGACGGTGCCAACGAAATTGATCCCGGCTGGTTCACCGGCACCGAGACGGTGGTGATCACCGCCGGCGCCAGCGCCCCGGAGAGCGTCGTGCAGGACTGCGTGACGTGGCTCAAGACTCGCTACAGCGCCACGGTGGAGGAGCGGACGATCCGCGAAGAGGACGTCTACTTCCCGCTGCCGAAGGAACTCCGCGCCGCCGCGGCGGCCGTCCAACTGCCGATGGCGTGACGATGTTCCGTGACGCTTCTTTAGGGAGCGTAGCGGTGCGACTGGACCGCTGGCAATCAACGTCTGCCGTCCATTCTCACGAGCCTGCCGGCATCGCCTGCCCCGACGCTATCGCTTGAGCTCGGTCGGCAGTTCGTCCAGCGGCGTCAGCTCGAGAATGTCGGTCTGATACCACTGGCTGCTCGCGAGTGTCCCGGCATCACGATTCGTGAAGCGGAAGCCGACGACGTGTGACGGGTATGGATGTCCATCGGGGGTTTTCTTCCACTCGCTGAAGACGTGCCGCGTGTCGTCGTAGTCGATCGCGACAAGGCGCTTCGAGTCCGCGTCGAAGAACAGGTCGATTGGCTGCTTGACCGACTCGGTCACTCGCAGGCCAAGCGCGGGCTTGCCGTTCACCGTGATGTCGTGACACGACTGAATCGTGGACTGCGGGTCGAGCAGAAGGCGGAGACTCCACGCCCAGCAGAGCACTCGCACCTTGTCCTTGTCGCGCTTCGCTTTGCCGACCCACCAGTCGCCAGAGACCTCCACGACTGACGTGCGATTGCCCTTCTCATCCTGCGTCACCGGCTCGGCTGGCGTCTTCGTGACCAGCAGTCGCTCTCGCAGTCGAAACAGCTTTAAAAGCTTCTCCTCGCCGCCAGCCGTCTCCAGCACCTGCGAGACGAGTTCACGAGGACCCGACTCGCTTGCATGAGCCGCGCATGGCAGGAACGACAGGAACGCGATCGCCAGAAGAGATATGGTTCGCATGTTCTCCCGAGATTCGAGCAATGACGGCATACCCATTGCCACACGCTCCAAGATTCCCACGGCACCCGATCTCACGATTGTGTCACTCCCGACCGTAAAGCCGGCAATCAGCGGCGGCTATCGAGCGTCCGTTCGATCGCTCGGTTCTAGCAGCTTTGCCGCCGTTAGAACTGCGCGGCCAGCATTGCCAGCCCAATACACGCCTCGAATCCAACTCCGGCAAGATTATGCCTCGTCCGGCTGCCATCAACGACAAAAGACACGATCCGAGCCAAAGCAGCCGCGCACCAAGCCGCTCCAACAACCGTGAATACGGGTACGGACTGAGCGAACAAGCACCCAATCCCCAAGCACAGAAAAAACCCGCCGTAGGTCGCACGAAACTCGGAAATACCAAGCGGTTTATCCGGCTCGAGGCCAAGAACGCGGCCCACGGCACTCGGGAATAGCAGGCCGAGGCAGCCGAGCACCGCGGTCACAACGGCTCCGCAGTTTGGCAACAGCATCTCATTCCTGATTCTTGGGACAAACCGCTCTGTAATCGAACGCGGGCGATCAGCGGCTCGCGACCTTAGGCGGACCACGCCGCCTGATTTTATCGCGAGTCCGCTGCGTCGCTTTGTTCTCCCTGGTCCAACTTCTTTTCCTTTCCGGGCTCCGCGATCTCCAGTTCACGACAGATCTTCTTTGCCATGAAGTCGTTGATTTCGCGATGCCGCGGAATCGTGGACACTTTTCGCGAGGTCGGGTTGAAGTACACCGTGTGCCTGCCACCTTCCCGTAGGAAAGCACAACCGTTTGCCTCAATATGGCGAACCAAGTCGACTCGCTTCATCAGGAAGCAAGCTCAAAAGGCTCTCTTTCAACATCCTTGCCCACCAACGCTTGCTCCGCCAATTCCCGATTGGCTTCAAGAACCAGCTGGACGGCTTCGCGCAGGTTCTCGCGAACCTCATCAAGCGTCTCGCCTTGGCTGTTGGCGCCTGGAATCTCCTCAACAAACCCGATGTAGCCCTCGGGCACAGGCATGTAGACGGCGGTAAATGTCATCGGATCACCTATGGTCTCGAGCCATGGAGCTTGGGCAAACCCATCCCAGAGACAAAAGCGTAACAAAAAAAGGAACGCCTGTACAGTCCTTTAGGCTCGGCGGTATTTCTGCCGGAGAACGGTTGCGATCAGCGGCTCGCGACCTTGCGCGAACCACACCGACCGATTGTATCGCGAGTCCGCCTCATCACGCGGGTATACCGCGATCAAGACCCGCGATCTATTCGGCCTGCTCATCACGAACCGGACCACGAAGGAGAGGCCTTGAATAAAGAGTGGGCCTGCTGCGGCTTACGCGTCAGGCCTCCACGAGGTCGGCCGACGCATTCGAGGCACACCTCAGCCGTGCCTGCGAATGCAAAAGCCCGCAGGGGCCATGGATGGCCCTGCGGGCGGTCCATTCAGTGCGTGAGCTTCTTGTGGCGGAAGCGGTGCGGTTCGTCGGCGGCGACGCCCTGCCGCTCCTTGCGGCTTCGCTCGTAGACCTCGAAGTTGCCCTCACAGACATGCACGTAGCCATCCCCCTCGAAGGCGATGATGTGCGTGGCAAGCCGGTCGAGAAACCACCGGTCGTGGGTGATCACGACGACCGAGCCGGCAAAGTTCGAGATACCCTCCTCGAGCGACCGCAGCGTGTCGACGTCGAGGTCGTTCGTCGGCTCGTCGAGCAGGAGTAGATTCGCACCTCCGCGGAGCAGCTTCGCCAGGTGCACGCGGTTGCGTTCGCCGCCGGAGAGCGTGCCGACCTTCTTCTGCTGGTCGGGCCCCATGAAGTTGAATTTCGCCACATAGCTGCGGGAGTTCACCGTCCGCTTGCCGAGTTCGATGGTGTCGTGGCCGCCCGAGATCTCCTCGAACACTGTCTTGTCAGCGTCGAGGGCGTCGCGGTTTTGATCGACGTAGCCGACGTCTACCGTGGCACCCACCTTGACCGTGCCGGTATCGGGCTTCTCCTGGCCGACGAGCATCCTAAAGAGCGTCGTCTTGCCGGCACCGTTGGGACCTATGATGCCCACGATGCCGCCCGGCGGCAGCCGGAACGAAAGGTTTTCGAAGAGCAGCTTGTCGCCAAACGCCTTCGAGATGTTCTCCACGTCGATCACCTGATCGCCGAGCGAGCGGCTGGCGGGAATGAAGATCTCGATCTCCGAATCCCGCACCGCGGCCTGTTCTGCGGCCAGCTTTTCATAGGCCGACACGCGAGCCTTGCTCTTCGCCTGCCTGGCCTTGGGCGACATCCGAATCCACTCGAGTTCCTTGTCGAGCGTCTTCTGACGGGTGCTCGCCTGCTTTTCCTCCATCTCGAGGCGGGCCTTCTTCTGCTGCAGCCACGAGGTGTAGTTGCCCTCGAAGGGAATGCCCCGGCCGTGATCGACCTCGAGGATCCACTTGGCGACATTGTCGAGGAAGTAGCGGTCGTGCGTCACGGCCACCACGGTGCCGGTGTATTCGGCGAGATGCCGCTCAAGCCAGTCCACGCTCTCGGCATCGAGATGGTTCGTCGGCTCGTCGAGCAGGAGCAGGTCGGGCTTCTCCAGAAGCAGCTTGCAGAGCGCTACGCGCCGCCGCTCGCCGCCTGAGAGGTTCGTGACGGCCCAGTCGGCCGGAGGCAGGTTCATCGCGTCCATGGCGATCTCCACCTGCCGGTCGAGATCCCAGAGATTCTTGACGTCGATCTCGTCCTGCACCGTCGCCTGCTCGGCAAGCAGTTTCTCCATCTCGGCGTCTTCGAGCGGCTCGCCCAGCCGGGTATTGATCTCCTCGAATCGCCGCAGCACGGCACGGGAATGATCGACCGCGTCCATCACATTTTCGAACACGGTCTTCTCGGGATCGAGCTGCGGCTCCTGCCGGAGGTAGCCGACGGTGTAGCCATCGGCGAGGCGGGTCTCGCCGTCGTATTCCTTGTCAAGCCCGGCCATGATCTTCATGAGCGTGCTCTTGCCGGCGCCGTTGCGGCCCAGCAGTCCGATCTTTGCGCCGGGATAGAACGCAAGGTTGATGTTCTTGAGCAGTTCGCGCTGACCGAATTTCTTGGTCAGATCGGTGATCTGGAAGATGAAGGCGGGACCCATCGGTAGGCGGTTCGCTCCGTGAGAGTGGCTGGCATTCGACGCGGGGCAGGGGACGAGGCCCCGGCGGGAGTCATTCCAAACCCTCAGCTTACAGGAGACGACTCGCTTCAACGAGGGCGTGTGCCGGGCGGCGAGAAAGTGTCCGCAGCGCATCCGCGGCACCACGTCGCCTCGTTGCAGCCCGGATGGCGATGGACTACCATTCACAGCTGTTTTTGAAGAGCCATGCAGTGAAGGAGCATTGGGCCATGCCCGACTACGCACACCCCGACGTCCTCGTCTCCACCGCCTGGGTCGCAGACCATCTGACCGACCCGCAGGTACGAATCGTCGAATCGGACGAGGACCGGGCGCTTTACACGCAGGGCCACATCCCCGGCGCCGTCGAAATCGACTGGCAGGTCGATCTGCAAAATCAGGTCGTACGGGATTACATCGACCGGGCCGCCTTCGAGAAGCTCTGCGCCGAACGTGGCATCTCCAACGACACGACGGTCGTCTTCTATGGTGACAAGAACAACTGGTGGGCCTGCTACGCCTTCTGGGTGTTCAAGCTCTACGGCCACAAGGACTGCCGGGTCATGGACGGCGGCCGGAAGCGGTGGGAACTCGACGGCCGGGCCTGGTCGAATGATCGGGTGACCTATCCCCACGCCCACTACAAGGCGACGGAGCAGGACAACTCGATCCGGGCCCTCCGCGATGAGGTGCTCAAGCACCAGCGGGCGGGCAAGCAACTGCTCGACGTGCGGTCGCCCGAGGAATACAGAGGCGAGCGAATGCACATGCCCGACTACCCCAACGAGGGTGCCATCCGTGGCGGTCACATCCCCGGTGCCAACAACGTGCCGTGGCCGATGAACTGCAACGAGGACGGCACGTTCAAGTCGGCCAAGGAACTCGAGAAACTCTACATCCGCGAGCTGAAAATGAAGCGTCGTTCTCCCACGATTGCCTATTGCCGGATTGGCGAGCGGTCGAGTCTGACCTGGTTCGTGCTCACCTATCTGCTCGGCTTCGGGAACGTGAAGAACTACGACGGCTCGTGGCTGGAGTGGGGCAACTGCGTGGGGGTGCCGATCGTGAAAGGCGCCGCCCCTTCCCATCCAACCGCATGAACGGCGTCAACGAACGACTGGGCGCGATCATCGGCGAGTTCGCCGATTTGGACGGCCGCGAGAAGCTGGAACTGTTGCTCGATTACGCTGCCGGCCTGCCACCGCTGCCGCCTGAGTATCAGACCCGCAAGACCGCCGAGGACCGGCGTGTACACGAGTGCCAGACGCCCGTGTTCCTCTGGCCGGAGGTGACGGATGGCACTTCCAGGCTTACCGCCGAGGTGGCGCCTGAGGCCCCGACCGTGAAGGGATTCGTGGCTATTCTGGCCGACGCGGTCAACGGACGGCCGGTGGCGGAAGCGGCCACGCTCCCGGACGATATGCTGGAGCGAATGGGGCTCGCCGACGTGCTGGGAATCCTGCGGTCGCGTGGCCTGCGGGCGATTCTTGCCCGCATCAAGCGGGAACTGGCCGGAACGACTCCGGCCTGACCATCGAGTGCAGGGAGAGGCAGGATCGCGTGACAATCACAGCAAAATCGGTCAAGGTCGTCGCAGGCGTCGATCTGGGCGGCACGGCGATCAACTACACCTTTCTTGACCAGCGGGGTCAGTTTCTGATCGAGGGTCTGTGCGAGCATCCTGCCCGCAGCGTCGAGGGACCCGACGTCTGTCTCGGCCAGATTGCTGACGGTCTGGCCATCGCCGCCGAACAGGTGGGCATTCACGAGGAGAATGTCGTGGCCATCGGCCTCGACACCCCCGGCCCCGCGAGTGCCGCGGGCGTGCTCAGCAAACGAGGTTCGACGAACTTCGTACACGCCGAGTGGGCGGGCTACGACATCCGGGCTGGCCTCGAGCGGCGGCTCGGCCGGCCGGTGACCTACCTCAACGACGGCAACGCCGCAGCCCTCTGGGGCCATGTCGCCATCTTCGGGTCGGAGAACACGGCGACGAGCGTTTCCGCGATCATCGGCACGGGCCTTGGCGGCGGGGTGGTCACCGCCGGCAAGGTTATCACCGGCCGGAACGGCTTCGGCGGTGAATTGGGGCATGTGCTGATTCCATACGGCCAGATTTCCGACATCGATGGGATTATTCCGGCGTGCAACTGCGGACGGACCGGCGACCTGGAGTCGCTCTGCTCGCTGACAGCCATCCGCCGCACCCTGCTCCCCTTTTTCCTGGCGCGGCATCCTGACCATGAACTCACCAAATCGCACGATATCGCAGACGCTGCAAAGCGGGTTCGCGGGCTCGCGGAACGGGGCGACGATCTCTGCCGCCAGATCTTCCGCGTGCAGGCGCGAGCGCTCGGTCTCTTTTTCGACGAGATGATCAACGTGTTCGATCCCGACGCGCTGGTGGTGGGTGGCGGCGCAGTGGAGACGTCGGCAGAGTTCCGGTCGTGGTTTCTCGACGAGATCCGCGAGGGCATGCCGACGCAACGCGAGGAGCAGGCGGGGATCCCGATCCACGTGATTCCCAACGGCGACACGGCCGGCGCCCGGGGTGCGGCCCTCGACGCCGCGAGAGTCGCCCGCGAACGCGGACTGTAGCGTCACGCCACGCGGTCGAGGATCGGCAGCGAGGGCAACCCGTTGGGCTGAAGTTGCAGGCCCGGGGCGGGCAGGGGCGTGAGCGACTCATCGCCGGCCGGCCGCGTCCGCGGTGGACCCAGCAGCATCAGCCTCGCCGTACCCAGGAGTCCGCGGAGCGACCCAAACGTCGCCTCGACAGCGGCAGGTTCGTAGCCGCAGTGCACCATGCAGTCCTGGCACTTGGCGTTGCCACTGGCACGACCGTAGGCGTCCCAGTCGGTCTGTTCCATCATCTCCCGATAGGTCTTGGTGTAGCCCTCGTCGAGGAGATAGCAGGGCCGCTGCCAGCCAAACAAGTTGTAGGTGGGCGTGCCCCAGGGACGGCACTCCAGGTCCCAGGCACCCTTGAGGAACTCCAGAAAGACAGGCGACTGATTGAACTTCCAACGCCGCGGGGCGTCGGCCAGGATTCGTCGGAACAGCGACTGGCTTCGCTCACGCGGTAGAAAGTGCGACTGATCGGGCGCCTTCGCATACGAATAGCCAGGCGAGATCATCATTCCCTCAACGCCCAGCGCCATCACCTCGTCGAAAAACGCTCGATACCGCGCCGGATCAGCGGACGCGAAGAGCGTGGAGTTGGTGGTCACGCGGAAGCCCGCCTTGCGGGCGGCGCGGATCGCGGACACGGCCATGTCGTAGACACCCTCCCGGCAGACGGCATGGTCGTGCTCCTCGCGGGGACCGTCGAGGTGCACTGAAAACGCCAGGTAGGGGGACGGCGAGAAGTGCGGCAGCATCTCCTCGAGCTTGAGCGCGTTGGTGCAGAGGTAGAGATACTTCTTGCGGGCGACGATGCCGGCCACGATCTGCTCGATCTGCGGATGGAGCAGCGGCTCGCCACCGGGAATCGAAACGATTGGCGCACCGCATTCATCCACCGCGGCGAAGCACTGCTCGGGCGTGAGGTGCGACCGCAGCACTTCCGTCGGATGCTGGATCTTGCCACAGCCACCACAGGCGAGATTGCAGCGAAAGAGCGGCTCGAGCATGAGCACGAGCGGATAGCGGGCATTGCCCCGCAGCCGCTGCACGGCCACATGACTCAAAACGGCCATCATCTGTCCAACGGGCACACTCATGCGACGCGCTCCATGACGCTCCGGCTGCAGGCAGTTGCCGAGGAAAACCGGGCCAGCGCCATGAGCGGAAAATAGATGGGGTAGTAGTGATAGCGGAGGTAGAAGACCTTCGGAAACCCGGTGCCGGTGAACTCCGGCTCGTCCCAGCTGCCGTCGGTCGACTGCCGTGTAGCCAGCCATTGCACGCCGCGACGCGCCTCGCGGGAGTCGTGCCTGCCTGCCGCCACGAGCCCGGCCACGGCCCATGCCGTCTGCGAGGCAGTCGGCGTACCGCAGCCGGCCAGCGTGCGATCGGCGTAGCTCTCCGGGGTTTCTCCCCAGCCGCCGCACGGCTGCTGATGCCGGGCGAGCCAGTCCGCACCGGCCAACACGGCAGCATCGTCGGCCGGCAACCCGATGGCCCGCAGCCCCTCGATCGCCTGCCAGGTGCCATAGACGTAGTTCACACCCCAACGGCCAAACCAACTGCCATCGGCCTCCTGCGTGGACCGCAGATACGCAACGGCACGGTCTACAGAGGGATGCCCCGGCCGCAGTCCGAGCTTGCCGTAGGCCTCGAGCACACGGCCAGCCAGGTCGGGCGAGCTGGGATCGATCATCGCGTTGTGATCGGCAAACGGCACCTTGCAGAGCAATTCCATGTTGTTGTCGCGGTCGAAAGCACCCCAACCGCCATCGGAACTCTGCATGGATTCAAGCCATGCAACGGCTCGCCCGATCACCGCCTCGAACCGGGCCAGCCTCGGGGCAGACCTGTCGGCAGACTCGCCGCAGGTGGCCACAGACTCTCGCCACGTCGCCAACGCGATCAGGACCATCGCCGTGTCATCGACATCAGGATAGAAGCGATTGGCATACTGGAAGCACCAGCCGGAAGGCGCGACCGCAGCGGCGGCGTGCGTCCAGTCGCCAGGCCGGCGGATCTCCCGATCGAGCAGCCAATCGACCGCGGCCACGCACGCGGCGGCGGAATCATCCGCGGGCACGACGCCGACGGCGTCGGAGAGGGCACGCAACGAGATCGCGGTGTCCCACACGGGCGAACGACAGGGCTCGAGCCGCGTGGTGCCATCCGGCTCGCGTTCCACGAGCCGCTCCAGCTGCCGCCAGCACTCCTGCACCTCGGCCGAGTCCTCATCACAGCCCATGGCACGCAGGGCCAGGATGCTCCATACGATGGGCGGGAAGATCGCCCCCAGGCCGTCACTGCCGTCGAACCGCTCCAGCATCCACCGCCGACAGGCGGCCACGGCGCGGCTCCTCAGCGGGCGAAAGCCGACGTTGTCGCATGCCTTCAAGATTGAATCGACACCACGAAAGAACCGGGCCCAACCACCGCTGCCGCCGACGGGAGCGGGGCCATTCCGGCCCACCTGTGAGGCAAATAGTTCGCCGATCCCCTGCTCGGGAGCGATCACACGAACCGGCTTGAACGCCCACATCAACGACAGGGGCACGATCATGGTCCGCGACCAGGCCGAGACCCGCTGCAGATTGACGGGAAACCAGTCGGGCAGCAGCACCATCTCGGGAGGCACGGCCGGACAATCGGCGTAGGACATCTGGCCCAGCAGCGCCAGATAGAATTTGGTGAAACTATTGACGGCCCACGGCCCACCCGCTCGCTCGATGGCGGCACGGGCACGGCAGAGGGGCTCGCTGTGCTGGTCGTGGCCTGTGATCTTGAGCGCGAGGTAGGCCTTGACGCTGGCACTGACATCGACCGGGCCACCCGGATGGATTGCCCAGCCGCCATCGGGAAGTTGCTGGTTGAGGATGCGACGGACGGCGCCGGGAATCTCCGGCCGACTCATCCGGCCGGCCCAGGCCAGGAGCAGGATGTATTCGCTTTCCAGAATCGTGTCGCCTTCGAGCGGGGCCCGCCAATGTCCGTCAGCGGCCTGCCGCGCCACCAGCCATGAGGCCGTGGCGTCGATCGTCCCGGCAACCGTCCGCTGGTCGATCGGCTGGGGTGGATTGCGATCCGAAGCAACGCGGTCGAGGGGTTGTCGCTGCGTCACTTTTGCCGCGGCGACTCGCGATCCTGTGAGTGCGACGTCGCCGTTCCTCGCGGAGACATCGACGTCGAGCGTGGCCCCGCCTGCGTCCATCCTTGGTCCGGTGAAGCTCATGAAACCACCATCCCTGCTGCACGCTTGATGCGGCGATCCATCGCCGCGAACCCGGCAAGCACGTCGTGGGAGGATAGAGAACTCCGAGAACATCGACAAGCGGGAAACGACGTGTGACGACCGCTACCAGAGGTCTCTTACAGGAGCCAGAAAAAACGCCCGGAAGCCTTGGAAAGATAGGCTGACTTTGCCGCCCGTTAGCCCCCGGCCGATCGGGCCCCGGACTCAATTTCAGAGGGCTCAGGTAGCAGGATCGACACTCGCGTGCCCTGGCCGGGGCGAGAGTCGAGCAGGAGGGTGCCGCCGCTCGACTCCACCAACCTCCACGCCTTTGGCAGCCCGAGCCCCGCTCCCCGCCCCGCCTCGCGACCGCTGTAAAACGGATCGAACGCCCGTCGTGCTGTCTCGAACGACATGCCGCGGCCGTCATCTGCCACGGTGACCTCGCACCAGCCCCTTTCCGGCGGCAGTCGGCGCGTCACGTGGAGCACGACCCGGCCACCGGCAGCCACCGCCTCGAGTGCGTTGACCACGATGACCCGGATCGCCTCCTCGACCTGCACCCGATCGACAAACACCGCCTGCGGCACCGGCGGCGGACTGTATTCGAGCCGCCCACCCCGCGCAGCAGCCTGCCCCCGAACCGACTCGATGACGGCCGCGATCATGGCCCCCACATCCGCCGCTTCGCGCCGCGGCTTCGGCGGCCGCGCGAAGAGCATCAGGCCCCCAATCATGTCGCGGGCGCGAAACGACTGATCGACGATCGTGGACAGCCGCCGACGGCGTTCCGGATCGGCCTCCTCCAGCAGGAGCGCCTGCGCCCGCGTGGCGATGTTGGCAAGTGGATTGTTGATCTCATGCCCGGCGCCGTAGGCCAACTCCCGCATCGCCTCCAGTCGGGCTTCCGCTACGCCGCGATCAAATTGGTGGCGTAGTTGCACATGCGCCAAAGCGAGTTGCACCGCCTCGCGGAGAACCGTCGCCTCGACGGACGGGCCATGACCCTCGCAGCCCGCCGGCGACCGCTCATCGCCGGGCAGGACGAGCGCCGCGGCAAACTGCGTGAGGAGTTCGGCATCGCCATGGCCTGCCGGGCCCGCGAAGGCGGCAGAACCAGCTGCGTCGGTCCGAACAGCGGGAATCTGCGAGACGCCCGACAGCCATGCCGCCATCGCGGCCGTGCGGCCCGCGGCGACAGCCAGCCGCTCAGCGATCGACTGCGGCGGGCCGTATGGAATGCTCCGCCCCATGGCAGTCGACAGCAGCATGCCGGCCACGGACAGGCACTGTTCGCGGCTGAGCGGAGCCAGACGGAGCGGCTCGGCAGGCTCGGCAGGCTCGCTAGGCTCGCTAGTCATGGCCAGCCAGGCGGCTCCCGTTGGATCCGGCCCACTCGCTGCATCAGCCTCCGGCAGTTTCGTCACGGATGGGCTCCGAGTCGTACGATTTCCCGTTCCAGAAAACAGGACGGCAGCGCCGGCTCACTGCCGACGCTGCCGCCATGAAAAAACCAGTAAAACGAAAATCATGCAATGCGTGGCGAACCAGACTGCCGTGCGCGTCGCACACGCCGGATCACGAGCCTGCCGCTACCGATTCGATGTCGAGGAGACTGCAAATCCGATCGACGAGCACCTCGGCCTCGAACGGCTTTTGCAGGAACTCGTTGGCACCGGAGGCCTTCAGGTCTTCGATCTTGTCCGGCTCGCACATGCCTGAGATGCAGATGATCCGCACCTCGTCCATGGTGGAATCGCTGCGAACCCGCTGGCAGACTTCCTTGCCGTTGATGTCCGGCAGCATGACGTCGAGCACGATCAGATCGGGACGGTAGTCCTTGACCATCATGCCGGCATCGAAGCCGTTGTTCACGCTCCGTGTTTCGAAGCGGCCATCCCGCTCGAGCACGTCGGTGATCAGTTCGACGAGATCCTGATCGTCGTCGACAACGAGAATCTTCCGCCGACCGCTTTCCAGCGCGTCGGTCGGAATGCCGTTGTCACGCATGAACAGGAACAGTTGATCACGGGGAATCCGACGAAACCGGCTGCCCGGCACGCGGAAACCCTTCAGTTGTCCGGAGTCGAAGCAGCGAATGATCGTCTGCTGACTCACCTTACAGATCTTGGCGGCCTCGCCAGTCGTGTACACAGTCTTCTGCATCTGCTTTACCACCCTCTCCCTAGCCGTGGTACAGCTAGTCAAAAACGGGGAATAGAAGCTTGACTCATCCCGAGAGCCAGCCCTAAGCCCCTAGGCTTCCTAGTTGCCGTAACGCCCGCAATCCTTCGCATTTCACAGTGTCACCTGCAAGGCGTGAACCAAAAGGTGGGCACTGAGGCGGAAGGAGTGGGCTGCGAAAGCAGCGGAAGGGAATCCGTTTCCCTTGCGACCGCCAGGCTTACCATCCTTGCCACGCCCTCAACTCTAGCGGCATCTTGCGCATTGAGTCAAGATCGACGCATTTGACGCAAACGCCTTCTGCGCAAGACCTTGGGCAGTGCCCCTGAAGTGACCAGAATTTTTTTCTCTGGGCAGGATAGGGCGGGTGGCCAGAACTCTTCTCAGCCCGACGACGCCGCTGCTGGCGCAACGATTTCGAGCAACTCGACGGCGGGCAGGCCGTCGAGTTGGATGTCGGCCACGCGGCCGTAGACAGGCCTTGCAGCAGCGATCGGGGCGGCCCTGGGGCCTGCGAGCCCCGCGAACAGTTTCTGCAGGTGCGGGCCGGGAACGATTTCCAACAGCCTGACGCCGTGCACCTCGCGGAGCATGCCCGCGTCGATGAGGATGCGCCCCAAGGGCCGACGGGCCTGGCGGACCGCCGCGGCCGTCTCCGATCCGAGATGCGACAGGTCGATCCGCACGATGCCATGCTGCACGATCGTGCCAGCCTGTGTCTCGAGGAGGATCTCCCGGGCATACCAGCCCGAATGGGGCGACTGGGCCCCGGTGCTGTCTGCCTGCGACACAACACGTAGCCGAACGTCGCCTCCGTGAAACCGCTCCATCGCCACGGTCATGTGGCTGCGATGGTCCAGCAAGGTGCGGGCCGGTTCGGGCACATCGCTTCGCGAAACGCTCCGCAGTTGGCCAAAGTCGTCCAGGCCGCAGAACAGCCGGACGAGCGCGGCGGCTCGCGACACGGGATCGCGGGGATCAGACTCTGTCTTCATGCCACTTGCACAGCCGGCAGACTGAGGCCCAACAAACGGAAGCCCAACCAACCGAAGGCTAGCGTACCCAAGGCCAAGGGAGACCACACTCGGCTTTTCGCCGGTGCCTGCGATTTTCAGCAGGAATCATCACCCCCTGCAAGCGTCAGGGCGAAAACTGGGTCGCGGCGAGTTCCGGCACAGCGAGATCGAGCAGGAATTCAAGCACATCCCGCAGCCGCCTGAGGCGGCAGGTCGCGGCCGCGGCAGCCGCGAGAGCACGCTGTTCGGTCACAATCGTTGCCGCCCGCTCGAAGACGCCCGCCTTGCCGTAGAGTCTCCTGACCTCGGAGATGGCCGCCACGACCGTCTCCTCGTCAGCATCCTCGCGGCCCGCCGTGCGGGCCAACTCGTGCAGCCGGTCGACCTCGCTCGCGGAAAGTCGCTCGAGCGCCAGGGCCCACATCACGGTGGGGCGGCCACCGAGCAGATCGCCAGCGGCACGACGGTTGTTCTCCAGATCACCGCTCCAATCCTTGAGATCGTTGAGCACTTGAAAGCCCGTTCCGACGTGCAACGAGTAGGCCCCGATCTCCCCAGCTTCCGCCGGCTGGATTCCCGCCAGCCGAATCCCCATGGCAACCGCCGCCTCGAACGCCGGCGATGTCTTCAGTCCGTAGATCGTCAGTGCCTCTCGGGGCTTGAGCCGCTTGTCACCCCCATCCCGCCACCACAATTCGGCCCCCTGTCCCTTCGCCAGCCGCACATGCGCGTCGGCGAGGATCGCCACCAGATCTCGCAGCGTCCCGGCATCAACGCCGGGCAGGCCCGCGACGACGCGATAGCCGAGTCCGAGCAGATAATCACCGGCATTGATGGCGGCGGGCACGCCATGCTCGATATGAAGCGTCGGACGCCCGTACCGCATCAGGTCCTCGTCCTCGATGTCGTCATGGACAAGCGATGCCTTGTGAAAGATTTCGATGGCCACGGACGCCGCCTTGGCCGACTCGCGACCCGACGCGTCTTTGCCACTCCCCAGATCGGTCCGTACGGCATCGTGTGCCGCCAGGCAGATGAACGGTCTGAGAAACTTGCCTCCTCGCGTGAGAAAATCGGTCGCCATGACGGCGGTCGCATCGAGCGGCATGATGCTGCCGGCCTGCGTCCCTTCCTGACTGGACGAGTGCTGGCTGGACAATGCCACAGTGGCCGGCCCAAACACCGGCCCAAGGCCCAGCCGTGCCGCGAGTTCGGCGAGTTGCTCGGCCGAGAACATCTCCGCGGCCTCTCGGAGCAGCGGCAGGTAGTCGCCCACCGGAGCAGCTCCGCCACCGGCAACTCCCACGAGGCCCAACACCCACTCAACGTCGATCGCGGAGGCCGCCAGCGCTTCGGCACAACCGGCTTGCACAGGCGCGGAGAGCGGCTCGTAGGGCACGGCCGCCACCGGCAGGGAAAACGCCGGAAGCATGGCGAAGGCTTTTTCGAGGTCACCCAGACGGGCCATGCCGAGCACGCTGTCGTACTGCCCGGTAAGGAGCGACCCGATACCCGCAACCGCCCGGCCCACGGGCTCCACCACCCAGCCGCTATCCCGCGCCGCCGACCAGATCGTGGCGATGCCGCAGCTTGGGCCGCAGACCCGCGGCACCGCCGCGACCATCGCGTCCGGGCTGTGGTCATGAGGGCCATGCCCGGCGACCGGGCAATCGGGCAAAAGCAACAGCCGGCGGCCAGGCGGCGTGCTGGCTAGGCGATCCCTCCAATACTCCGACACGATCGTGACCATTGTCCAGCCGACGTGTTCCGGGCCAGCCGACGCCCGCTTCACGAGCGTTTCGGCGGAGGCACGCAGTCCAGCCGCCGTTCGCACGGCAGCCGGCAGGCCTTCCGACCGCCAAGATGAGACCAAATCAGAGGCCATCGCCCGCAGCCGTTCACGGACAGTCTTCGATTCCGGGCACCGTAACGCGGCGGATGGCACCCGACCGGATCGCTCGGTCGTCCAGACGGAATCCCGCTCGGAAGCCGATGAATTGACGGCCGCTGCTGCTTCGAACACGGAATGCCTCGCTGAGTCGGGGAAGGCGATGGAGGGCCCCGGGATGCCCGCCATCCATGGGACTGCTGATGGGAACCGCACCGGGGAAAGAAACGTAACCCCGGGCGGCCAACGACCGGCTCAGGCGTCAAAAAACCGGGGCAGGAGCGAGTCGACCTGCAGGAGCCCGCGGCGGGAGAGCACCGGCCCCGCCGCAGTCCGTTCCAGATACCCCTCCGACTCGAGCGACTGCCACTGCTCCGCCCATTCCGCCAGCGGATCGACGCCAAACTTGCGGGCCAGCCGCCCCGTATCCAGCCGGCCCCGCTTCAGCCCGAGCACCAGTTCCCGAATCAGCAGCTCCCGCGGGGTCGGCGTGAGCCCGCGGTGGATGGGCAGCCGTCCCGCATCGACCGCGGCCAGGTAGTCGTCCCAGTGTGTGGCATTCTGATAGTGCACGCCAGAGAGGTGCCCGAAGCTCGCCACACCGAGCGCCACCAGATCGCTCCCCTCCCAGAGCATGTCGCGATAATGGAAGTGCACGCGGGCCGGATCGCGGACGAGCGTGTAGCCGCTCGAAATCGAGTAGCCGCGTTCGAGGCAGCGATCGAAGGCCCAGTCAACCCACTCCCGCTTTGTCGGCCAGTCGGCCACCGGCGTCTGCCCGCCGCCATCGCGGGCGTCGCGGACGAACACCGTGTTGAGCGGCAGTTCCATCTGATAGATCGTGATGCTGTCGGGCTCGAGCGCCAGCGTTTTCTCGACGGTGCGCTGCCAGGAGTCGAACGTCTCGCCCACCATGCCGGCGATCAGGTCAACGTTCGTGTTGGGAAACTCCGCAGCTTTGATCCAGTCCCAGGCCCGGAGAATCTCGGCGGAGAGGTGGGCCCGGCCGTTGGCCTCGAGCACGTCATCGGCGAAGTTTTCGACGCCGAGCGAAATCCGTGTCATGCCAAGCGACTTGAGCGCTGCCACCTTCGGCTCGGAGAGTGTGCCCGGCTCGCACTCGAACGTCACCTCCTCGGCGTGCTGCCAGCCGAAACTCTCGTGCAGGCCGGCGACCAGCCGTTCCAGCTGCTTCACGCTGAGAAACGACGGCGTGCCGCCGCCGAAGTAGACATAGCGGAGCGGCCGGCCGCGGACGGCGGGCGTCGCGGCGGCGAGCGCGGCCTCGTGGGCGACCGCCAGCGAATACCGCTCCACGTCGGCGGCGGCGACGTCGGTATAGACGCGGAAATAGCAGAACTTGCAGCGCTTCCGGCAGAACGGAATGTGCAGATAGAGACCCAGGGGCACCGCCGACTTCTCAGCCCGCGGCTCTGCCTCGAAGGCGGCGATCACCTCCGGCACCGCAGCCTCGTTCCACCGCGAAAAGGGCGGATAGTTGGCTACGAAATAACTGCCCGGCTCTGTCGTGGTGCTCAAGTCGTGGTGCTCAAGAGGTGCTCTCGCGTGGTTGAAAAACCGACTCACACAAGCCCGCGGGCTGCAAGCAGGTCGTCGAAGTCGCGGAGGTGGTAGGCGATCTTTGACGTGTCGAGCACCCGGCAGAGCGACCGCAGGGCGATTCCCATGCCGTCGGGGCCGCTCGTGCCGCCGAACTGGCCGCCACCACGGACATGGGGCTCCAGATCGAGAAACACGCCTGGAATCCCCCGGCGATCCAGCTTCTTCGTGAGCGAGGGGAGCATGGTCTTGAGATCGGCGAGGATTCGTTCGTGGCCGCCTGCGCCGCGGTCGGCCGGCACGAAGTTGTCGAGCATGTGCTCATCGACATGCTTGCCGCGGACCTTCCCCGACACCTTGCGATAGTCCTTGATGTGCACCCAGCCCAGCCCCGGTTTCATCGCCTCCCATTGGGCATAGACCTGGGCCGTGGAGAAGCCCTGCACGATCAGATTGGCGGCGTCGAACACGAGCACGAGACCGGGATGGTTGACCTTCCGGTGGATCTGGGCGAGCAGGTCGCCCGTTTGGCCGACCAGATTGGCCTCAACCTCGAGGCCGAAGGTGAGGTCGGAGCGGTGGCATGCCTCGGCGATCTGGCCGATACGGTCTGCCGCCTCCTCCAGATAGTCCTCGGGCTTCGCCCCCTTGGGCGGATAGAAGGAGAAGCCGCGGATGAGCTTGGTCTCGAAGGCATGGGCGAGTTCGCAGGCCTTGGCGACATCCTTGGCGAGATACTGCTTGAAGGGCACGTAGGCATTCTTCGTGCCGTCAGGCGTATCCACGAGCTTGACCTTGCCGATCGGCGAGGCGATCGACGCCACGTTCAGGCCATACTGATCCTCGAGGTGGCGGAGTTTCTGGATCTCCGACAGCGACAGCTTCATGACGTTCTTCACGCCCTTGCCGACGTCGATGAACCGCAGGCTGTAATACTCGAGGCCGATGGCCGCCAGCGCCGTGAATTGCTCGACGGCCGTGAGGTGGAAGGCCGACTCGTCGGCGAGCGCCGAAAGCAGAACGCGGGAAGAAGACGTCGCAGGACGAGCCATAGTGGGCGGTGCCTTGTGGAATGGATGAATCGTGAGAGACGATTGTGCATCCGCCGCACGGCAAAGGAAAGGGCCGGCAGCCACCCGCGCCGGCAACCACCCCCGCTTACCCAGCCGCCGGCAGGTGCTCGCCCGAGGGGTGCGACACCACGATCCGTGACGAAATCCCGCCACGAGGAGTGAAGTGGGCCACGAGCGTCATCCGCCGCGGCTTGAGCACAGCCACCAGATCGTCGAGGATCCGGTTCGTGACGTTCTCGTAGAAGATGCCTTCGTTGCGAAAGGCCTGCAGGTACAATTTCAGGCTCTTGAGTTCGACGATCAAGGCATCCGGCACGTAGCGGAACGTGAGCGTGCCAAAATCGGGCTGCCCCGTCTTCGGGCAGACCGACGTGAACTCCGGACAGAGAATCTCGATTTGATAGTCGCGACCAGGATTCTGATTGGGAAATACTTCCAACTGGTCGCGTGACGGCGAGGCGTGCGTGGCTGGTGTGCTCATGATGAAAGAGAGTCTGCCATGAAACCCGGCGATGCGAAAGCTCAGCCGAAAGACGCCTTAAAGACCGTCGCCCCATCGGCCGTCGTGCTGCTCTCGGGCGGGCTTGACTCCGCGACCGCCGCCGCCTGGGCCGCCCGAGAAGGCTACCGTCTGTCGGCCCTGTCGATCGACTACGGCCAGCGACACCGCTGCGAACTGGATGCCTCGCGGGCCGTGGCCGAGGCGCTGGGAATCAGCGATCACGTCATCCTAACGATCGATCTGGCCGCCTTTGGCGGCAGTGCCCTGGTCGATCCGTCCACGCCCGTGCCGAAGGACCGCTCCGATGCGGACATCGGCCACGGCATCCCCGTCACCTACGTGCCGGCGCGCAACACGGTGTTTCTCAGCCTGGCGCTTGCGATGGCCGAAACCCGATCCGCCGGGGTGATCGTGCTGGGCGTCAACGCCATCGACTACAGCGGCTATCCCGACTGCCGTCCGGAATTCCTCGCCGCCTTTCAGGAGGTGGCCCGACTCGGCACGAAGGCGGGGGTCGAGGGGCGGCCAATCGAACTCGTCGCACCTCTTGTCACGCTCTCGAAAGCGGAGATCATCCGGCTGGGCCTGTCACTCGACCTCGACTATGGGCTGACGACAAGCTGCTACGATCCCGACAGCCGTGGCCGGCCCTGCGGCCGCTGCGACTCCTGCCTCCTGCGGGCAGCCGGCTTTGCTGCCGTCGGCGCAGCCGACCCGCGGGCCAGCCTCTGACGCCGGCTCCCGTCGCACCTCACGAACCCATTCGCCATGCGCATCGCCGAAATCTACGCGTCGCTGCAGGGCGAAGGTCTGCTGGCCGGCACGCCGAGCGTGTTCGTGCGGACGAGCGGCTGCAACCTCCGCTGCCACTGGTGCGACACGCCCTTCACAT
>JBBAVO010000025.1:0-15310 GCA_040397635.1 Pirellulales bacterium
CGCAGGACGCTCACGACCGCCACCCATGAGGCGATCGTGGCAACCCTGGTGCCGCAGCCCGCCGCCAGCAGGAGGCCCGCCGCGGCCTCCAGACAGAGCAGGACCGGCCCCCACCAAGCGGCATCGACGAGCATGGCCAGCGACCATGCCCAGGGGTCGTCGAGGTATTGCCGGAGCAATGGCAGGGGAAACATCCCGTCCGGGACCAGCATCAGCGAGATGTCGCGGCTGCGGAGCAGGGCATCGGCGGCCACGAGCAGGCCGATTGCGATGCGAAAAGCGGCCAGGCTGCGTCCATCGAGCGAGAAAGCCCGCCGCAACAGCATCGTGAGCCTCGTGTCCTGCGGGGGTGTTTCTTGAACAACTCGCAGGTCGAAACTACAACAACGACCGTCTGAGGATCGATCCCAACTCTCTGGCTGACCGCCTGTTTCGAGGAGAACCCTGAGCGATGCATGTTCCACTGGTGGTGCTGGGTGGCGGTCCGGGTGGCTATGCCGCCGCCTTCCTGGCGGCCGATCTCGGCATGGCGGTGACGCTGGTGGAACGCGACGAGCGGCTGGGCGGCACCTGCCTGCTCCGCGGCTGCATTCCGTCGAAGGCGCTCCTGCACGTCGGCCGCGTGCTGTCGGAAACACGCGAGATGGAGGAATGGGGGATCCACTTCGAACGACCTTCGGTGAATGTCGATGCCCTGCGGGCCCGCAAAGACAAGGTGATTTCCACGCTCACCGGCGGACTCGGTCAGTTGGCCCGGCGTCGCAACGTGACCGTCGTGCGGGGCAATGCCCGATTTACGAGTTCCAACACCCTTGAAATCGCCGCTGCGACGTCCGGCGACCCCAGTCAGACGCTCACCTTCGACCGCTGCATTCTGGCCAGCGGCTCCCGCCCGGCCCGGATTCCAGCCTTTGACATCGGCAGTCCGCGGGTGATGGATTCGACCGGCGCCCTCGAACTGGCCGACATCCCGGAGTCGCTGCTCGTCGTCGGTGGCGGCTACATCGGACTGGAGATGGGCACCGTCTATGCCGAACTCGGCACGCGGGTATCGGTCGTCGAACTCACCGACACCCTGCTGCCCGGGGCCGACCGCGACCTCGTCAAGCCGCTGCAGCAACGGCTCGAGAAGCTGTTTGAAAAGATTCATCTCCGTACGAAGGTCGTGAAGTTGGAGGATGCCGGGCAGTCGGTCCGCGTGCACTTCGAGGGGCCGGAGGGGCCGAGTGTCCGCGAGTTTTCGCGGGTGCTCGTGGCTGTGGGCCGGCGGCCGAATTCGGATGGCATCGGGCTGGAGAGCACCGGGGTGAAGGTCAACGCGAAAGGTTTTGTGGAGGTTGACGACCAGCAGCGGACGGCCGATCCGCACATCCTGGCGATCGGCGACGTCTGCGGTGAACCGATGCTGGCCCACCGCGCCAGCCACCAGGGCAAGGTGGCTGTCGAGGCTTTGCACGGTGAGGCGGCGGTATTTGCGCCGCGGGCCATACCGGCGGTGGTATTTACCGATCCCGAGATCGCCTGGGCAGGGCTCACCGAGAATGACGTGGCCGCGTCGGGCCGCACGGTCGAGGTCAGCCGCTATCCCTGGGCCGCCAGTGGACGGGCTCATGCCCTCGGGCGGACTGATGGCATGACGAAGGTGCTCGTCGATCCCGAGACCGACACCGTGCTCGGCGTTGGCATCGTGGGATCGGGCGCCGGGGAACTGATCGCGGAGGGGGTGCTTGCCATCGAAATGGGCTGTTCGGCCCGCGATCTGATGGAGTCGATCCATCCGCATCCGACACTCAGCGAAACGGTGGCCTTCTCCGCCGAAAACTACTTCGGCCTCGCCACCGAGATCTACCGTCCCCGTGCAGAAACGGCCAAGTAGGCGGGTATGGCGAATGGGCTTTACGCCCTTCGGAACCATCGGAATAATGGGAAAAGTTCGCCCACCTTTCCGGAGCACTCCATGGCCAGCCCCGACATCGATCAGACCGGCAGCGACGTAGTTGACCATGCGGGGGGGGCAAACGGACGGTCCGGCAGCGGCGGGAATCTGCCCAAGGGGGGCCATGCTCCGATGTCGATCGGCCAGATGAGCGACAGCACCAGCGGGCAGCCCGTGCGTGCCGATGGTGTCGTCGCCGTGGACTCGGATCCGACGGAGACGACCGAATGGCTCGATTCCCTGCGGTATGTCATCAACAGCCGCGGCTCTGACCGGGCCGCCTACCTGCTGCATGCCATCGAGCAGGAGGCCTACCGGCTGGGTGTGCCGATCCCATTCTCCACGACCACGCCCTACATCAACACGATTCCGGCCGACAAACAGCCGCCCTTTCCGGGCAACCGCGAGCTCGAGCGGCGGATCAAGAGCATCATCCGCTGGAATGCGATGGCGATGGTCGTGCGGGCCAATCGCGAAGACAAGAGCATCGGCGGCCACATCTCCACCTTCGCCTCCTCGGCGACGCTCGTGGAAGTGGCGATGAACCATTTCATCCGTGGCCGTGGCGATGACTACTCGGGCGACCAGGTCTACTTCCAGGGGCATGCCTCGCCGGGCATCTACTCCCGGGCGTTTCTCGAAGGCCGGCTCAGCGAGAAGAAGCTGGAGAACTTCCGCCGTGAATTGGCTGAAGGCGGTGGTCTTTCGAGCTACCCCCATCCCTGGCTGATGCCTGAATTCTGGGAGTTTCCGACGGTATCGATGGGTCTCGGCCCCCTGATGGCCATCTATCAGGCGCGGTTCAACAAGTATCTGCAGGACCGTGGCATCAAGGACACGAGCAAGCAGCACGTCTGGTCCTTCATCGGCGACGGCGAGTGCGACGAGCCCGAGACGCTCGGCGCGATTTCGCTGGCGGCCCGTGAAAAGCTCGACAATCTCGTGTTCGTGATCAACTGCAATCTGCAGCGGCTCGACGGCCCGGTGCGTGGCAACGGCAAGATCATCCAGGAGTTGGAAGGGGTCTTCCGCGGCGCCGGCTGGAACGTGATCAAGGTGGTCTGGGGCGACGAGTGGGATCCGCTGCTCGCGAAGGACGAGAAGGGCAAACTCGTCAAGCGGATGAACGAGATCGTGGACGGGCAGTATCAGAAGTATGTCGTCATGCCAGGCGGCTACATCCGCGAGCACTTCTTCGGCGGTGATCCGGAGTTGGCCGAGATGGTGGCGCACCTCTCCGACGAGAAACTCAAGAAGCTGCGGCGCGGCGGCCACGATCCCGAGAAGGTCTACGCGGCCTACGATGCGGCGATGAAGTGCCACGGCAAGCCGACCGTGGTGATCGCCAAGACGATCAAGGGCTACGGCCTCGGCGAGGTGGGCGAGGGTCGCAACGTGACCCACCAGCAAAAGAAGCTCAACGAGGAGGAACT
The DNA here is from genome assembly GCA_040397635.1 of Pirellulales bacterium. Classification (GTDB taxonomy): domain Bacteria; phylum Planctomycetota; class Planctomycetia; order Pirellulales; family UBA1268; genus CAMCQY01. Next base: position 3,370 of record JBBAVO010000025.1, read on the forward strand.
GCGGGCCTTCCGCACCCGGTTCGGGATTCCGATCTCGGACGACGAGGTTGCCAAGGCTCCCTTCTACCGGCCGCCGGAAGATTCCCCCGAGATGAAGTATCTGCGGGAGCGTCGCGCGGCACTCGGGGGCCCCGTGCCGACCCGGCCAAAGCAGGCGCCGCTGCTCAAGACGCCGTCGCTCGCGGAATACGCGAGCTTCATCGAGAAGAGTGCCGGTCGAGAGGTCTCCACGACCACCGGCGTGGTCACGCTGATGGCGTCGCTCTTGAAGGACAAGAACGTCGGCAAGTACATCGTGCCGATCGTGCCCGACGAGTCGCGGACGTTCGGCATGGATCCGCTCTTCAAGCAGTGCGGCATCTATGCCCACAGTGGCCAGCTCTACGAGCCGGTCGATTCCGACCAGCTGCTCTACTACCGCGAGGCCAAGGACGGACAGATTCTCGAGGAGGGCATCACCGAGGCCGGCAGCATTTCGAGCTTCATCGCGGCCGGCACGGCCTACGCCAGCCATGGCGTGCCGATGATTCCGATGTTCATCTACTACTCGATGTTCGGCTTCCAGCGGATCGGCGACCAGATCTGGGCTGCCTGCGACTGCCGCGCCCGCGGCTTCCTGCTCGGCGGCACAGCCGGCCGGACAACGCTTGCCGGTGAGGGGCTGCAGCATCAGGATGGCAACAGCCAGCTGTTTGCCATCGCCTATCCCACCGTGAAGGTCTACGACCCGGCGTTCGTCTACGAGGCCACGGTCATCATGCTCGACGGCATGGACCGGATGTATGCCAAGGGTGAAGACTGGATCTACTACATCACGGTCTACAACGAAAACTACGAGATGCCTCCGATGCCGCAGGGCTGCGAGGAAGGCATTCTCAAGGGCATGTACAGGCTCCGCGAAGTGCCGGCGGCGCCGGCAGCAGGACCGCTGCCGCACGTCAACCTGCTCGGCTCGGGCGCCATCCTGCGGGAGGTGATCCGGGCGGCTGACCTGCTCGCCGAGCACTGGGGGGTGGCGAGCACCGTCTGGAGTGTGACAAGCTGGAAGGAACTGCGTCGCGAGGCGCAGGAGTGCCGCCGCTGGAACATGCTCCATCCGGAAGCCACGCCGAAGCGAAGCTACCTCGAAGAGGCGGTGGCCGGCACCGACGGGGTATTCGTGGCGGCCAGCGACCACGTGCGGACGGTGCCCGAACAACTCGATCCCTGGATTCCCGGGGGCCTGTTCACGCTCGGCACCGACGGTTTCGGCCGCAGTGACACCCGCGGCCCGCTGCGGCGGCACTTCGAGGTCGATGCCGAGTGCATCGCCATCGGCACGCTGTCGCGGCTGGCAGCCGAGGGAGCCATCGGGGCGCACGTCGTGGCCGAGGCCATCCGTCGCCTGGGAGTGAATCCCGACAAGGTCGATGCGGCATCGGCCTGAGGCGGGCGTCCTGCCGCAGGCACCTGCAGTCCACTGTTCCACTCAATTCGATAACGACCCACACGCGAACCAAGAGCAACGGAGTCCATGGCAACCGAATTCAAGCTGCCCGATCTGGGCGAAAACATCGCGTCTGGCGATGTCGTGACCGTCTTCGTGTCGGAAGGCGATGTGGTGAAGCCGGGGCAGGCGCTCTTGGAGGTCGAGACCGACAAGGCGGTGATCGAAGTGCCGTGTCCGCCGGGCGGCCGCATTGCCCAGGTGCTCGTCAAGAAGGGCGACACGGTCAAGGTGGGACAGACCCTCGTGGTGCTCGATGCTGCAGGCGGCGCCGCGGCTCCTGCCAAGCCAGCCCCGCAGTCTCCAGTTCAGGCTCCGGCCCAAATCCAATCGTCAGCGCCAGCACCCACACCCGTCGCGGCTCCTGCCCCCGTTCAGCCGGTGGCTCCTGCGCCTGCGGCCGCGCCGGTCACGACGGCCGCTGTTGCGAGCAGCCAGCGGGCTGCGGTTGCGGAGCCCGAGGAGGCCGCCTCGGCCGCAGTCGATCCAGCTGGCCCTGCCGTGCGACGGCTGGCGCGGGAGCTCGGCGTTGATCTGGGGCGGATCCGGGGCAGTGGTCCCGCCGGCCGGATCGTGCGTGAGGACGTGATCACCGCCGTTCGCCAGGCTGGCGGTCAGGGCACTGCCACGCGGACCCCCAAAGGCGATTCCGGCTCGACGGAACGGGATGACTGGGGGCCGGTGCGTCGCGAGCAGCTTTCGCGGATGCGAAAGACGATCGCCGCCAACATGGTTCGCAGCGTGTCCACGATTCCGCACCTCACGAATTTCGACGACGCCGACGTGACGGAGCTCGAGCATCTCCGCAAGGCGAGCACTCAGGAATACGCGAAGAGCAACGTCAAGCTGACCGCGCTCGGGTTTGTCATCAAGGCGGTGAGCCTGTCGCTGCGGCAGCATCCGACCGTGAACGCCTCCATCGACATGGAGAAGGGCGAACTCGTCTACAAGGACTACGTTAACATCGGCCTGGCCGTGGACACGCCCCGTGGTCTGGTGGTGCCCGTGCTTCGCAACTGCGACACGATGTCGATTCCGCAGATCGCTCAGGCAATTGCCGACACTGCAGAGAAGGCCAAGAACTCGCAGTATGGCATCGAGGACCTTCGCGGCGGCACGTTCACGATCAGCAATCTCGGTGCCATCGGCGGGACCTATTCCACGCCGATCATCAACTGGCCCGAGGTGGCGATCCTGCTGGTGGGCCGCTCGCGGAAGATGCCTGTCGTTCGCGACGACCGCATTGAATCCCGGCTGATGATGCCGCTGTCGCTCTCCTACGACCACCGGGTCATCGACGGGGCCGCCGCCGCCCGATTCCTTAAGGAGATCATCGGGTATCTGGAGAGTCCGGGACGTCTGCTGCTGGCCATGTGAGTGCTGGCGATCTGAACGTCACGACCGCCTCTGCTTTCCGACTTCGATGTGAATCCCACACCAACGATTTGAACGCCACGACCTGCAGGGCCACCAGTGAGCACGACTGACAGTATCGATGCGGCGGGAACCGCCAATCTCGCGTTTCTCGAGGAGCTCTTCGAGCAGTATCAAAATGATCCGGCCAGCGTGGATCCCGAATGGCGGATCTACTTCGACGCGATGGGAACGGGGGCTGTGGGCCCGGCGCCAGCGGCGGGGGCCAACGGGGCGGTCAAGCCGTCGGCAGCGGCCGGCGTGAATGGTTCTACCCATGCTGTGGCGGCGACACTGCCGGTGGCGAAGCTCGTGGCGCCTGACGGCATCGCCACGGGGCATGCCGTGGCGATCGCCAATGGCGACGTGCGATTGCCCAACGCGCCGGCTGGCGAGGCGATGCCGCTGCCGCTGCCCGTAGCGACGGGCACGGCTGGTGAAGAACGGGTGGCCTTCCTACAAGACCGCGTTGACCAGCTCGTGCGGGCCTATCGTGTGCGTGGCCACCTGATGGCCGAGATCGATCCGCTCGGCCGGCCGCGGCCGGGTCTGCCGGAGCTCGATCCACAGTTCTACCACCTCACCGAAGCCGACATGGATCGGTCGTTTTCGACCGACACGATCGAGGGGCCGCAGTCGATGTCGCTGCGGCAGATCATCAAGCGGCTGCGCAACACCTACTGCCGGTCGATCGGCGTGCAGTTCATGCACATGGACGACCTGCGGGTTCGGCAGTGGCTGCAGGTTCGGATGGAGGGGTGTGAAAACCGCATCCAAATCGACCGCAAGCAGCAGCTGCGGATCTACCGTCAGATGACGACCGCGGCCGTCTTCGAGGAGTTCATCCAGAAGCGGTTTCTCGGGGCCAAGAGCTTCTCGCTGGAGGGATCGGAGAGCCTGATCCCGCTGGTCGAGATGTCGATCGAACGGGCGGCGTCGCAGGACATCGGCGACATCGTGCTGGCGATGGCGCACCGCGGCCGTCTCAACGTGCTGGCGAACATCATGGGCAAGAGTCCGCAGCGGATCTTCCGCGAGTTCGCCGACATGGACCCTGAACTGCATGTTGGCCGCGGCGACGTGAAGTATCACCTCGGCCACTCCACCGACTATGGCGCCGCAAACGGCCGCAGCGTGCACCTCACGCTCTGCTTCAATCCGAGCCATCTGGAGTTCGTCAATCCGGTGGCGATCGGCCGCATGCGGGCCCGGCAGGATCGGTCGGCAGACCAGGCCCGCCAAAACGGCATGGTGATCCTGATCCACGGCGACGCGGCCTTCGCGGGCGAAGGGATCATCCAGGAGACGTTGAACCTGAGCGAACTGGAGGCCTATCGCACCGGTGGCACGCTCCACGTGGTGGTCAATAACCAGATCGGCTTCACGACCAGTCCGCGGGAGTCGCGGTCGTGCATGTATGCCACCGACGTGGCGAAGATGCTGCAGATTCCGATCTTCCATGTGAACGGGGAGGATCCGGAGGCCGTGGCGCAGGTGGTGAACCTCGCCATGGATTTCCGCCGCGAGTACCAACGCGACGTCGTCATCGACATGTACTGCTTCCGTCGCCGTGGCCACAACGAGGCCGACGAACCGGCGTTCACGCAGCCGGCGCTCTATCGCGTCATCGAGCGGCGGCCAAGCGTCCATGAGAGCTATCTGGAAAAGCTGCTCAAGCTCGGCGAGATCACCCGCGAGGAGGCGATGCAGATCGCCGACGAGCATCGGGCCCGGCTCGACGCGGAGCTTTCGGTCGCCAAGAGCGACGACTATGTGCACCGCAGCGACGTGGGGGGCGTCTGGGCATTCTATGTCGGCGGTCGGGAGCGGGAGGCAGCCGACGTCGATACGGGTGTTCGCCGCGAGGTCCTCGAGCACCTGCTCGACCGACTGGTGGCGCTGCCTGAGGGATTCCAGCCGCATGCCAAGATCCAGAAGTTCATCGAGGGCCGTCAGCAGATGGCGCGGGGTGGGCAGCCGCTCGACTGGTCGGCGGCCGAGGCACTGGCGCTGGCGACTCTCGCCACCCAAGGCCTGCGGGTTCGCATCTCGGGTCAGGACAGCCAGCGTGGCACGTTCAGCCACCGGCATGCCGTGATCCACGACGCGGTCACCGACGACACCTACTGCACGCTCGAGCACCTGTCGCCCGACCAGGCGCCGGTCGAGATCTACAACAGTCCGCTCTCGGAAATGGGCGTGCTCGGGTTCGAGTATGGCTACAGCCTCGACTGTCCCGATGGCCTCGTGATCTGGGAGGCGCAGTTCGGCGACTTCGTGAATGTCGCGCAGGTGGTGATCGACCAGTTCATCGTGAGCGCCGAGGACAAGTGGAATCGACTCTCCGGGATCGTGATGCTCCTGCCGCACGGCTTCGAGGGGCAGGGCCCGGAGCATTCCAGCGCCCGCCTGGAGCGGTTTCTGTCGCTGGCGGCCAAGGACAACATCCAGGTGGTGCAGCCGACGACTCCCGCGCAGATGTTCCACTGCCTCAGGAGGCAGGTGCTGCGTGTCTGGCGGAAGCCGCTGATCGTGATGACGCCCAAGAGCCTGCTGCGAAATCCGGCCTGCGTGTCGAACATGGACGAACTCGTGCAGGGCACGTTCCAGCGGGTGATCCCCGATGCATCGGCCGTGCCGGGGCGGGATATTCGCCGCATCCTCCTCTGCTCAGGCAAGGTCGCCTACGAGTTGGAGAAGCGGCGGCAGGAACTGGGCCGGCACGACGTGGCCATCGTGCGGGTGGAACAGCTCTATCCGCTGCCGAAGCGCTCGCTGGAGGCGGCGCTGGCCGACTACGCACCGGGCACACCCGCGGTCTGGGTGCAGGAAGAGCCCGAGAACATGGGCGCCTGGCGGTTCTTCCGCATTCACTTCGGCGAGAAACTGCTCGACCGTTTTCCGTTTTCGGGTGTCTGTCGGCAGAGTGCTGCCAGCCCTGCCACAGGCTCGAAGAAGAGCCACGATCTCGAGCAGAATGAACTGCTCACCGCAGCCTTCCACAGCTAGTTCCTTCCTTTCCACCTCCTGCAACGCAACGGTCTCCCATGCCACTTGAATTGAAAGTCCCCGAAGTCGGTGAATCGATCACCGAGGTCATGATCGGCACCTGGAAGAAGCGGGAGGGGGACACCGTCTCGATGGACGAGTCGATCGTCGAAATCGAGAGCGACAAGGCAACGGTGGAATTGCCGGCCCCGCGGGCGGGAACGATCGCAAAGGTGCTCAAAGGGAGCGGCGAGAAGGCTCTGGTGGGCGAGGTGATCGGCTACCTGGAGCCTGCGGAGGCAGGTGCCGGCGGTGCGGCACCGGCGTCGCCCGCGCAGCCGGTCGTTGACGTAAAGCGGACCGATGGGCGGACCGACATCGGCTCCGTGCAGCCGCCTCGCGTGATGCCGGCGGCGGCTCGCGTGCTTGGTGAGGCCGGTGTGCCCGCCTCTGCGGCGACAGGCACGGGCCCTGGCGGTCGCGTCACCAAGTCGGATGCGGTGTCTGCTGCGGCAAAGCCGGCAGCGCCGGCTCCCGTTGCCCGTCCGACGGCCGTCGTGCCGGCCAAGTCCGCGGGCGGTCTGGCCGCGGGTGGCAGTCGCGAGGAACGCTATGTCCTCATCAGCCCGATCCGGCAGCGGATCGCCGAACGGCTCGTCGAGGCCCAGCAGCAGGCGGCCCTGCTGACGACGTTCAACGAGGTGGACATGTCGGCCGTGATGGCACTGCGGTCGAAGTTCAAGGATGTGTTCCAGGAGCGGCATGGCGTGAAGCTCGGCTTCATGTCGTTCTTCGTGCGCGCGGCCGTGGAGGCCCTCAAGGCGGTTCCGCAGGTGAACGCCGAGTATCGGCAGCCGCATATCGTCTACCGCGACTACTGTGACATCGGGATCGCAGTCGGCGGCGGCAAGGGGCTCGTCGTGCCGGTGCTTCGCAATGCGGAGACCATGTCGTTTGCTGGCATCGAACTGGCGATCAATGATTTCGCCCGCCGCGCCGCCGACAACAAGCTCAAGCTGGACGAACTCCAGGGAGGCACGTTCACGATCTCCAACGGCGGCGTCTATGGCTCGATGATGAGCACGCCGATCATCAATCCGCCCCAGAGTGGCATCCTCGGTCTGCACGCCATCCAGGATCGTCCAATGGCGGTGAATGGCCAGGTGGTAATCCGGCCGATGATGTATCTGGCCCTCACCTACGACCACCGGCTGGTCGATGGCCGTGAGGCAGTGACCTTCCTCAAGCGAATCAAGGACACGATCGAGGATCCGAGCCGGCTGATGCTCGAAGTCTGATAGAAGCGGAAAGCACAAAGTGGCACATGGCACAGCATGATCTGGTGGTGATTGGTGGCGGTCCTGGTGGTTATGTCGCGGCGATCCGGGCTGCGCAGCTGGGGATGACGGCCGCCGTCATCGAGAAAGAAGAGAAGTTTGGGGGCACTTGCCTGCGGGTCGGCTGCATCCCCTCGAAGGCGCTCCTCGAATCGAGCCACAAGTTTGAAGAGGCCGGGCACGAACTGGCGGTGCACGGCGTGAAGGTGGCGGGCGTCTCGCTCGACCTGCCGGCCCTCATGAAGCGAAAAGACGATGTTGTGACGACGCTCTCCAAGGGGATCGAGGCGTTGCTCGCGAAGAATAAGATCACCCGCCACAAGGGCACCGGACGGCTGGCTGGGCCGGGCAAGGTGGAGGTCACGGCGGCGGACGGCTCCAAGACAATCCTCGAGGCTGGGAAGATCATCGTGGCCGTGGGGAGCAAGAGCGTCGTGCTCCCTGGCGTCGAGGTTGATGGCCGGCTGGTGGGCACGAGCACGGAGGCGTTGGCCTTCGACAGCGTGCCGGCACATCTGGTCGTCATCGGTGGCGGCTACATCGGCCTGGAGCTCGGTAGCGTCTGGCGGCGGCTCGGCTCGAAGGTGACGGTGCTCGAATATGCCGATCGGATCATGATGGGGATCGACGCGGAGATCGCGGCGGAGGCGCTGACGCTTTTCCGCAAGCAGGGGCTCGATATCCGCCTGGGCGTGAAGGTGAAGAGCGCGAAGGCCGTCAACGGGCGGTGCGTCGTGGAGTGCGAGGGGCAGCCGCCGATCGACTGTGATCGCGTGCTCGCGGCGACCGGCCGCTTTCCGGCCACGGCTGACCTGGGTCTCGAGACGGTCGGCATCACGACCGACAAGCGGGGCTGGATTCAAGTCGATGAGCACTTCCGCACGTCGGCGAATGGCGTGTATGCCATCGGCGACTGCATTCCCGGCCCGATGCTCGCGCACAAAGCCGAAGAGGATGGCGTGGCCTGTGTCGAGGGCATGAAGACGGGCTATTCGCACGTTGACTACGACCTCGTGCCAGCCGTTGTCTTCACGCATCCGGAGATTGCGGCCGTGGGGAAGACGGAGGAACAACTTGTGGCCGCGGGCACCGCCTTCAAGAAGGGCGTGTTTCCGTTCCGTGCCAATGGCCGGGCCCGCACGATCAACGACACGACCGGCAAGGTGAAGGTGCTGGCCGACGCGGCGACCGACCGCGTGCTGGGCGTGCACATCATCGGACCTGCCGCCGGCGACCTGATCGGCGAGGCGGCCGCGGCGATGAACTTTGGTGCGACGGCCGAGGACATCGGCCGGGTCTGCCATGCCCATCCGACGCTCCCTGAGGCGCTCAAGGAGGCGGCGCTGGCCGTCAGCGGCGGGGCAATCCACGCCTAGTCGGCGGCGGTCGTCAACCAGCCACGTGCAGCATCCAGATGGCGAGCAGGCCGCGGGCCGACCAGAGGACGGTTCGCAGCCAGTTGGTGTTCACAAGGGCCGCGACGATCGCGGGCGCGTGTCCGTCGTGCTTGAGGCGGCCGTGCAGCGGCATCTGCACGAGCAGCGTGGAGAGCCAGAGGACTGCCACCATGGCCAAGCCAGCCAGAGCGATCGGCCGGCCGATCGCCGGCGGAGGGTTGAGCGCGATCAACGTGGCGGTGGCCGCCTCGACGAGCATGGGCGGGATCACCACCGGCGCCGTGCGGCGCTGATTCTCGTCAGGGTAATCGGGACTGTGGGTCGTATCGGTGTGGGCGAAGAGCGGATAGTGCACCACCTGCACGAACCAGATCAGCCCGCACATCGCAGACGAAGCGAGCGCCTGAGCGGCCAGAATGGTCTCGGTCGTCGTCACGCGTCTGTCGTCTCGCTCAGGTGGTGGAGCGGCCTGCGTCGCCTGCTGCAGTCTGGTGGGCCTTCCAGGCGTGGTAGAGCATCAGGCCGAAAGGCACCCACCAGATCAGGTCGTTGGTCGGCAGGGTCCAGCCGAAGGCGGGGGGAACCTCACCCTTCGCGACGCCCATGGCGTAGCCGAGCGGCCCGAAGATTTTCCCCAAAAATCCTACGAGCACGATCGGCCAGTGGGTGATCGGATCCCGGGATGCGGCCAGATAGCCGATGCCGTAGACGCCCACGATCATGCCGACGCACTGCCAGATGAAGGGATAGTTCGGCCGGTCCATGCCGGTGAGGTCGAAGAGCCAGCCCGGATAGAGCACGGTCAGTGCCCCCCAGAGCAGGTTGTAGATGCCGGCGGCGACGAGCCAGCCGGCCATCCAGCGGGGCGTCGAGTCTGGTTGTGTTGGATTCATGCTGGTGATGGTAGTCGCTAGGCGGGTGTTCGGGGAGACGAACCATTCTGCTGCGACTGCCGTAGGCAACAAGACTTTATTTAATTTTGATGAAGTTCCAACAAATGTGTCTGCCGATGTTGCCTGTGGAGCGGCGAGGCAGGCGGTGGCCCGGGTTCGTCATCACTCCGCACCTCTCTGGAGAACACCCTGAACATGGCAAAAGAACAAAAATACGTGTCACAGGCCGCGGTTGTGGCTGTTCGGGATGGAAGGATCTGCCTCATCACGTCGAGCAGCGGAAAGCGCTGGCTCGTGCCGAAGGGCAACCTGCAAAAGGGTCGAGATCTGCGGGAAACGGCCGCCCAGGAGGCGTGGGAGGAGGCCGGGCTCGTGGGCTGCGTCAGAACGCGGCCACTTGGCAGCTACCAGTTCATCAAACTCGGCTGCCTGCATGAGGTGGTGGTGTTTCGCATGCGGGTGAGAGACGCCAAACGCGATTGGCCGGAGCGTCGGCAGCGGCAGCGTCGCTGGATGCGGCCCCAGAAGGCCGCCGAGTGGATCGCCCACGAGGCGCTCAAGGAGATCGTGCTCGGTGCGGTGCGTCGCCGCACCTCGGCTGCCTGAGGCGGCTTCTGCGTTGCCGATCGGTCGGATACACACGGGAATCGAGTATGGGAATCGAGTATGTCGAAGCGGCTCAGTGACTTGAACGAAATGACGCCCGTCGAGGACGCGGCGCGGCGGGTGCTCGCCCTACGGCTTGAGGCAGTGCGCGACCGGATCGCCGATGCGATGTCGCACGGGGAAGATCGTCGCCAGCACGTCCATGCCCTGCGGGTTGCGAGCCGCCGCGCTGCGGCGGCGGTCGAGGTGTTTGAGCACTGCCTTCCGAAGAAGGTGTTCAAGGAGGTCCGCCAGCAGCTGCGACTGATTCGTCGGGCCGTGGGGATGGCGCGGGACTGGGATGTGGTGCTCGCCCAGCTTTCCAAGGGACTCAAACACGCCGAACCGGTCGATCAGCCCGCCTACGACATGCTCACCGGCTACGCGTTGTCTCATCGGGTACCGGCGCAGCGGCGGCTGGAGCAGGCCTGCCCCGATTATCCCTTTGGCTTCGATCGGCTGATGGCGAGAACGCTGGCGTCGGTCCGCTGCCGGCACCCCGAACAGACGACGTTCGGCGGGTATGTGCGGCCCATGCTTTCCGAGATGGTGGATGGCTTCAACACGATCTGTGATCGTGATAACGGCGACTGGGGCCAACTGCACCAGGTTCGTATTGCCGGGAAGCGGCTGCGATATTCGCTGGAACTGGTCCGCGACTGCGTCGGCGAATCGCTCGACACGACGCTGTCGCCGGCCTTGGTGAATCTTCAGGAGACGCTCGGCACGGTGAACGACAGCTTCAATGCCGCCTGCCTGCTCCGTGAGATTCTCGGCGGACTCGAGCACTGCCAGGGGGCGGCTGGGGACCGTTATCGAGGCCTCGTCGAGCGGCAATTGCACGAGAACGAGACGCTGATGCGGAGCGGTCGGGAGGAATACCGACGTTGGCTGCAGCAGTGGCGATCGTCGGCGGTGCAGCAGGCCCTGATTGCGCTGCATCCCGACACGTCATCCTGGGCGACGGTGACGTTGGGCCGGACAGCCTGAGGCGGGCATCCTGCCCGCCGATCACCAATACGCCCGGCTGGACTCGAACCAGCGGCCTGGCTTTCCAGCGTCGCGATCTCGTGCCTTGCGAAGAAACCACGGAAGCATTTTTTCGTCGTTGCCTGCCAACGATTTCCGAGGCGCGATGCGAGGCCAGTGGATTCCGTTGTGTATTCAGGGCTGCATCATTCGAGATTGAGTGGAATGTCGTTGGGGCCCTTGGCGGACACGGTGGCCGTAAGTCCGGATGACTCTGGCTCCCGGTACCGCGCAGCCAGGTGCGAAATCTCTTTGGGCGGTGGTACGACCCCTCCAGGGGTTTCGGCCGGCTTCGACTCCGACCATGTGATCTTCTCGACCGTGACGCGATGGTCGCCCTCGACAGCACCGTCGCCATCGCGGAAGGTTCGAAGCCTGAATCTTCCACTGGAGTCTGTGTAACCGAAGGCGACGTATTCCCGGCCTGCCGACTGCGTGCTGAACTGCACCTTGGCGGCCTCGATTGGCCGCCCCTGGAGGTTCACGGTACCGGTCACGGGATATGTCGCAGGCCGATCGCGTGTCCACTTATCGTTCGCCTGCCGCGAGCATCCCATGGCAGCGATGGCCGTGAGGAAGAGAGGCACGAAGGCACCAGCCAACGAACCGCGAGGAACCCAGAAGCAGGGAGGACGATTGTGCATATCGAATGCCTTCCTGATGATCGTCGGAAGCGGTCTACGTCTGTCTGAATCAGTCTTGATCATGGCTTGATCATGGCTTGATCATGGCTTGATCATGGGAACCGTGACC
>JBBAVO010000025.1:15410-20870 GCA_040397635.1 Pirellulales bacterium
CTTGATCATGGCTTGATCATGGCTTGATCATGGCTTGATCATGGGAACCGTGACCTCTCGCCTCCGGATCGGCTTCCGAGTTCACCCCAGACGCCGCACGGTGACGCGGCATTTTCGGCAGGGTTACACGATGCGAGCGTGTCACCGCTGCCGTTGTCGATCGTTTCGGCCACAAACTGTACGGCACCATCGGCGAACAGCACTTGGACCCCACCGACATGCCGGCTTCGAGTCGTTAATATGCCGCCCGATACTTCGCTGGCACAGACCGGAGCATTGGGCCGCAGAATCGTGTTGAAACTGACGCGGCCGGCTCGTCCAAACCAGACGTTTCCTCCGGGTGATCGCCAGACACTCTGGACCGCTGTCGTGTATCTTCCGCCAGTGAAGCTCTGCAGGCAATTCCTTGGGTTTTCTGAATTGGCGGTCGTCGTTGCGGAGGCGTCATTGACGGCCGGGTAGTCGGAGCCTGTTTGTGAGGCGACCGTGCCGCGGACAATTTCTGCAAGCGCGATGGTTTTCGAGAGTCCATCCGTAATGTTCTTGAAGCGGACGCGGCTGTTGAGGCCGAAGAGACCGCGGACAACGCCCTTCGTGGTGCATGCTGTGCCGAATGGGCAGACATCCATGTCGAAGTGACCGTTGCCCGTCTGATCGCCCATGGAGAGGGCGTAGTTGTGCTGCCCCTCCTTACCGGACGACAACAGTGATTCTGGCGGCCTGTCGGAGGGGCAGAGGAATTCCGACGGCTGGTTTCCCCAAATCGCGTTGGCATTGCGCCAAGGCTGCAAGGTGGGCACAATTTTACTGGCGAGCGCCTGCTGCTCAATGAACGGCAAAAGCAGCACGAAGCCGCTCCAGGAACCGGGGCCCTGGTAGGTCGTGCCGTTGGCCAGCGTGACCCCGAGCGTCGGCACGTAATCACCGGAGCTGATGCGGGTTTCCGGAAGGCCACCACGTCCGTAGGGAAGCGCACCGCGGGCGTCGTGAAAGTTGTGCAGCGCCAGGCCGAGTTGCTTGAGATTGTTGGAGCACGCGCTCAATCGTGCAGCCTCGCGGGCCGCCTGCACGGCGGGCAGCAAAAGCCCGACGAGGGTGCCGATGATGGCAATGACTGCGAGAAGTTCGACGAGCGTAAACGCTCGTTTCCGGAACGCTCTCGTCCGGCAGAGACGCTGTGGAAACTGCGAAAAAAGCGTATTCACGGTGACCTCCCGCAATCAAACGTGGCGTAGCCGGTGCTGCAAACCTAGTAGAGGATTCTTTGAGACCTGGCAAGGCTTTCAGACATACCAGTGCCCATTGTAGTGGCCCCGAAGACATCCCTCGCAAGAAGTGTACGTGTTGAGGAAATGCACGCAACTTTGAAATTCTCAGTCAACGCGAACGAGTGACTCAGATCAGGGCTCGGCGAGCGCCGCCGGGCCTGGATCGGCGATGACGGAGTGGCTGTCCCAGCCAACTGTCTGCCAGGCCGCCCATTCGTCGAGCGGCTCGATCCGGTGAAGCTCCACGTCGTCCACGAATACCGCGCCGGCCTCGCGGGCGAGGCGGAATCGAAGATAAGAGCTGTTGATGGCGGGCGTCTGCTCGGGCACCTTTGCGATCACCTCGTGCCGCGACCACTCGAGACCGATGACGAACGGCCGCATCTCGGTCCAGTGGTGTGCCTTGGGCTTGAAGGCAGTAAAGCCCACTTCGACCGGGGTGTCGGGTGCATCGGCCCTGAGCCAAGCCGAAAGTCGATAGATAGCTCCCGGCTCGACAGGCACGTCGGCGCCACGGACGCCGGGGAGTCTGGCCCACCGTTCCTTCGCGGCATTTGACTGGGATTGTGCGTGGTCCGGCACGCCCTCGATCCGCAGGCACTGCTTGCCGGAATGGGGCGCGTCGGTTGTCGCGGCGGCGGTGTCGGCAGGGGAGGGCCGCACGGACCATGTCCACGTGTCGGGTAGTTTCCCGACAGCTCCCTGTTCGAAGCCGGGATTCGGCCCGGCGAGGCTATGCCCGACGGTCGACTTCACCCGAAACGCTCCCGTCTTGATCGGCTGTCCAAAATGCCACAGCCGGTTGTGATCGCAGCGATTGTGATCCTCCGGCACGTTCCGAAACCGGAAGGGCTGCGTGTCGGGCGCATGCCACGCAAGCACGTTGCGTTCGATGACGTGACCGTGCATCGTGCGGCCGTCGGGTAGCGCCGCGCTGCGCGGGTCGCGAAAGCTCTTCATGGCCTGCCAGAGTGGGGCATCCTTCACTTCGTCGTACTGCCGGCGCCAGTTGTCGATCTCCCGCTGCCAGTAGCGGGTTGATGTGTTCCAACCGCTCGCTTCGATCTGGCTCGTCTGGCCATGCTCGAACGTGCCGAAGCCGCAGTCGATGATCGTGTTGCCGACCACGGTGTTGTCACGGCCGTCGTGGAGCATGATGCCTCCGCGTGGGCAGCGGACGACAGTGTTGCCCTCGACGGTCATGCCCGTCGCTGACCAGTCGAGATAGATGCCCCAGGCGAAGAAGGGTGATTTCCAAACCCCCGCCTTGCCGCTACGGCCGATGACATCCTTGACGACATTGCCGCGAACGACGCAGCCGTGGCCATGGCGCCAGTCGAGCGAGCCGCCGTAGATGCCGGCCGTGTCCATCGTCTCGAGACTCACTCGCTCGATCCGGTTGCCCTCGATCACGAGATTCGCGCCGGAAAACATCACGCCGAATCGCGGTAGGTCGTGGATCTCGTTGCCGATGACCCGATTACCCGCGCCCGACACGTTGACGCCGCAGCCCTGCTTGTGGATCACACCGATCCGGGCGATGCGGTTGTCCCGGGCGATGTGATTGCCGGGAGCCAGCGTCTTGAGATCGCCGCCGGCGAGCGAGACGCCGTGGCTACCCGTGTCGCTGATTTCACAGTTTATGACCGCATTGGCATGGCCACCGGCCACGCTCACGCCGGCTCCCGCGTAGTCGCCACACGCCCGGATCGTGCAATCGGCCACGGTGCAGTGGTCCGCGTTCACGAGGCGAACGGCCGTGCCGCCGCACTCTTCGAGCACGAATCCGCGCACCTCGACATGGGCAGTTCCCGCGTCGAAATGCACGAGCGTGTCGATGCGCGGGGCCCGCACGGCCGCGTCTGCCGCCTGTGCCGCAGTATCGGGGGCGAGCGGCTCGGGCGGCATGATTGTCACGAAGCTCTTCTGCCGATCGAGGTGCCATTCGCCCGGGGCGTCAAGTTCCTCACGGAGGCCCCGCACGAAGTAGCGGTCACCCGGCTGGATGTCGTAGGAGCAGTCGCCCTTCAATTCGACGACACCCGTGGCTTCGTCCACGGCGGCGATCGGCAGGACATTGTTCCACCACTCGTGGCTGGGAAAAATGCTCACCTCGCCCGTGGTCATGTCGGCCCAGCGCCGTCGGTCGGCACCGGCGAGCCGCATGATCCGCTTGGGGCCGACGCGGGCGATTGTCTCTGCAGGGGATGGCTCGCTCGCCGTGAACGCCCAGCCAGTCTCGAATGGGTTGGCAGGATCGACATTCGGATGCCGCGCCATCTCCAGGCGGCCGCCGTTCCAGAAGAGGATTGTGAACGGAATCTTTTCGAGGCCCGCCGGCTTCACCGCGGCGGTGAGCACGTTGCCTTCTGCAAGCGTGAAACCCGTGATCGGCACGCTCCCCCGGAGGATCGCCTGACCGGGCTCGGCCGACCGATACACGATCGGTCCGCCGTCCGTACCGCCGTCGGCCTTCGTGAGGACGAACGGTTTGGAGAGCGAGTAGACGCCGGGATGCACGACGACGGTCGCCGACTCGCGTCTGGAGTCAGGCTGCTTCCGAGCCTCACGCAGGGCCTCGCGGGCTCGTTCCAGCGATGCAAACGGCGCTTCAGCAGAGCCTACCGCCGCATCGTCGCCCGCTGGGGCGACATGAAACTCGATTGCCAAAGCGGGCGTCGAAAACCAGGCGAAACAGCTGAGCAGCGTCACTATCAGCCAGCCGGCTGACGACGTGGATCGCCCGAGTTGCAGCGTCATACAAAGCGTCATGGCGAACTGTGGGCGGCTTTGACTTAGACTAGGCCATATCTCAATTTTTATTCCGTCTTGGTCCAGCCCGACAAGCCCCGGCTGCTACTCATCGTGGTCCGCTCCACGCGGCCGCCACTTGCCGAAGTGCGATTGGCCGAACGAGATCTCTGAAACCATGAATGAAACCATGAAAACCACCCTCATCTTCCTCGCCTTCCTCTTGCTCTCGCCCTTGCACGGCTCGGCCCAGCAGACACCCGCCGCAACCGTGCATGACCGGCTCTGGCTTTTCGCGTGTCCGCCCGGAGGGGACGCGGAGTATCTCGAAATGGCCGGAGTGCGCGGCGGCTCACGCATGACCCCGGTTGAGGGTGCTCACTGGCTCGGTCTCAAGAACCTTCTTTTCGTCACCCAGGACAACACCCGCCCCAAAGCCATGTGGACAGAAAGCACGTGGAAAGCGAAGACCACCAGCGAGCAATGGGCAATCTCCTTCGAATCCATGCAACAGGTCAAATGGTCGGCCGTCGGCTCCAGCGGCGGCGGCGGGCTGAAAACCTTGCCCGACATCCTGACGCTGGCGAAGCGTTACCCGAACGTCACCGGAATCTATCTCGACGACTTCATCAAAGACCGCACCAAACGCCCCGATGGTCGCTTCTCCGGCAAACCCGCCATGACGGACGACGAACTGAACGCCATGAGGGAACAGGCCGGCAAACTCGGGCGGCCCATGGATATCTGGACCACCATTTACACCTACGATCTCGACTCCCAGCACGCCGATCACACGCATTGCGATCCGCCACTGGTCGATTCGATGAAGTATTTCGACGTGATCGTGCTCTGGACCTGGGAAAGCGCCGATCTGCAGGACCTCGAAGAGAACCTAGCCCGTCTGGAGGCGGTGAAGCCGAAGAATACCCGCATCGCCCTCGGCATCTACCTCTGGGACTACGTCGGCATCGACGAGAAAAAGAAAGCCGACCCGACCTACAAATTCGGTAAACCCGTGCCGCCGGATCTCATGGAGCACCAGTGCGGCCTCGGGCTCAAGTGGTTGCAGGAAGGACGCGTCTCCGACCTCGTCATTCTGGGCAACACCCACCTCGACATCGGCTGCCCGTCCGCTCCGTGGATGCGTGACTGGATCAAACGCCATCGCGACGAGAACCTGATCCGATAAGCAACGCGGTGAAATCCAACTGATCGCGTTCATCACCGAGCCACGGCCGGTCCGGAACACTCTGACATATATGGGAGATCGGCGGGCATCGAAGCCCTCCAATCACCAATGCGCCCGGCTGGTCTCGAACCAGCGGACTGGCTTTTCGGCGTTGCGATCCCTCCGGGCCTCGCTCCGCCACTAGACGCCCAATCAAGTACGCCCGGCTGGACTCGAACCAGCGACCCTGGGATTAGAAATCCCATGCTCTAT
>JBBAVO010000026.1:0-20742 GCA_040397635.1 Pirellulales bacterium
CGACGGTCACGGCCTTCGGAGGATGGCCTGTTCGTTCCTGCTGCAAGTCTCTTGCAACCTTGGCGAGTTGTTCCAGCACGGGCAGTGGTGATGACATGTCTGATGCTGCTCCGATCAGGGAGGGAAGAGACGAGCGGTCGCGATCAGCCGCGACGATCGGCAAGCCGCATGCGTATCGATGAAGCGGCTCAAAGGCAGCTTTCTGAGACACATGGACGCTGTTGCGGCGATTGATTGTATGCAGGCACCGCCGGGCCTACACTCGCTTTACAGAGATTCTGTTGAGCCGCAGTTGATGCGAGACCTGCAGTGTGGCTTGATCGGGGCACCGTGGAGGGACTTTCCGACACGTGATCTTCGCACGCTGACAGTTGGTACGCCCCGGGCAGTCGCTGCTCGGGCGACGTGTATACCTGAGAGGATTCCGATGAAGACCCAGGGCGAAATCGAAGCTGCCGTCAGCAAAGGGGTGACGATCTTCATGCAGGAATTCATGGGACGAGGCCCCAAGGACATCTGCACCCATCTGATTAGGGATCTCCTGGTGGTGCGACTCCACGGCGTGCTTTCCGCCGCCGAACAGCATCTCGTCGCTGCCCTGCCGGCGGATAAAGGTCGGGACTTGCTCAAGGGAGTCCGCACGAACCTCGTGGAGATCTCCAGACCGCGGCTCGAGAAAATGATCGAGGAGTCAAGCGGCATGCGGTGCGTCAGTTTGCACCACGACGTCAGCACCGTCACCGGCGAGGAGGTGTTCATATTCACACTCGCGCAGGCCCCCGACATGCGCACTGCAAAGAACAAATAACGAACTGCCCCGAGAAGCGAAAAAAAGAAAAGACTTGTATTGGTCAGTTGGTGCGGTAAAATGTGCGTGTGGTTTGATCACGAGCAGTCGTGTTAGAGCCTCGCGGTGTGTGACACCTCACGGTGAAGCAGCCGACGGATGACGAGTTGACGAGCAGTCCGGCTGAGGCCGGAAGGTTGGTCACAACGTAAGCCGGCGTGAGAGTTTGCCTTCGGGCAGGCTCTCACGCCGGCTTTTTTTGTTTTTCGGCTTTATGCCATTGAACTCCGGAGCAACGATGCAATGCATACACCCTTTGAGATGAATCTCGCGCGGCAACGTACGGCGCGAGCAGTGGCGAGGGCGGCTGGGAGTTTCGAGCATCTTCTCACCGGCCGCGTGCCGACGAGCGTGATGATCGTGGCCGATGGCGACTGGATGGTGGTGAGCCTGAGCGAGGCCTTTTCAACGGTCGAACGACGGCTGGCCGCGAATGGGCAGGAGGGGCTGACGAGGGTGAGGGACTTTCACCAGCACCTCTTCGATGGCTCTCTCGACTCGCTCCGCCGTCACGTCGAGAAGCAAACGGGCGTCACGCTGCGAGGCGCGGTCGCCCATGTTGACTCGGTGACGGGAAGTGTAATGAAAACCTTCACGACCAGCGCGGCCGTGGAACTGTTTGAACTGGGGCGGGCGGTGCGGCCACTTGGCGTTCCGATCGACACCCACCTGCATGCCGACGCGACAAGCAGCAGCGACGCTGCTTGACGCTGATCTTTTCCTGGATGGATCCGCAACCATGAAGAAGGTGACCCATGTTGGTATTGACCAGAAAGAACCGCGAAAGTGTTGTGATCGGAAGGCCTGATGATCAGGAAGTTGTGATGGTGATCACGATCCTGTCGGTCGAGGGGGGCAGAGTGCGTCTCGGATTTGAAGCCGACAGCACGATGCCGATTCATCGCCGCGAGGTGTGGGACCGCATCAACGGCGAACACGCAACTGTGAGCGGAAGCTTTGCGAACGATCGAGAGCCGCAGAGCCGTGGGACCATGAGCAGAGCCGTCTCCGTCGTGCACTGAGCGTGTGAGCCCATCAGGCAGTGAAACGTCGGTGGACGAGTGGCATGGGGGCGGGCAACGGCCCGCCCCCACGCAGCACACAAGAGCCGCATTCATCCCGTGGTCGAGGAACGGGTGTCGCCCAACTGCTCTATTCCCAACTGCTCTATTCGTAGATCGGAAAGAATGTGCCGAACGCACGTTCGCAGAAGTCACCCGGGTCGTTGAACCGGCGGCCGCAGTCGAGCAACGAAATCGCCTGCATCTGCTCGGATGAAAGCGAGACGTCGCAGGCGGTGAGATTCTCCCGCAGTCGCTCCGGGCGGGATGTCTTTGGGATTACGGCCGTGCCGCGCTGCATGCCCCAGCGCAGCACGACCTGCGCCGGCGTGTGTCCGATCGCCGCGGCGATGCCGGTCACCACCGGATGATCGAGAACCGACTCCGCAGCGGTCGCCATGCCCAGCGGCACATAGGACGGCGCCCCGAGCGGTGAAAACGCCGTCACCGCGATCGACGACTCTCGACAGAACCGCAGCAACTTCTCCTGCGTGAGAAACGGGTGGAGTTCCACCTGCAGGACGGCCGGACGGATCCGCGCACCCGCGAGCAGGTCGCGGATCAGGGCGATATTACAGTTGCAAAGGCCGATCCGTCGGACGAGGCCTGCCGAGACGAGGTCTTCCATCGCCCGCCAGGTGTCGGCCAGTGGCACGGCGATCGGCTTCATGCGGGGCTCGCTGGCAGCGGGATCGTGGATCCACTCCGGTGGATAGCGTGTCTCGAACGGCACGTATTCGAGCGCAATTGGAAAGTGCACGAGATAGAGATCGAGAGAGTCAAGCCCGAGATCGTGGAGCGAACGCTCGACCGCTGGCCTGACATGCTGCGGCTCGTGGTAGGTGTTCCAGAGCTTCGACGTGATCCACAGGTCTTCACGGCGACAAAGCCCCTTCTCAATCGCACTGCGAATGCCCTGCCCTGCCTCGACCTCGTTGCCATAGTCGCAGGCCGAGTCGATGTGACGGTAGCCGACGCGGATCGCCTCTTCCACGAGAGTGGGGGCGTCGGAGCGGGCGACCTTCCAGAGGCCGAGGCCGATGGTGGGAGGCGGAGTGTCGGCGAGAGCGATCGTTCGAGCGGATGATGTGGCCATGCCAGATGGTACCGCAGCGGAGCCAGCGTTACGACAGGAGCCGAACCTCCTGGCGACGCGCTCTTGCGCAGGGCGGTATAGTCGCAGGGCGATAGAGTATTGTCTGCTCCAGCAAGGACCGATTCATGGCCGTAAGCGTTCATCTCTGGCAGTCGTCAGTCCGCATATCCGCATTCCGCGGACTGTTCGTCGCCGGCTTGCTGCTGCTCACCGTCACGGCTGGAGCCCAGCCCGAGCCGGAACCGCCAGCGGCGTTGGCATCGGTCGAGGAACTCGCCAAGCGGGTGCGGCCTTCGGTCGTGGTGGTGATGTCCGAAGGCCGGGAGGGCCGGCAGCAAGGGCTGGGCACGGGATTTCTTATCGACGCCGACGGGCTCATCGCGACGAACCTGCACGTGGCCGGCGAGGCCCGACCGCTGGCCGTGCAACTGGCGGATGGATCTCGGCATGCGGTAACCGAGGTCACAGCGTCGGACCGGGCAATGGACCTCGCCATCCTCCGGATCAAGCCGCCCGCTGAGCCGCTGGTGCCGCTGCCGCTGGGCGACTCCGACAACCTGACCGATGGGCTGCCCGTGATCACGGTCGGCAATCCGCACGGTCTCGCGTTCAGCGTGGTGAACGGCGTGGTGTCGGGCGTGCGCGAGGTCGACGGGCGCCGCATGATCCAACTGGCGATGCCGATCGAGCCCGGCAATAGTGGCGGCCCGGTCGTCGATCCCTCAGGTCGTGTGGTTGGCATCGTGACGATCAAGTCGCTCGTCACGCGGAACCTCGGTTTCGCCGTCGGCGTCAACGCGCTCAAGCCGCTGCTGGACAAGCCGAATCCGGTGCCGATGTCACGGTGGCTGACGATCGGCACGCTCGACGCCACGCAGTGGACCACGCTGTTCGGCAGCCGGTGGCAGCAGCGTGGCGGGCGAATCGCCGTCACGGAGGCCGGCAGCGGATTCGGCGGTCGGTCGCTCTGCCTGTCGCGCCGCGAGGCCCCGGCTCTCCCGTTCGAACTGTCGGTCCACGTGAAGCTCGGTGATGAGTCGGGGGCCGCGGGGCTCGCGTTTCACGCCGACGGCGGCAACCGTCATTACGGCTTCTATCCAACGGCCGGCAAGCTGAGGGTCACTCGGTTCGACGGGCCGTCCGTATTCGAGTGGAAGGTGCTCCGCGAGATGCCATCGCCGCACTACCGCCCGGGCGATTGGAACCAGCTGACCGTGCGGGTGGAGAAAGAAGGGTTCCGCTGCCTGATCAATGGCGAACCGTTCGCCACGGTCGACGACGACGGCCTGCCCCCGGGCCGGGTGGGGCTTGCCAAGTTCCGTGACACAGATGCCGAGTTCAAGCGATTTCGCGTCGGGCCGCCGGCGGACGACGTTCGACCCGACGACGCGGTTGCCGCGCGGCTCGAGGCGGCCATTGACCGATTGCCTCCACTCGAGCGACTGAGCCCCGCGGGCATCGCGCCGCTCGTGAACGACGCCGAGCCGGCCGCGGCGGCGGTGCGGGATCGCGCGACGGCGCTCGAAAAGCGGGCGGCGGACCTGCGGCTCGTGGCAGCCGACCTGCACACGGCACGCGTCAGCGGCGAACTGGCCAGGCTGTGTGCGCAGGGCGAGGAATGCGACCTGCTTCGGGCGGCGTTTGTCGTCGCGCAGCTGGACGACGAGGAACTCGACATCGACGCCTACGTGCAGCAGGTCGATCGCATGGCGCAGGAGATCGCTCAGTCGCTCCCGAAGGATGCAGACGAACCGGCCCGCCTCGCCGCGCTCAACAAGTATCTCTTCACCGACAATGGCTTCCACGGCAGTCGCACCGACTACTATCACCGCGCCAACAGCCATCTCAGCCGCGTGATCGACGACCGCGAGGGGCTGCCGATCACGCTGTCGATCCTCTACATGGAACTCGCGAAACGCCTCGACATGAACGTCGTCGGCATCGGCCTGCCGGGGCACTTCGTGGTGAAACACATTCCACGCCAGGGCGACGAGCAGCTCATCGACGTCTTCGAGGGAGCAGTGCCGCTGTCGCGAGAAGAAGCCGCGAAGAGGGTCCGGGCGATGGCCGACGAGGAACTGGACGACGACCACCTGCGGCCGTTCTCCAAGGAGCAGATTGTGCGGCGCGTGCTGCGCAATCTGCTGGGCGTCGCGCAGGATGCGAAGGACCGCGAGGCGATGCTCCGCTCACTCGAGGCCCTGGTCGCGATCCAGCCCGACGACACCGCCGACCGCGGCCTGCTGGCCGTCGCGCGATTCGAAACCGGTCGCCGTGAGGCGGCGATCACCGGACTCGACTGGTTCCTCGAGCAGCAGCCCCCCGGCATCGACCTCGATGTCATCCGCACGCTGCAGGATCGGTTCCGGAACGCCACGCCCCCACAGTGAGAGGGAAAAAGAAAAGGGAAAAAGGTGGCAGCCACCTTTTCCACCTTCACCTTTTCCACCTTCCTATTTCATCTTTTTGGAAGCCGATAGTGCAGGCAGACCCACTCGCCGTCCTGTGAGCGATCCGGCTGCCCGAGCCGCGGGTCGAAGGCGTCACGAACACGTCGCTCGCGATCGGCCAGAATGCCGCTCAGGATCAGGTGCTGTTCTGTTTTCGCGATCAGGGCGTCAGCCAGGTCCACAATGGTGTCGGCGAACAGGTTGGCAAGCACGATGGTCCATCGGCCCGGCACGTCGGCGAGCGGCGTGGTATCGAACGGCACGCTCAAGCCGTTGCGGGCGGCCTCTGAACGTGCCCCCTCGATCGCGAAAGGGTCGTGATCGATACCGTAGGCATCGGCGCCGAGATGGGCTGCTGCCAAGCTGAGGATGCCCGAGCCGCAGCCGACGTCGAGCACGCGGCAGCGGGGCGTCGCATCACCTTCGTGGTCGAGGAGTGAGACGAGCCGTTCGAGGACCAGCCGCGTCGTCGCATGTTGGCCCGTTCCGAACCCCTGCCCCGGCTCAAGAATCAGCGATCCGGGTTCCACGTCCCAGGGCGGGGCGATGACGAGTCGGCCCACTCGGAAGACTGGAAAATTGACTCGCCACGCGGTCGCCCAGTCCTCCTCAGGGACAGCCTCCCAGTGGATGTCGGCCGCTCCTGGCAGACATGCCTCGGCTGCCGCACGGAGATCGGCATCTGGCGACTCGAACCACGCCCGCAGGCGAACGGTGAGGCTGGGCGGCTCCGGTGGGCCGTCGTCCCAGGTCTGACGCGTGGGCGGCTCGACGCCACGATCGCCCTCCTCGGCGACGCCGGCAGCGCCGAGCGTGAACATCGTGGAGGAGACGTCGTCGAGACAGCGACGGTCGAGGCCGTCAACGATGAGGGAAACCCAGTGAGCCATCGACGCAGGATAGCCCGATCTGGACGTTTGAAAAGAGCTGCGTCCCCTTTTTCATCTGGCTACGACAGGATCTCTTTGATGAAGTGGCCGTGCACGTCGGTCAGCCGGCGGTCGATGCCGTTGTGCCGCCAGGTCAGCTTCGTGTGCTCGATGCCAAGGAGCCGCATCACAGTCGCGTGCACGTCGTGCACCGTCGTCGGGTGGTCGCGGTCGAGCGGCTTGTAGCCCCACTGGTCGCTCTCGCCATGGACGATGCCCCCCTTGATGCCGCCGCCGCAGAGCCAGTTGGTGAACACGAACGGATTGTGGTCGCGGCCCCTGCCCCCTTGCGAGCTCGGCATCCGGCCAAACTCCGTCGTCCAGAGCACGAGCGTGTCTTCGAGCAGACCCCGCTGGTCGAGGTCCTTGATCAGCGCGGCCGCGCCTCGGGCCATGCCGGTGGCCAGCGGGCCGTGGTCGCGCTCCACGTCCTCGTGCGAGTCCCAGTTGCGGCGAGGGAAGCCGTTGTCGTTGCCGCTCCAGACCTGCACGAACCGCACGCCCCGTTCGAGCAGCCGACGGGCCGCCAGGCAACGGAGCCCGAAGTGATGCGTCTCCTCCTCGGCGTTGATCTGGCTGGGCCAGCTCGTCCGCGCCCGATCGAGGCCGTAGAGCTTGAGCACGTGCTCGGGCTCGCTGTCGAGATCGAGCGCCTCGGGCGCGGCCAACTGCATCTTGGCAGCCAATTCGTAGCTTTGAATCCGCGCCTCGAGCCGACTGTCACCCGCGTGGCTCTCCAGATGGTGGCGATTGAGCCGGCCGATCAGGTCGCGGGCGGCGGCATCGGAAGCGCCGTTCACGAACGTGGCGGCCTTGTGCGGTCGGAGGTCGGCCAGCGGTTCGTCGGCTGCGGGCTGCACGACCGTTCCGCTGTACTGCGACGGCAGGAATCCAGCGTCCCAGTTCTTCACGCCGTTGGACCCGTAGCCACGGTGGTCGGGGAGAACGACGAAGGTCGGCAGATTGTCGTTCATCGAGCCGAGCGCGTAGCTCACCCAGCAGCCGGCGCCGGGGAACCCGGGCAGCACGAAGCCGGTCGTCTGCAGGAGCGTGGCCGCGGAGTGCACGCCGGAGGTACTCACCATGTTGTGGATGAACGCCATCTGATCGACCACGTCGCCGAGCGCCATCACAGGGGTGGAAAGCAGCTTGCCGCTCTGGCCGTAGGGCTTGAAATCCCAGATCGGCTTGAGCCAGGGGCCCAGGCCGTTTTGAAATGCCTCCACCGGCTCGCCGAAGTCGCTCGGCTTGCCATGGTGCTTCACGAGGTCGGCCTTGTAGTCCCAGAGGTCGATGTGGCTGGCGGCCCCCGCCATGAAGAGTTGCACCACCCGCTTCACTTTCGGCGGATAGATGCAGGCCGAATGCAGGCTCGCGCCAGCCTCAGCGGTGCCGGCAGCCACCGCATCGCGGTCGCCCGCCAACATCGCCGCCAATGCCAGCGAGCCAAACCCGCAGCCCGAGCCGGCCAGCCACTCGCGGCGAGTGAGAGCACTCGCGGTCGAGCCGTGCGACGAAGCGTGATAGGGCGAGGAGTTTTGCATACGGTCCCTCAATCCATTTCCTTTAATCCACGAAGGAGAATTCGTTCAGGTTCAGGATCGCACGGCAGACATTGGCGAGGCCATGGGTCTTCGCGACCTCGACGAGCGCGGTGGCCTCCTCGGCATCGGGATCGCGGCCCATCGCCAGCTCAAAGGCCCGTTTCACCTGCGCGGCAGGATCGTTGCCTGCCTCCCGCACGACGCGGTCGGCGAACTGCCGGGCCTGCACCACCATGAAGCCGTTGTTCAAGAGCGCCAGCGCCTGCAGCGCCGAGATGCTTTCGTTCCGCTTCTCGACCCGCATCGAAGGGTCGGCACAGTCGAGGCAGGTCATGAAGGGCTGCGTCTGGCTGCGGACGATGAACCGGTAGACGCCCCGCCGCCAGGTTTTCTTGTCGTCGGGGTCGGCGAGGTCGTAGCGGTAGTGGGGCGAGTGCTGCGGATGCTCGACCTTGAAATCCTGCCAGCCCGGGCCGCCCATCGTGAGGTCGAGCGTGCCGGCCGCGGCGAGCACGGCATCGCGGATCCCCTCCGCCTCGAGCTTTCGGCGGTTCTGCCGCCAGAGATACTGGTTGTCGCTGTCGATCGAGACACAGTCTTCCCGCGACGTGCTCGCCTGCCGGTAGGCGGCGCTCGTGACGATCAGACGATGGAGGCTCTTGAGCGAGCCGCCACCGTCGCGGAACTCTGTCGCCAACCAGTCGAGCAGGTCGGGGTGCGTCGGCGCGGCCCCCATCCGACCAAAATCACTCGCCGTCGCGACGATGCCCCGGCCGAAGTGATACTGCCAGACACGGTTGACGATCGACCGCCACGTGAGCGGATTTTCATCGCTCGCAATCCAACGGGCCAACGCCACGCGGCGATCCCCTTCGGCATGCTCCGGCGGCAGGGCGAACCGGCTCGGCAGCGTTTCGACGGCGGCGAGCGCCCCGGGCGTCACCTCGTGCGCGGGGGCGAGCACGTTGCCGCGGGAGAGCACGTGAATCGTCCGTGGCTTCCCCTGCCGCACTTTCGTCGAGGCCGCATAGACGGACGAGAGCGGCGGCAGCGCCTTCTGCTCGGCGTCGGTGGCCGTGACCTGCTGCTTCACCTGGTCGCGTTCGGTCGTCAGCTTCGGATCGACCGTCTTCGCCACAAGTGTCTCCCGCTCTTCTCGGAGCGGCTTCGCCTTGTCGACGAACTCTGCCGGGCTCTCGCCATCGACGATATTCTGCCGCGCCCACCGCGGGGCCGCCTCGATGGAGTCGAGCGAGGTCACGACTGCGCTCGCCGCGAGGTTCGCACCGTCGCTGCCGAGCACCTTCAGTTCGGCCAGCGCCAGAATAAAATCATTCGACCGCGGGGCGAGCTTTGTGGCCGTGACGCGAACATACCGGCCCACGCCCCCGGCCGAGTGCGACTGCGGCTTGGTGCCGGGGTTGGCCAGATCGGCATCGGCGAACGCGGCAACCGTCGTCACGCCCTCGCGAAACTCCGGGCCGCTTGCCACCTCGACGCGATACCGCAGTGGAAACCCGAATCCGGCCCCGATCCCATTGAAATTGTCGAAACAGGGATGGAGCACGATCTCCTTGATCGGCAGCTCGCGGCCGAGGTCCACCTGCACCCACTTCACGGTGTCGGCAGCCGCGGCGATTCCGCTGTGGTAGCCGTAGGCCTGGCCTGGATTGCCGTCAGCGATCTTCGGCGTCTCCTTGATCAGCTTGTCGAGTTCGGCCAGCCGCGGGCCGGCCGCCTTGGCGATCTCCGCCTCGATCTCCTTGCTGCGGGATTCGAGCGACTGCTTCTTGGCGTCGAGCGTTGCATGCTGCCGCATCAACTCCGGATCGGCCGAATACTTCCGATCCTCGCGGTCGATCGCCGCGAAGACAGACTGCAGCGAGTAATAGTCGTCCTGCGTGATGGGATCGAACTTGTGGTTGTGGCACTGGGCGCAGTGGATCGTGACGCTCGAGAACGTGCCGATCGTGTTGGCCACCATGTCGTCGCGGTCGAGGTGGCGGGCGATCTTGCCGTCGGTCTTGGTCTCGGGCACCTCGCGGTGGCCGATCAGGTCCCATGGTCCGGCGGCGATGAAGCCGATCGCCTCTTGGCCGTCGATCGAATTGGGAAAGAGCACGTCGCCGGCGATCTGCTCCTCGATGAACCGGGCATAGGGCTTGTCGGCATTGAGCGAGCGGATACAAAAGTCGCGATAGGGCCAGGCATTCGGGCGGGGCTGGTCCTTGTCGTAGCCGTGTGTGTCGCCGTAGTGGACGACGTCGAGCCAGTGCCGGGCCCAGCGTTCGCCATAGCGGGGCGAGGCCAGCAGGCGATCGACAAGTTTCTCGTAGGCCGCTGGATCGGCGTCGGCGACGAAGGCATCCACCTCTTCGGGCGTCGGCGGCAGGCCCGTCAGGTCGAACGCGAGCCGGCGGATGAGCGTGCGGCGGTCGGCCACGGCCGACGGCGAGAGCTTTTTTTCGACAAGCTTCGCGCGGACGAAGAAGTCGATGGCATTCCGCTCGGACTCGACGCCGGGCAGCGTTGCGAACGCAGCGACCCTATCTGGCACCGGCGGCTTCGCGATCGCCTTCCAGGCCCAGTGGTCGAGACGCGGGTCGCGGGTGGCGGCGGGCGAGTCGTCGGAGCCGGGCCAGGGTGCATCCGCATCGATCCAGGCGGTGATGGCGGCGACCTCTTCTTTCGAGAGCCGTTCGCCCTCGGGCGGCATCATCTGTTCAGGGTTCGTCGTCGTGATCCGCCGAACGAGTTCGCTGGCGGCCCCCTTCCCCGCAACGATCGCCGGGCCAAAGTCGCCCCCCTTGAGCATGGCGGCCCGCGAGTCGAGCCGCAGGCTCGACTCCTGGGCGTCGGTCCCGTGGCACTCCACGCAGCGAGCGGCAAGCACGGCCCGCGCAGCGGCATGGTCGACTGGGTCGGCCTTGGCGGTCTGGTCTGAGCCTGGCTTCTGCTCGACGGCATCGTCGGCACCGCGGGCCACCGCGGCTCCAACGACCAGACAGCCCAACAGGCCACACGCGATGCAGATGCCGCGGGTAACGCGGACCGCAACTGGCTGACTCGAACGGGATGGCAGACGTGTCATGCGTGTCATGCGTGTCATGGCCAAATCAGCCGTCCGTTTTCGATGGGACCGTACGGAAACCGTAAAAAGGTGTGCCGCACAGGCCTATTTTAGTACGGATTCCGCCCTCGACACTGACTCTTTCCCACGAAATCGCGGCTTTCGCCGAGAAATCACGGCCCGTCCGTGCCTGGGGCAGGTGCGGCACCGGTTCCACAGGATGGGCAAAATCATAGCAGCCGGAGTCGCCTGAGAAGGAACACGAGTCCGCCGGTGATGATCGCCGACAGCACCCAGAAGTAGGTGTAGCCGTGCACCCACCGCACTTCCGGCAAGACCTCGAAGTTCATGCCGTAGACGCCGCAGAGGAACGTCAGCGGCAGGAAGATCGTGCTCACCACCGCGAGCCTGTTCATCGTCATGTTGGTTCGATGGGCGGTGAAGGTCAGCGAGAGGTTCACGGCGCTCTCCAGGATTTCACGATTGGCGTCGATGTCGGCCAGCAGCCTATCGAGCGTGCCGATCATCGTTCCGAAAAACTCGAGGGTCGCGTCGCTGATCAGCGCCGTTTTTCTCGACACCAGTTCCTCGAGCACGCGGCGTAGCGGCAGCACCCGCTTGCGCAGCACCATCAGCTTGGCCGACATGTGCGACAAACTGTCGAGCGTGGTCTCGTTCACCTCATGGTGCAGCGCGACCCGCACGCTTTCGACGTCGTGCTCGAGTTCGCCCTCGAGGGCAATGAACTGATTGATCTGTGCGTTCCATATCTCATAAATCAGAAAGCTGGACGTCTTCGCATACCTCTGGAAGTCGTGCTCGTAGTCGCGTCGCACGACGGCGAGCACCGCGGACGGCCCGCGGTGCAGCGTGAGGAGAAATCCTTCGCCGATCACGACGTCGCAACGATCCCAGTCGATGCTCTCTTCCCGGGAGACAGCACCTACCAGCGTGATGTGCAGAAGTCGCTCCGAACGACGGACGGAAGTCAGCGGCTCGCTCTGGACATCCCCAGTCTGGTCCGCGAGTTGCTGCAGGTGCGACCTGCAATCGTCGTCGATCGGGACCACATCCTGCAGGACATTCAGATCGGCGATCGCGAGATCGAGATCGATCCAGATGAATCCACCGGCCCGGATGCGTGCCGGAATATCGGGCAGGCTGGTGCGGCCGAGCAGATGCTCGTCGAAATTGAAATACTCCGCGACGACGCCCGGCACCGACACCACGCTTGCGGCGGCAGTGTCGTGAGTCATGGGGCACCTGCCTCACGGGGGGGATCGTTGCGGAAACGGTTCGGTCGGCTGAGCCGGATATGACGGCGAGTGTACTCCGTCCGGCGGAAGAAAGGTGTCGGGACTCATTTCCCGGCCGCCCTTCCATGCACGCCCGAAGCGCAAACAAGGGAATCCGCGTTCCAGCCCGTGCGACCCACCCGTATTCCTCTCGCTTGCGCTGCGGGCTTGGATGATGCGGGCTCGGGAAAAAGTGGCTGGGCTGTGCTACCCATATTGGCCCTTACGCGGGTCAAGCACGCGACGGGGGCGGTACTAAAACCGCCTCGTTCAGCACAGACTTCTCCAGAAGGCTGTCCGCTGCCCAGCGGCCCTCCCTGACCCTAGCCCTGCCCTCCCGCCGAAGCATCCCCATGACGCCCGATCCCGCCACCCGCCGCTCGGGCGACCGGACGGATGCCTACGAGGAATTCCTCGGGCTGTTCTCTCGGAGCCAATCCCGTGTGCAGGCCTACATCCGCTCGCTCGTGCCCGACGCCGCTCACGCCGACGATGTGTTTCAGGCAACGAGCCTCGTCCTCTGGCGGAGCTTCGCGACCTTCGACACAAGCAAAGACTTCCTGCCTTGGGCCCTCGGCGTTGCACGGCACCAGGTGCTGATGTTCTGGCGGACGAAGCGGCGTGACCGACATGTCTTCAGCGAGGCCTTGATCGCGACTCTCGCGGACGACGCGCTGGGCCGCGCGGCAATGGCCACCGACCGGCAGCGGGCCCTCGACGCCTGCGTGGAGGGCTTGCCACCGCGGCAGCGGGAATTGATCCGCATGTTTTATGGTGAGAATCAATCGGCCGACACGATCGCCGCCTCCTGGGACCGCACCGTCCACGCCGTCTACAAGGCGCTCAAGGTGATGCGGAAGAGTCTGCTTGAATGCGTGGAACGCCGACTCGCCACGGAAGGCCTGGTGCCCGAGTGAACCCCATCAACATGCACGACCAGAACATGCCAAACGACGATCAGCCAAACGACGACCAGTACCGCGACGCCCACGAGCGACTCCTGTCGCTGACGGCCGACTTTCTCCACGGCACGCTTGGCCCGGCGGAGACCGCCGAACTGGAATCGCTGCTCGTCACGGATCCGATCGCGCGGCAGGCATTCCTCGACGCGTCGTTGCTCCACGCCCAGCTGGCCGCCACGCCCGTGGCGCTGGGGTATGAACCGATACCCGAAGGGCACGAGAGCTCCCCCTCCCCCGTGGCGGCACGTTTTCAACTTGCCGAATCCGGCTCCGAGCCCGACACGATGCAATCTCGTCGCCACGGCAGAAAGAACAACGCCGCACTCGCCGCAGGCCTGCTTTTGGCTGCCGCCTGCCTGACGCTCATCCTGACGGAGTCGGCGGTGCCACGACGGGCCGTCCCCGACCGTCTTGCGGTGCCCGCCGTCGCCCCCACCGAACTGAACGAGCTGCACTACGACAACCGACAGTTGCCGATCACGACGGTGGCGGTGCTGCACGATGACGGTTCACAGGCCGACGCGGCTGACACACCGGCGACGGCCGATCGCACCATCACGCCCTCCACCCTCGAGTCCACTGCGACAGGCATGCGGCTCACGTCATCCGACGGCGCCGACGTGCAGCTGGAAGGATCGTCACGGTTCGGATTTGCCAGCGGCGATTCCGGCGCCCTCTACAGCGGCAGCGTGCGGGCCCGGGTCAAGGATCCCAGCAAGACGTTCTCCGTGGTCACATCCAATCTCCGCGTCGTTGACCTCGGCACGGAATTCCGCGTCAGCCAACTGGATGCCGCCCGCGTGGCGGTGACAGTGCTCGACGGCGACGTCGAAGTGCAGTCTCGCGTGCGGCTGCCGGTCTGCTACTGGCCGTTTGACGACCGCGACAAGAGCCGCCGAGGCACGGACCACCGAGGCATGGACCAGCGTGTCACGACCGACGCGATGCAGTCAATGCCGACGGCGCTGGGTGACGCCCTGCAACGCTGCGACGGCATCGTCGGACAGGGGGCCGTCCGCTTCGACAATTCCGCGGGCTCGTTCGCCCGGGTGCAGGGCGGCACCAGCGAGAAGGTCGGCCTCGGCACGCTCTCTGCCGCGGAAGGGATCTCGATCGAGGCCCTGATCATCTCTCGCTGGTCCGCAGCGTTCCTCGACTACGACGAGATCTATCGCAAGGAGGACGGCAACTGCCGTGTCCTCCTCTGCTTTCAGAACGATGGCATGGTCAACGCGCGCTATTCGGAGCCGAACGTGGCGCCCGGCCCCTGCCTCTCATTTGGACTGCATCTGGCTGGTCGCGACTACAAGGAACTCGACATGCCGCTCGACGGTCGCGCTGGCCGGCCAGCCGTGGCCGATCTCACAGACGGCAGGCCGCATCACGTCGTCGCCACGTTCGACAGTTTCACCGGACGTAAGGCGATCTTCATCGACGGGACGCTCCGGTTCGAGCACGCCTATCCCGAGGGTACGCTGATCGTGAGCGGCGGCCCGGAGCCCGCCTTCATCGGGAGCATGACCGGCCGCGAAAACTTCCACGGCGTCATCGACGAGCTGGCCCTCTACGACTTCGCCCTCACGGCCGACGAGATCGCCGAGCACCACACGCGGGCCCGCCGCGGCGAGACCTACTTCGGCCCGCGGCCCACCCGGCCCGACTCAGCGCGGTGGCAGGCGATCACCCGCATCACCGAGGGCCAGACGCGGATCTTCAACAGCCGCACCGGCCTCGCCGCGGAATAACTGCTTCTCGTGCGTGGGCGCACGGGGATTACGGTCACGCCACTCGCATTCCCTTGCGTGCGCTGTGGGCTTGGATGAGACCGTTCCCCCGATGCCGGGAGAAGGGCGTCACGCCCGCAACTCGGCGGGAATCTGCGGCGTCGCGCCGCGGTGGCCGCAGACGAAGGCCGCCAGCCGTGCAGCGTGGTCGTGCATCACCTCAAGCGGCCGGCCGCCAAGCAGCCCCATCACCACCGCAGCGGTGAAGGCATCGCCTGCGCCCACCGTGTCGAGGATCGTGCGGGCCTCCGCCGGCCGGGTCGACACCACGCCGTCGGCCACGAGCACGGAGCCCGCCGCCCCGCGGGTGAGCGCCGCCAGCCGCAGGCCGTGCCGCTCCGCAAGCTCGCGGACCGCCACCACCGGGTCGTCCGCCGACACGCCGCAGGCCGCGGCCACCACCGGCAGTTCGTCGTCATTGAGTTTGAGCACGTTGGCGAGAGCGAGCGACTCGCGGATCAACTCCGGTGAATAAAAATCCTGTCGGAGGTTGACGTCGAACACGCGGACAGCCTGCCGGGCCGCCGCGAGAAACCTCTGAATCGTCTGCCGCGACTCCTCCGATCGCTGTCCCAGCGTGCCGAAGCAGACCGCGTCGGCTTGGACGGCGAGTCCCTCGAGCGGCGGCTCCCAGGCGAGGTGGTCCCAGGCGGTGTCAGATGCGAAGACATAGCTCGCATCGCCGGCGGGACTGAGGGACACCGTGACCGTGCCCGTCGGATGCCGCGGGTCACGCTTCACATGGCGGCAATCGACCCCATGGGACTCGAGCGCCGCAATTCCCCGCTCGCCGAGTTCGTCGCAGCCGACGCCGCTCACCATGAAGACATTCGCCCCCAGACCCGCCGCATGGCAGGCCACGTTGCCAGGTGCGCCGCCCCAGACGGCCCCGTCGGGGAAGATGTCCCAGAGCGTTTCGCCAAGGCCGACCACGCAAGGAGACGACGGTGATGGTTGCGTCATGGAGCGTCCGTGGTATGTATTGAGAAAGCGACACAGCCTGTCGCGAAGTCGCTTTTTCCGGCTCGCACACTGCGTTTCTGCTTTGTCGCAGACGACACAGGCAACGACTGAACCAGTATGACAGGGCGACAGCCAACGACAAGAAGCGGGGAGGCAACGGTGGCGACACGACCCGGCAAGAAGGCGGCGGCACTACGCGACTGGGCGGCCGAGCAGGAGCGGTTCCTGGCGGAGATCGCCCCTGAGAGCCACTTCCATCGAGCCTTCGACGGGCTCGGCGACGTGTTCTTCTTCGCCAAGAACCTCGCCGGCGAGACGCTCTTCTTCAGCCGCGGCATCCTGCCGCACATCGGACTGCACGACTATGAACAGATGCTCGGTGCCACCGATGAAGATCTCACCCCCGGCCCCTTCGCCGCCCACTACCGGGCCGACGACCGCGTGGTGATCGAGTCAAGGAAGCCGCTGATCGGTCATGTGGACCTCTGGTTCGACGAGATCGGGCTGCCCGATTGGTACGAGACCAACAAGTATCCGCTCCTCGACCGCACCGGCCGGGTGATCGGCGTGATGGGCACGCTTCGCGGCTGTCGCGGGAACGCCCCGCCGGGCGTGATTGGCAGTCGTCTCGTTCCCGCCCTGACGACCCTCCGCGCCGAACTCACCCGCTTCCCACCGGTCGCCCGTCTGGCGAAGGATTGCCGCATGTCCACGCGTCAGCTGCAGCGGTCGTTTCACGAAGTGTTCGCCTTCAGCCCACGCACCTACTGGATGAAGTGCCGCATCCGCGCGGCAAGCGAGGCGTTGCGGGCGGGCACCGAGCCGATCATCGCGATCTCGCAACGGCTGGGGTTCTGCGACCAGAGCAACTTCACGCACCATTTCCGCCGCCACACCGGACTCACGCCGTCGGCCTCCCTCAAGCAGGCCAATGCTCGGCGATCTTCCTCTTGAGGAAGGCGACGCTACCGGCGAGCTGGTCCATTCCCTCGACGCCATCTTCGATGCTGATCCAGCCGCAGAAACCCTTGCTCTTCAGCTCCGAAAAGATCGCGTCGTAATCGTTGAGCCCCTTGCCGACCTCGCCGTGCCGCAGCCGCTTGGCGTAGCCCACCGCTCCCCCTTCCTCGCGCCGCAGGTCGTCGAGCGTGCCCTCGACGAGCGACCGATCGCTGGCGTGCATCGTGACCACGCGGTGCGACACCCGCCGCAGAAGTTCCAGCGGATCCTCACCCGCCAGGAAGGTGTTGCTCGGGTCGTAGTTGACGCCGAAATGTGGGTCGTGAATCGTATCGACGAGTTGGCAGAAGACATCCATCTTCTGGGCAAACTCCGGATACTCCCAGAAGTCGTCCTTGTAGTGGTTTTCGATGATCAGCGTGATCCCGCGGTCAGCCGCGTAAGGGAGGCATGCGACGATCGATTCGGCAGCCAGCCGCACGCCCTCGTCGATCGAGAGTTCGGGCCGCCGCTGCCCGGAGAGCACTCGGCAGTAGGAGCCGCCGAGCGCGTGGGTCATGTCGATCCACCGCTTCTGCTTGGCAATCTCGCGGGCCCGGAAGGCCGGATCGGGATGGGTGAAGTCGGGCGAGCAGCACATCATCGGGATCGTCATCCCATGCGACTCCACCTCTCTACGAAACCGCGGCCAGTTCGCCTCGTCGGCCATCTCCAGAAAGCCCGCGTACCATTCGAGCCCTTCCACACCGAGCGGAGCGGCGAGTGTGATCCACTCCGACACCTGCATGCTGCCGTCCTTGCAGAGGGCCTGCATAAAGGCCTTGGGAAACGCCGCGAGCCGGGGCTGGAGCGATTGCGATGCGATGGGCGACGTGGTCATGATGCGGGTGGCGGTGGAACGGTGAGGATGGTTTTGGGCGGATTGCGGCCGATGAACGGATGCTGCTCGAGGTCAACCACCTGACCGCTCATCGGGCCGCACTCGTCCGCGAGCCAATAGACGGCCGCCGCGGCGATCTCCTCCGGTCTGATCAACCGCCCGGCCGGGCAGAACTCCCTCGGCAAATACCTGGGCCAGTCGTCGGCAAGCCCGTGGCTCCGCTTGCGAAGGATCTCGTTTTCGGTGAGCACCCAGCCTGGGTTGATCTGGTTGACGCGGACGCCATCCTCGCGGAAGAGCACATCGCCGAGGTTTCGCGTGAGCGTCATGAGACCGCCCTTTGAGATGCTGTAGGGCAGCAGGTTCGGCTCGCCCGAATAGGCGTTGACGCTGCCGATGTTGAGCACGCTGCCCCGCACGGCGGCGAGGTGCGGCAGGGCCGACTGAATGAGCTGCAGCGGCGCCAGCGTGTTCACAGCGAGCGTGCGGTTGAAGGAGGCCGTGTCGGTGGAGCGGATGTCGCCCGTGGTGACGATCGCCGCGTTGTTGACAACGCTGTCGAGCCTGCCAAACGACGCAATCGCGAGCGACACCAGCCGTTCGGGACAGCCCTCGGCGGTGAGGTCCTCGACGTGGCCGACCGCCGTACCATCACGGCCGGCATTGAGATCGGCCACCACGGCCGCCACGAGGTCAGCCTCGAGGCCGTGGATCACGACCTGAGCCCCCTCGGCCACGCACCGCGTGGCGATCGCCCGACCGATGCCGGTGGCACTGCCCGTAACGATCACGACCTTGCCAGAAAGTCTCATGCTGGTGGTGGCTGACATGTTGGTGATACCGATCATGCCCGCGACGGTGCGAGCACGCTCTTTACGACAGCCCCCGAATGCATCTTCTCGAAGGCCTCGTGCCACTTCTCGATCGGCCAGACGCCGCCGATGATGGGGCGGACGTCGAGAGCGCCGCTCGCCAACAGGGCGATTACCCGCTCCCAGATCGGCCAGTTGTGGCTGAAGCTTCCCTGCAGCGTGACGTTTTTCTGCACGAGCGGGTCGAGCGAAAAGTTCAGCGGCTGCGGTCCCCAGCCCACCTTGCTGATCCAGCCGGCGGGGCGAACCAGGTCGAGCGCGATCTTCAGCGTGGCGCTCGCACCGGCTGCATCGACCACGCCGTCGCAGCCGAGACCGTCACGCTCGAGGGCCCAGGGCTTGGCGTCGCCGATGATCACCTCGCAGCCATACTGCTTCGCGATCTCCAGCCGGTGGGCGTCGTTGGGCAGGCCGACAATCGCCACCTCGGCTCCGCAGAGCCGGGCCATCGCGGCGCAGAGGATCCCGATCGTGCCGGGCCCGAGCACGACCACCCGATCGCCCGGTTCGATGCGGGCATTCTTCACGACGGCCGAGTAGGCGACGCAGCAGGGCTCCGTGAGACAGGCCTGCTCGAACGGCAGACGGTCGGGCACTCGGTGCAGGATCCGCGACGGCACGCGGACAAACCGGGTCATCGCCCCGTTGACGCCATACCCAAAACCCTTCCGCGTGGGATCGAGATTGTAGAGGCCCCGGCGGGTCATCGGGTTGTCGTGGCTGATGATCGCCGCGGTCTCGCTGACCACGCGATCTCCCTCGCGCCAGCCCTGCACGTTCGCCCCGACCGCGGTGATCGTGCCGCCGAACTCGTGGCCCAGCACGACCGGATAGTTGACCGGCCACGAATGGTCGGCGGTCCACTGGTGGAGGTCGCTGCCGCAGACACCGACATTGGCCACCTCGAGCAACACGTCGTCGGGGCCGATCGACGGCTGGTCGATCTCACGGATCTCGACGGAGCCCTTCTCCGGGGCGAAGTTGACGACGGCGGCGGTTTTCATGTGGGAAGTATCACTTTCTGTTCATGACTTGCTGTTCATGACTTTTTGACTTGCTGTTCATGGACGGCCTTGCAGATCATCCGAAGCGATCCCTCAAGATCGCCGTCTGCAGTCTTGAAGGCGTCGGCATCGATCGTGAGGGGCGCTCCGAGCACGACGAGCGGGGCCCCGTATCCCGGACAGGCGACCGCCTGTTCGAGCGTGAGC
Source organism: Pirellulales bacterium (assembly GCA_040397635.1). Taxonomy (GTDB): domain Bacteria; phylum Planctomycetota; class Planctomycetia; order Pirellulales; family UBA1268; genus CAMCQY01. Next base: position 19,925 of record JBBAVO010000026.1, read on the forward strand.
CCACCCACCGCCTGCACCGGGACCTTCACGGCCTGCACCACCTCCCGCAGCTGGTCGAGCGGGCTTGGCATCCTGTGGCCGGCCGCGGCGATGCCGCGGCGTTCGTCATAGCCGATATGGTGGATCACGTAGTCGCAGCCGAGATCTTCCAGCCACTTGGCACCCGCGACCATGTCGGGGCAGACCATGTTGTCGCCCATCACCTTGCAGCCGAAGTCGGCCCCGGCCTTTACCACGCACTTGACCGTCTCTTCGTGAGCCCGTGCCATCACGACGACGTGGGTCGCGCCCGCCTTGGCCATCATCTCGGCCTCGAGGTAGCCGCCGTCCATGGTCTTGAGGTCGGCCACGATCGGCACGCCCGGAAACGCCCCGCGAAGGGCCCGCACGCCGTTGAGCCCCTCGGCCAGGATCAGAGGCGTGCCCGCCTCGAGCCAGTCAACGCCGGCCCGCAGGGCCAGCGCGGCAGTCTCGAGGGCCTCGGCGATATCGGTGAGGTCGAGCGAAATCTGAACGATCGGTTTCATGTCGATGGGATTCATGATGGCATGCATGGTGTGGGAGTGTAGCCGGGCCTTCCACGGGGCTCTGTAGTCAAAACGACAGCCCCACCCGGCAGCCGTAGGTCCTGTCAGGCCGTGTTCCGGGCATGATCGGGCAGGATTTGGACGGTTTGACGCCGGCGGCTACGATACAGTGCTTCTACGCTCGAGAAAAAACCCAGGGTTTGAGTCCACCCACCCCTCCAGCCGATCATAAGCGTCATGGCAAAAGCAGGTCCCCGCAAAAAGCTGCCCAAGGAATTGGCCGTCATCAAC
>JBBAVO010000027.1:0-12951 GCA_040397635.1 Pirellulales bacterium
GGCCATCTGAAGGGCGCCCTCAACATCGCGCTCAACGGCAAATACGCGACGTGGGCCGGCTCGATGCTCACCCACGACAAGCCGATCGTCGTCATCGCCGAGGAGGGCGGCGAGCAGGAGGCCGTGATGCGACTCGGCCGGATCGGTTTCGACAATGTCGGGGGATACCTCGGCGGCGGCATGAACGCGCTGGCGAGCCGTGGCGATCTCGTCGAACATACGGACAGGATCACGGCTCCCGCGCTTGTCGAATGGCTACAGGGTAAGCGAACCGATGTCGGCGTAGCCCCCACGGTGGTTGACGTACGAAGCGAGGCGGAACATGCCGGTGGTCACATCGAGGGGAGTCTCAACATACCGTTGCCACATCTCGACGAGCGGATGGGCGAGATTCCCACTGGCAGGCCGATTGCCGTGCACTGTGAGGGTGGCTACCGCTCCGCCATCGCTGCCAGTCTGCTTCAAAAGCTTGGGCGGACCGACGTGCACGACATCGTCGGAGGTTACAAGGCGTGGCTTGCCGCCAAGCTTCCTGCCAATCCGGGCCACCAGCCAACTCACGACTGAGTCTGTGCTCGACGCATCACGGATGAGGAAACAGCCATGGCTACCAGGCCGGCCGATGCCACGCACGATTCGCGGTTTGCCGCCTACGCTTGGGTGTTGCTCGACTGGGCCGCGAGTGCGTTTTCGACGGTGCTGATCACGCTCATTGTGGCGTACGTCGAGCGGGTGGTGTTTGCCGACAAGGCCTGGGGCGTGTCGGGGGGCGTGGTCTGGGCATGGACGCTGGCCGTCGCGATGCTCGCGTCAGCCGTGGCAGCTCCCTTCCTGTCGGCCTGGGCCGATCGGAAACAACGGCACAAGACGGCCCTGATGGCCAGCGTGGGGGCCGGCAGCCTCGGGCTGCTCGCGCTGGGCGCCGTGCCGTCGACAGCTCACGTGGCAGTGGTCGCTGGCATCGTCATCGCCTCCGTCGGTTTCGACATGGCGGCCATCTTCACCGGCAGCCTACTGCCGGGGATCGCCTCGGGGCGGAAGGCCGACCAACTCTCGGCCGGAGGTTTTGCGGCGGGGTATGCCGGGGGAGCCGTCGCTCTTGTGATCGCCACGGCGATGGTTGGGGCCCACGATCGTCTGGGGCTGACCACGCCAGGGGCCTTGCGGGTGGCCTTTGTCTTCACTGGCTGCTGGTGGTTGGTGTTTTCACTCCCGGCGGCCTTTGCCCGCTTTGGCACCGACGGTCGGACGGATGGCGGTGACCAGGAAGTGCATGCCGGTTCGTCGGCCGGCGAACTGTTCGCCTTCGCGCGGTCGCTGGCAGGATGGACGTCTGACGGCGTTGAGCACGGCGAGGCCGCCGAGAGTGGACGCTCGTTCGGCCGGGTGCTGCTGGGCTGCGTGCTCGTGCTGGGCGCGGTGCAGACCGCGATCGCACAGTTTTCGAGCGTCGCCCTGGAAGAGTTCCACCTCGACGGTCCGGCGCTGGTGCGGCTGGTGTTGCTGGTGCAGGCGGTGGCCCTGCCCGGGGCACTGTTCATCGGCTGGCTGTCCACGCGGTGGAGCCGCCACGGGGCACTTGTCCTCTGCCTGGTCGGCTGGATCGCAGTGCTCGCGCTGTCAATGCTTGTTCGGACTCCTGCCCAACTCCATTGGCTGGCGGCACTCTTGGCACTCGTGCTCGGTGGCGTGCAGAGCGTGATCCGGGCGACGGTGGCGGGGCTGGCGCCTCGAGGCCGCTTCGGGGCCACGTTTGGCCTGATGCAGGTGGGCACCAAGCTCTCGGGGTTCGTGGCGAGTCTGCTCTTTGGCGCGGTGCTGGCGGCATCGGGACTGCCGCGGGCCGGGCTCATCACCCTGCTGGTGCAGATCGCTGCCGGCTGGTGGTTTCTCCGGCGGCAACGGTGACGTCGCTCGCCCGCTAGAGCAGCTCGCTGGCCAAGTCCGCGAGCGCTGACCGTTCCCCCTTCTCGAGCGTCACGTGGGCGTAGAGCGGCTGGCCCATCATGCGATGGATCAGGTAGCTCAGGCCGTTGGAGAGGGCGTCGAGATAGGGCTGGTCGATCTGGGCCACGTCGCCCGTGAAGACGATCTTCGTCCCCTCGCCTGCCCGCGTGATGATCGTCTTCACCTCGTGGGGCGTGAGGTTCTGCGCCTCGTCGATAATGAAGAACATCCGCTGCAGGGAGCGGCCGCGGATGTAGGCCAGCGGCGTGATCATCAGCTTCTCCGACTCACGCATCTCGAGGATTTTGTGGGCGGCCTGTGAGTCTTCGCCGCACTGGTGGCGGATGACGGTGAGGTTGTCGTAGAGCGGCTGCATGTAGGGGTCGAGTTTGTCGCCGATATCGCCCGGGAGAAATCCGAGATCGCGATTGGACAGCGGCACCACCGGGCGGGCCAGCATGATCTGCCGGTAGCGCTGCCGGCATTCGAGGGCGGCGGCTAGCGCGAGGAGTGTCTTGCCGGTGCCAGCGGTGCCGGAAAGGGTGACGAGCTTGATGTCGTCGTCCATCAGGGCCTGGAGGGCGAACGACTGTTCGGCGTTTCGCGGGCTGATGCCATAGCAGGTCTGCTTCTCGATGCGGACGAACGACGCATCGGCGCGGCGGTAGGTCGCCAGCGCCGACTTGCTGCCGTTGCGGAGCACGAAGTTCTCGTTGGCCCGCGGCGGCTCTTCGATCGGCAGATCGGCGGCGGGCAGCCTGCCACCCTGGGCATAGAGCCGATTGATCACCTCGGAGTCGATCCCCTCGATCGTCCGCTTGCCGGTGTAGAGCGTGTCGAAGCCCTGGACCTTGTCGGAGGTGTAGTCCTGCGCGCGGAGGCCGAGCGATTTGGCCTTCATCCGCAAATTAGTGTCCTTCGAGACGAGGATCACTGGCCGCGGAGCCGATTGCTGCTGGAGTCCGAGGGTCGCACGCAGGATGCGATGGTCGGGCGTGTCTTGTAGAAAAGATTCGTGCAGCCGGCTGTCAGGACCACCCCCCAGCACCACGCGGATCGAACCGAGCCCCTGCCCCAGCGGGCTGCCCTCGGCGGAGAGCACGTCGCCGGTGAGCGCGTCGAGGCGGCGAAGAAACTCGCGGGCCTGGAAGTGGATGTCTTCGTTGCCACGTTTGAACTGGTCGAGTTCCTCGAGCACCGTGATTGGAATCGCGATGTCGTTCTCCTCGAAATTGCGGATGCAGCCGCTGTCGTGGAGGATGACGTTGGTGTCGAGAACGAAGAGCTTGGGCAGTGAGTCCTTCATGCAGGCAAAGCCTCCCGAGTGCCATCCGTGACAAGGGCCATCTGGAGGGAATCCTAGCGTCTGGGGCCGGATAACGCGGATGCCGGTTTTCGGCGAAATCCGCCGATTTGGGCCGGCACATCGATTTCACACAATCGACGGCCGACGCGGGGACCAGTTGGGCCGGCGCGACCGCTCAGGCGGAGAAGCCGCGTTTCCGCATCAGGGCTCCGATACGAGCGTCACGGCCGCGGAACGCCCGGTAGCCTTCGGCCGGGTCGATCGTGTTGCCGACGCTGAAGACGTGGTCGTGAAGTCTTTTGGCCACCGCCTCGTCCCACGGTCCGCCCGCCTCCGTGAACGCCTCCCAGGCGTCGGCCGTGAGTGTGTCGGCCCAGAGGTAGCTGTAGTAGCCGGCCGAGTAGCCGTCGCCGGAAAAGATGTGGCCGAACTGCGGCGTGCGATGCCGCATCACGATCTCGTCGGGCATGTCGAGATCGTGGAGCGTGTCGCGTTCGAACTGCGCCGGATCGAGCGGCGCGGCGCCCACCACGTCGAGCTTCAAGAGGTGGAGTTTCATGTCGATCAGCGCGCTGGCGAGGAACTCGACCGTCTTGAATCCCTCGTTGAACGTGGCGGCATGCTCGACTTTCGTCACGAGTTCCGGTGGAATCGGCCGGCCGGTCGCGTGATGCAAGGCAAAGCGATCGAGCACCTCCGGCGTGGAGAGCCAGTGCTCCAGCACTTGCGACGGGAACTCCACGTAGTCGCGGGCCACGTTCGTGCCGGAGACGGAGGGATAGCGGACGCGGGAACAGAGGCCGTGCAGCGCGTGGCCAAACTCGTGGAACAGCGTGGTGGCATCGTCCCAGCTGATCAGTGCCGGCTCGCCCGCCAGAGGCTTTGTAAAGTTGCAGTTGTTGGAAACGATCGCGGGGATGGCGTCGTCGAAGTCTTCCTGCGATCGGTAGGCACTCATCCAGGCACCCGACTGCTTTCCCTTACGGGCAAATGGGTCGAAGTACCACAGACCCACCACCGCGCCGGCCGCGCCGTGGACCTCCCAGACTCGCACGTCAGGATGGTAGACGGGCACCGTCTGTGGATCGGCGGGTTGGAACTCGAGACCGAAGAGCTTCCGGGCCGTGAAGAACATCGCCTCGCGGAGGTTGTCGAGTTGCAGGTAGGGCGTGATCTCGCTCTCGTCGAGGTCGTACTTCGCCCGGCGGACCTTCTCGGCGTAGAAGCGGTAGTCCCAGGGGGCGATTCTGATCCCCGCCCCCTCTGCATCGGCGATGGCCTGCATGTCGGCCACCTCCTCGTGGACTCTTGCCACGGCTGGCTTCCAGACCGCCTCCATCAGCTCCATGGCACGTTCGGGCGTCTTGGCCATCGAGTCTTCCAGCCGCCAGTGGGCGTGGGTTGGGTGGCCGAGTAGGTGGGCACGGCGGGCCCGCAGCGCGAGGATCGTGGCGACCGTGGCGTGGTTGTCGGTGGCGCCGCCGCTCGCGCCCCGATCGACGAACATCCGCCAGACCCGCTCCCGCGCATCGCGGCACTCGGCATAGGTCAGGAAGGGCTCGACGCTCGACCGCGTGTTGGGGATGGCCCAGTGGCCCTTCTGACCACCCGCCTCCGCGGCCTCTGCGGCGGCCCCGCGGAGGCTCTCCGACAGGCCGGCCAGATCGGTGGCGTCGTCGAGCAAGACGGCCCCGTCGTTTTCGTCGCGGAGTAGGTTCTGGCTGAAGGTCGTGGCCAGCGTCGCCAACTCTTGGTTGAGCGACGACAGTTCCGCCTTCGCGGCGGCATCGAGCCGCGCGCCGTGGCGGACAAAATGGGTGTAGGTCAGCCAGACGACCCGCTGCTGCTCGGGCGACAGTGGTGCCTGCCTCCGTGACTCATAGACCGCGGCGACCCTGGCGAAGAGCCGCTCGTTCTGAACGATCTGGTCGCTGCAGGCGGCGAGCCGGGGCGCCATCGTCCGTTCGACCTCCTGCACGGCGTCGTCGCTGAGGGCTGACCCATAGACGCCGTAGATCGCCTCCACGCGACTGAGCATCCGACCGGCGCGTTCCATCGGGAGAATCGTGTTGTCAAAAGTGGGGGGGCTCGTGTCGGCGGCGATCCGGTCAATCGCCGCGAGCTGGTCGGTCATGCCGGCCTCGAGCGCGGGACCGAGATCGGCCACCCGCATTTTGTCGAACGGCGGCAAGCCGCCGAAGGGTCCGGTCCAGGCTGCGGTGAGCGGGTTTTGTCTACCGCTGGTTTCGTCGTGCGGCATGTCAGGCATGTCAGGACAGCCCCAGCACGTCGCGCATCGAGTACAGCCCCGCTGGCTTCGCGATCAGAAATGACGCGGCGGCGAGGGCTCCGCTGGCGTAACAGTCGCGGCTGGTGGCGCGGACATTGACCGAGAGCGCCTCCCCTTCGAGACCGAAGAGGATCGTGTGCTCGCCGGGATTGTCACCCGCCCTCACGGCGTGGTAGCCGATCTCGTCGGCGGGCCTGGCACCTGGCCGGCCCTCGCGTCCGTGGGCCACGCGGGTGAATCCGAAGGCATCCTGGACGATCTGCCCGAACTTGAGCGCCGTGCCGCTCGGCGAATCCTCCTTGTGCCGATGGTGGCATTCGATGATCTCGACGTCGCTCCGGCAGCCCACCCGCTTGAGCAGGTTGCTGGCGCGGCCGACCAGATCCATCGCGATGTTCACGGCGAGGCTCATGCTTGGCGACTGGAGCACCGCGATCGTTTGAGCGGCATCCTCGATCGCCCGTCGATCGGCGGCCTCGAGCCCCGTCGTGGCCACGACCAGCGGCACGCCTGCCCGCACACAGGCACTCGCGATGCCGGCCACGGCCCCGGGGAGCGAAAAATCGATCGCCACGTCGGCCGGGCAGGTCCAGCTTTCGCTGACGGGCACGCCCGCGGCGGCGATGCCGGCAAGCGACCCTGCGTCGTCACCCAGTCGCGGATGCCCTGCCCTTTCCACGGCGGCGACGAGATGCCAGGCCGACGCTGACGAGCCGGCCGTTTCTGCTGCGGCACAGGCGATGATCCGCTGCCCCATGCGGCCGGCGGCACCATGAACGACGAGACGACGCGGGGAGGTGGCTGGCACGAGAAACGCTCCGGGTTCGAGGCTGGGCGTGCGGAACCGTGATGCACGCGACGGCGGCATGATACCCAAGCCGCCGCAGACGGAACATCACTTGGCCAGTTCGAGCACCTGGGCTTGGGATTCGAGCAGGCCCCGGAGCGAGGGATAATCGACGTCCTGGACGGCGGATCCCGCACGGGCCGCGAGCACGGCGGCATTCGCGGCGGCGTCGCCCAGGAGCATGAACACCGGCTCCATGCGGGCCGACCCGTAGGCGATGTGGCTTGCCGACAGGCAGACCGGCACGAGCAGGTTCGTGCACTCCGCCCGCTTTGGCACGAGCGACCCGTAGCCGATCTGGTAGGGCTGTTTCGGTTTGACGCCGATGTCGCCCTCGTTTTGCACGGTGCCAGCGGGCGTCACATACCGGCGGACGTTGTGCGAGTCGAGCATGTAGGAGCCCATGCCGATCGGCTTCTTCACGTCGCATGTGCCCAGGCATTCATGCTCCGTAAGCACGTCGTCGCCGAGCATCCGCCGGGCCTCGCGGATGTAGAGTTGCGGTGACCAGTGGCCGTTGTCGCCATACTCGTCCTTGGGCAGGCCCCAGGTCTGCATCGTCGTGCGGATGTCTGCCGGCACACGGTCGTCGTGCGTGAGAAACCAGAGCAGCCCCAGCTGATACCGCTGATGGTCGGCGATGATCTCCAGTCGCCGCTCGTGCGACGCCTCGGGGTAGTCATAGTTCGCGCCAATGTGGTCGAAGCTGAACGGGCCGTGGTTGTTGGTGTCGGTCTTGCGGTTTGGGATGGCGTCGAACTTACGGAAGACTTCCCGCCAGCCGGCAGCGAACGTTCTGGCGAGCAGCTCGTAGGTGCCCGGATCGTAGCCGGCGGGCTTCGCAACCGGCACGCGGTTGTCGGGGTGGTCGGTGAGGCACATTCGAAAGCAGTAGGCCTGCACGCGGGCATCGCCCTCGCCGCGGGTGCCCGGTGGGTCGGCGGAGACAAGCGGCAGCAGGCCACTGGTGGGATTGCCTGGCTCCTTGAACGGATCGACCGGCATCTTCCAATGGTGGCCGTGGTGCAGAATGCCCACCTGGTTGCCGTTCCACTCCTCGCCGTAGACGCTGTTTGCCTCGCGTCCCACGTGATACTTCACGCCGGCGGCCGCCATCAGATCGCCTTCATACGTGGCGTCGATGAACACCTTTCCCGCGAACCGTCTCGCCGGCCCAGCCGGCGCAGCGAGCGTCGTGATCGCCACGATCCTCGGGCCCGCACCGGCCTCGCCTCGCGGCCCCATCTCGACCCCTTTCTCGCGGTCGAGGAACGCGCCACGGACAACCTCGACGCCCTGCTCCTCGAGCCATGCGTCGAAGATCTGCTCGGCGACGTGCGGCTCGAAGAGCCACATCGAGTTGTCGCCCACGTCGGTCTTGTTCACTCCCTGTCCGAGCCCTACGAACGACTCCCGCGGCTGCCACTTCCAAGCCTCGGGCGACTGGTAGTGCTTCCAGACGCGGCGATAAAAATCCCGCGCGAGGCCGCCGATGGCGCGGGTGTTGCCGCTGTCGGTGTAGCCGAGGCCGCCGCTGGAGAGCCCGCCGAGATGCGCGTCGGGCGAGACGACCACCACGCTCGCGCCGAGCATGGCCGCACGAACTGCAGCAACCACCGCGCCACTCGTGCCGCCGTAAATCACGACGTCGTGGATTGGTTCGGCGACTGATGCCGTCTCCGCGGCCTGCAGGGGCGCGCAGAGGATCACGGTCACGATCAAGAAGCAGAGATGTCGCATAGATCGCATACAAATGGAGTGGGTAAGAAGGCTGCCGGTCATTCGGCCTTGGCCGGCAGGAAAGCGAACGGCTCGACCGGCGAGAACTGCTTGGCCGCGTTGCCGTTGTAGGTCTCGCCGCCGATGAGGGCGAGTTTCTTCACCGGGGCACCGGCGGTGAAGTCGAGATCGGCCAGCGGAATCCAGAACACGGTGGGGCTGGTCGCCGAGTCGAAGTACATGGTCTTCGTCTTGTGGTTGTAGACCGTTCGCCAGATCGTGCTGCCGACGTTGGGGGCGGCGGTCTTCAGTCCCAGCGGCACCGACGCATTCCGGATCACGCTGAAGATCTGCGCGACGGCGAGATGGGCGTCGTCGGTCTGCGGGAGCGTGCTGAGATAGAACGACGTGCGGACAAACCGGTCGGAGGCCCGGTTCGTGCCGGGAAGCATCGTCAGGCCGCCGATCCCCTTCCAGTAGGCGTCGAGGGCCAGTTGCTGGTCGAACGTCGGCGAGTTGGTCATCACCTGATACTTCCGGTCGTGGTGGATGACGAGCTTTCCCTTCACATACTCAAAAATCGCCGAGTCACCGGAGGGATCGGAGATCGCCATGTGCCCGACGCCGGGAACACCGTTGGGCAGCATGGGAGCGATGATCGTGAACGGCTCCTTCTCCAGGGCATCGACAGCCTCTTTCACCGTTGCATAGGAGTCGAGGACGTACTGCGTCCAGGTGGCGATCGACATCGTCGGCTTGCCGGCGACGGGCCGGCCGTAGTCGCTCTCGACGAGATAGAGCGTGTTGGCGACCAGCCCCTTCTCGTTGATGCCGTCCACCGTGGCCACCTTATAGAAAGAGCAGATCATGGAGCCATACTTGCTGGTCCAAGAAAGCGTATTCGGACCGGTGGCCCCGTTGCGGCTCATGCCGCGAGGAAAACAGTAGACCTCGGTGCTTGGGTCTTCGACCCAGTCCATCGAGCGGGCGACGAGCACCGTGTCGTTCGGGCCGAGGTAGACGCACCGCGTGCAACTCTGGCCGGTCTGCGGCTGCATCGCCAGGAATGAGGCGATCAGGGCCACGGTCAACGCGTTACGCAGATGCATGAAAAACCTCGTGCACGGTGGGGTGAGAAAGTCCGCTTCAGCGGTCTTGAATATATCCATTCGCTTGGAATGCTGCCTGACCGCATAACGCATCGAACCGCGGCTATTGCCAGCGAGTGTATCGCCTTCCAATGCGAGAATGAGTAGCCTGAGCGACCATTCAGGATGCCATGTTTCCGGAGACGATTCGATGCCGCACGATGTGACAGTCTCCGGCCGCCGCGGATTTCACGAGGATACCGCCGCGATCGTCGTCGGCGGCCTGCTTGTCGCCCTGGCTCTGGCCGTGGGGTGGAACGCCCGACCGACCGAGAATGCCGGTAGCCGCAAGGCCTTTCCCAAGGGGTGGCCGAATCCCCTCGCGGCGACCATCGACAAGCCGCAGACGTGGGACGATTCCCCGACGCAGTCGCTGTCCGACAAGAAAGGGAAGCCGGTGACGGTGCCGATCCTGCTCGGTATGGCGTGGGTCGTCGGCGTGCTCGCCGGCGGCACGGCCCTCCGTGGCCGGAGCGTGCCCTCGGTGCTTCCAGGCGCGGCGGCGCTCGCGCTGCTCGGCGGGCTCGCCTATCTGCTCGCCGCGCAGAAACTGGTCAACCACTACAACCTCGAATATCCCCTCTGGGCCCTCCTCGTAGGCCTCCTCATCGGCAACACCGTCGGCGTGCCGCGCTGGCTCGCTCCGGCGCTCCAAGGGGAATTCCTCATCAAGGCCGGCCTGGTGGTGTTTGGCGCGGAGGTGCTCTTCAGCCGGCTTCTCGAACTGGGGCTGCCAGGGCTGCTGACGAGCTGGGTGGTGACGCCGCTCGTGCTCGTCGCGACCTACTGGTTCGGCGTCTATCGGATGAAGATTCCCTCGAAGTCGCTCTGCATGGTGATCTCTGCCGACATGTCGGTGTGCGGCGTCTCGGCGGCAATCGCCACCGGCGCCGCCTGCAAGGCGAAAAAGGAAGAACTGTCGCTGGCGATCGGCCTGTCGCTGGTTTTCACCGTGGCGATGATGGTGGCGATGCCGCCCTTTATTCAGTGGGCGGGGATCGACCCAATCGTTGGCGGCGCCTGGCTTGGCGGCACGATCGACGCTACTGGCGCGGTGGTGGCCGCCGGCGAGATGCTCGGCAAGGAACTCGACGACAAACGGCCGGCCGAGGTGGCGGCGACGGTGAAGATGATCCAGAACTCGATGATCGGGATCATCGCCTTCGCCGTCGCCGTCTACTGGGCGGGATGGGTGGAGACGGGATCGCGGGGGCCGCGGACGTCGCTTGCCGCCGAGGCCTGGGACCGGTTCCCCAAGTTCATCCTTGGGTTCGTGGCGACCTCGGTCGTCTGCTCGTTTCTCTTCACCCGTTCACCGGAGAACTCGCTCTGGGTCGACGGTGCCACGCTCGGCTTCACGTCACGGCTGCGTGGCTGGCTGTTCTGCGTCGGCTTCGTCTGCATGGGGATCCAGACCGTGTTCCGAGAACTCGCGCCCTACCTCGCCAGCGGGCGACCACTGCTGCTCTACGTGCTCGGCCAGTGTCTCAACCTCGCGCTCTCGCTGGCGATGGCGAGCCTCACCTTCGGCTGGCTGTTCAGGAAGGTGGTGGAGCGGTGATCCATCCCCGCCTTGCCGGTCCGCTGCGGTTGGCGGCGTGTGTTGGCATCGTCGCCCTGACGTGGCTTGTTGTTCTTCCACGGGTTGGCCGCCTGCCGCCGATTGCGCGGCACGTCCGCGCGATGGAGAAAGCGGAGGTAAATCCGGCGGCGATGGTCTACACCGAACTTGAGCGGCTGCCGCTCCGCCCCGACTGGGCGCACGAGCAGATCATGCTCTGGCCTTGAGCCGCTTCCCGTTCGTGAGACTGCAGGGGCTCGAGCCTACGGGGCCTTGGGTGACGGATAGGCGTCGAAGACGTCTCCCTGCCCGAGCATCCGAGGGTCGGCCTGCCGCTTTAGTTCGGCAAAGAGCGTGTCGCGGAGCGCGGCCGTCTTCTCAGGCCGCTCCGTCGCGAGGTTCCGCACGCAGTCGGGGTCGGTTACGAGGTCGTAGAGTTCGTCGGCCGGCCGCTTGCCGAAGCAGAGCTGCCAGTGGCGATCATCCGGCCCTGCCGCCTCGATGATCGACTTGGTCGGGCCGTCGTCGGTGTCGAGGAGTCCGAGTTCCACGTTGCCGCAGGGCCAGCGGTCCGGGGCGAAGTTGTGGACGTAGAAGAGCGAACCCTGCCGGATGGCCCGGGCCGGGTAGCCGAGCCCCGATTCGGTCCCCGGCCGGCAGCGGATGTCGTTTCGCTCGCGGCCCACGATGACGAACGGCCGCTCACGCTGCGGGCTGCCCCGCAACAGGTCGGCGACGGTTTCGCCGGTGATCGGCGCCATGCCGGCTTTCTCGCCGTCCACGCCGAAGAGTTTCAGGAACGTGGGCGCCAGATCGATGAGGCTGACCAGCTGCTCTACCCGGCGGCCCGGATGCACGATCCCGGCCGGCCAGCTGGCGACCAGCGGCACGCGATGGGCCATGTCATACGTGTGCCCCTTCACCCGCGGGAATGGCATACCGTGGTCGGAGGTCACGATCACGAGCGTGTTCTCGGCGCGGCCGCTCTCGCGGAGCGCCGCGATCAGCTCGCCCACCTCGCGGTCGTAGGCCTCGATCTCGGTCGCGTAGTCGAGCATGTCGCGGCGGACGACGTCGTTGTCGGGCCAGTAGGCCGGCACGCGGTCGATGTCGGCCGGCTGCTTGCCGGCGGCGCGTCCGGCATCGGGCCCGTATTTACGATGGGGATTCGCGCTGCCAAACCAGTAGAAGAACGGGCGGTCCGCCGGGGCCGACTCCAAAAACTTCTTGAAATCGGCGTTCCGCAGGCCCCACGTGCGCTGCGCCCCGTCGGCGGTCTTCGCGACGCCCGGGCCCCACACCTTCCCCTTCACGCCGCAACTGATTCCGTTGGCCGCGAGCACCTCCGTGAACGCCATGAATTTCGGCGGGAACGTGGGCCAGTGGTTGGCTGCCTCCTCGAGCTGCCACGGGTTGCGACCGGTGAGCAGGCCGGCACGGCAGGGCGAGCATTTGGATGTGGGCACGTAGGCGTTGTCGAAGACGATGCCGCTGGCGGCGAGGGCGTCGATGTTGGGAGTCTTAGCCCATGAGCAGCCGTACGCGCCGAAGTGGCAGGAGGCATCGTCGGCGATAATGAACAGGACGTTCGGCGGGACCGTCGGCGCTGCCGGCTCCGCGGCCGCGGCGACTGCGAAAGAGATGCACAGGCACAAGGCCAGTGAAAGGCGAGACAGGGCGATGCAAGACAGGGCGAGGCGAAGCATGCGAGGGCCGCTCGATGGGGTGGGGTGAAGCTCACGAACCATCGAAAGTCTAGCAGGATGAGGCACGCCACGCCCGTCGGGTGACGGGGTGAAGGCCGTGGCCCCGCAAACGTGCGGAGCGTGCTGCTTGAACGCGCTGCTCCTCGAGAAACGTGAAAGCGAACCGGCAGAAGGTATCAAAGCTGCTTGCTGACACGACTCGCCTCACCGCGACTTGTCTCGTACTCCCGCGGGGCTCGACGCGATGCCCAAGGCAAGAGCGAGGCTCCTGGGATGATCGTCAGCCGGAAATTCGGCGAGCTCCATGAGGTCTGATGTCAGCAGGGCCTCGCCGATGGCGATCGACTCGTCGACAGTCAGCCTACGCAGAGCCTCAAACCGCTCCTGCTCCTCCTGCCGCTGGTAGTCCTTCGGATTGCGAATCATG
>JBBAVO010000027.1:13051-14421 GCA_040397635.1 Pirellulales bacterium
ACCACCCAGCGCCTCTTGCTCACGTCGCTCGGCCCCGTCATCGGCCTGATGGTCTTGTCGTGGCTGACGTTCCTGAACCAGCAGGATTTAAACCGCAGCCATGCCACCAGGCATGAGTCGCTGCAGCTGGCGAACGAACTCCGGGCCAGTTCCGACGAACTCACGCGACTGGCCCGCACCTACGTCGTGACGGGAAATGCCGACTATGAAAAGCAGTATTGGCACGTGCTCGACGTCCGCAACGGCAAGCAGCCCAGGCCTGACGGCCGCACCGTGCCGCTCCGCACGCTGATGCAGCAGCAGGGCTTCACGGCCGAGGAGTTCGCCAAGCTCCAGGAGGCCGAGGACAATTCCAACGCCCTGGTGACCACCGAGACGATCGCCATGCACGCGATCAAGGGGGAGTTTGACGACGGGCGTGGCGGCTACACGAAAAAAGGGACGCCTGATCCCGAGATGGCCCAACGCATCATGCACGACGACACGTATCACTCCGACAAGGCCATCATCATGGGGCCGATCGGCGAGTTCGTGACGCTGCTGGATGATCGCACGGAGGAAGCGACGTTGCGGTTTCGCAGGTGGGGCGACCTGCTGCAGTTGGCGGGCCTCATCCTTACGGCGTTCGCGCTCGTGACCGCCTGGCTGGGCATTCGCCGCCATGCCGCCGCCCTGCGGCAGGCCATCGGCTCACTCTCCGACAGCTCGGAATACGTGGCCAGCGGTGCGACCGAGGTCGCATCGTCGAGCCGGCACCTGGCCCAGGGCGCCACCGAGCAGGTCGCCGCACTCGAGGATATCGCCACCTCGGCACGGGAGATGGCCGCAGGCGCAACCGACAACGCCAGGCGGACTCAGTCGGCCAGCGAACTGGTGGCCCGGGAGCAGCAGGAGTTTGCCGGTGCCACGACTCTCTTGGGCGAGATGGTGACGGCGATCGAGGAGATTGCCGAGGCCGGTGGCCGGATCTCGAAGATCAACAAGCTGGTGGACGAGATCGCCTTTCAGACGAACATCCTCGCGCTCAATGCCGCCGTGGAGGCTGCCCGCGCGGGCGAGGCCGGCCAAGGGTTCGCCGTGGTGGCCGACGAGGTGCGGCGGCTGGCACAGCGGTGTGCCGGTGCGGCGGGTGAATCCACCGCCCTGATCGAGGAGTCGATCGGCCGTACTCAAGCAGGCCATGAGAAGATGGCGAGGCTGTCGGAGGCAATCCGCACGCTGGCAGCTCTGGCTGCGGAGGTTCGCACGCTCATGGACAGCGTTCGCGACGGCAGCCGCGCCCAGCACGATGCGGTGGCTCGGATCGGGGCGGCGATCGGGCAGATCGAGCAGGTCACCCACCGGGCGGCGGCGGGCGCCGAGCAGGGCTC
>JBBAVO010000027.1:14521-17891 GCA_040397635.1 Pirellulales bacterium
TCGGGCAGATCGAGCAGGTCACCCACCGGGCGGCGGCGGGCGCCGAGCAGGGCTCAGTGGCGGCCGAGGAGATGACCGCCCAGGCGGTTGCGCTGCAGGATGTCGTGGCTGATCTCGAGACGATGGTGGGGAGCGCAAAGAAGCCAGGTGACCGACTGCTGCTCCGGCAGTAACACGGCTGCGGCCTGCGCCGGTCGTGCGGGCTCTATGGGCTCGGGAAAATAGGGCCGATCCTGCGGATTGGCGAACGGGCGTCAAAAAAAGGGGTTAGGATTGACCGACTTCGCCATCCCCCTGCTCCACCCGCTGTCTGGCAGCGACCCATGACGCCCGACCGATCTGCCACCGCCGAGCACGCGCTGAAACTGCTGCGGCTGATCAGCCTGGAATTAGCGTTCGTCGATCCGCACGCTCAGAAGCCTGCGGAGGAGCTCCGGCGGCTCATCGCCGAACTCGAAGAGGCCGCGGCCGTTCACGCGCCGCAGGCGATCCGCGACCTGGCGGCCGCGGCCCGCAGCCTTGTCGAGCCTAGCCCTGGGGTGGCGGTAACGCTCACGACGGATGCGATCGTCCATCTACACGACTGGCAGCCTCGCATGGAGGAGGCGGTGATCGCCTGGAGCCGCGAGCCGGAGTCGAGTGGCCAGCAGGCTCCCGTCAGTCCGCCGGCACAGCCCGTCGCCTCGCAGTCCGAGGTGCCGCAGGCCAGGCGGCAATCCCCTGCCCCGGCGGCCCGCGCGACGGCTGCCACGGAACTCTTCTCCGTTCTCCCGGATGACGCCGATGGCGAACTCGTGCGACTCTTCTGCTCCGAGTCGCAGGATCTGTTGCAGGACATCGAGCAGGGCGTGCTCGTGCTCGAGGAGCGGCCGGAGGACAAAGATACGCTGGCGACCGTGTTTCGCGCTTTTCACACGTTCAAGGGCAATGCCAGCGTGATGAAGCTGACCGTCATCCAGCGGCTCGCCCACGAACTGGAATCGCTGCTCGACGCCGCCCGCCGCGGCGCGTACCGACTCGACCGCCGGGCGATCGACGCGATCCTTGCCGGCGCCGACACCTTCAAGCGATTCATCGACGAGATGGCCGTGCAGATCGAGGGCACGCGTGTCGGCCAGCAGATCAGCCTGCCTGTGGCGGCCGTGATCGAGGACGTGCGTGGCATGCTGTCGGCACCGCAGCAGCCGGCCGCGGCCGCGCCGGCCCCACCGGCCCCACCGACCGCAGCACCAGCCATCGCCGTTCCGCCGGCTCCTGCAGTCGCAGCCGAGCCCGTCGCGATCACGCCGCCCGCGGCGATCACGCCGCGGCCGACTCCTGCCGTTGTGGCCGAACCCGCCCCGCCACCACCGCCGGCTGCAGCGAGTGCCGGTGCTGGCTCCGCCGGCCTGATCCGGGTCGACACGGCCAAGCTCGACGGCCTCATCGATCTCGTGGGTGAGCTTGTGATCGCCCAGTCGATGGTCACCCAGAATTCCGACCTGCAGGCCGTGGCCAGCGAGCAGCTGGCCCGCAGCCTCGGGCAGCTTCGCGGCATCTCCACGGAACTGCAGCGGACCGCCCTGTCGCTGCGGATGGTGCCGGTCCGTGGCACGTTCCAGAAGATGGCGCGGCTCGTCCGTGACCTCTCGGGGCAGGTGGGCAAGGAGATCCGGCTCGTGCTCGAGGGGGAGGAAACTGAAGTCGACCGCACGCTGGTCGAGGAACTCGGCGATCCGCTCGTCCACATGATCCGCAACGCGGCCGACCACGGGATCGAGTCGCCGACCGACCGGGTCGCCGCCGGGAAAGACCCGTCCGGCACCATCACCCTCCGCGCCTTCCACAAGGGGGGCATGGTGTTCCTCCAGATTCAGGACGACGGCCGGGGCCTGAGTGTCTCGCGAATCCGCGGCAAGGCAATCGAGCGGGGCCTGATCTCCGCGCACGAGCAGCTCACCGATCGCGAGGTGCTCGACCTGATCTTCGCCCCGGGCTTCTCGCTGGCCTCCACGGTCACCGACCTGTCGGGCCGCGGGGTGGGCATGGACGTCGTCCGTCGCAATATCGAGCGGCTCCGCGGCACGATCGAGATCGACTCGGCCGAGGGGCGGGGCACGACGTTCTCCATCGGCCTGCCGCTCACTCTGGCGATCATCGAGGGACTGCTTGTGCAGGTGGGCGACCAGCGGTTCGTCGTGCCCACGCTATCGGTCCGCGAGTCGTTTCGTCCCCTGCCCTCGATGCTGTCGGTGGTGCAGGGCCGCGGCGAGATGGTGAACGTTCGCGGCACGCTGACGCCGCTCTTACGGCTCGCCGAGTATCTCCATATCCCAAGCGCTGTCACCGATCCCACGCAGGGCATCGTGATGGTGCTCGAGGCCGGCCAGGACTGCCGCTGCGTGCTCGTCGACGCGCTCGTCGGCAAGCAGGAGGTGGTCATCAAGAGCCTCGGAGAAACCTTTCAGGATCAGCAGGAGTTCGCCGGCGCGGCGATCCTCGGCGATGGCCGCGTGGGACTGATCCTCGACACCACCTCTCTCGTTCGATTGAAACTCAAGCACGCAGAGGCGGCGTAGCCCGCGACGCACGACAGCCATGACACAACCCTCTCATTCACCGAACGTCCCCCCGAATCAGTCGGAGCTTGCGGCCCGTCCCGGCAAGTATCTGACGATCACACTCGGCCGCGAGTCGTACGGCATCCCCGTGCTCAAGGTGCGGGAGATCATCCGGATCTGCCCGATCACCCGGGTGGCGAACATGCCGCCGCAGGTGCGGGGCGTGATCAACCTGCGGGGCAAGGTGATTCCGGTCGTCGATCTGCGGACGCGGTTCGGCCTGCCGGCGGGGGCGGATCACGACCGCACCTGCATCGTGGTCACGCAGGTGGCCGCCACCGTGGGCAACGGCACCCGACTCTACGGTGTGATCGTCGATGGCGTCGAGGAGGTGGCCCACTTCATTGCCGATGACCTCCAGCCAACCCCCGACTTCGGTGGCGCAATCGACACACGGTTCATCACCGGCATGGCCAAGGCGGGCGACAGCGTCAAGTCGCTCATCGATCTCGACGCCATTGCGGCAGCCGAGGGGGCAGCCCTCGACACGCCGGCGTCTCTCCCGCCGGCTGACGGCCAATAGCGATCCTTTCGACTGCGTCCCCTACCCCTTTTTCATTCACAGCCCGTTTCCCCCGTCTCAAGAAATATCATGAGCACCTGGACCATTCCTCGCCGCATCGTCGCCGGATTTATCACTCTCTTCCTGATCGCCGCGTTGCTCGGCGCTCTGAGCCTCTGGCGAGTGGTCGACATCAACAAGAATGTGGTCGTTATAGCAACGAATTCTGTCCCCTCGGTCGTCAGTCTCAATCGCATCATCCAGAACA
>JBBAVO010000027.1:17991-20673 GCA_040397635.1 Pirellulales bacterium
GCCGCGGACCAGGAGTGCATGGATCGTTTCAACGAGTGCATTGAATACAACGCGAAGTTCGCCCAGCAGGAGGCCGAGGCGGCCAAGCGGAAGGTGTGGATGAGTTTCATTCTCATCGGCACGGCACTGGCGTCGGCCCTGCTCTTGGCCAGCCTGCTGGGATTGGGCATCATCCGATCGACGATCGGCGCCCTGCGGTTGGTCTCTGACTCGCTGGAGAGCAGCGCCGCGCAGACTGCGACCGCCTCCGGCCAGCTCTCGAGCGTGAGTCAGGCGCTGGCCGCCGGCTGCAGCGAGCAGGGCTCGTCGGTGGTGCAGACGAGCGCCGCGCTCGAAGAGATGTCGACGATGATCCGCAGCACCGCCGACAATGCGTCGCGGGCGAAGGATCTGGCGAATCAGGCCCGCACCGCAGCCGAGACCGGTTCGCGGACGATGGTCGCGATGAACGAGGCGATGACCGCCATCGAGGTGTCGAGCGCCGAAGTGGCGAAGATCGTGAAGAACATCGACGAAATCGCGTTTCAGACGAACATCCTCGCCCTCAATGCGGCGGTCGAGGCCGCCCGGGCCGGCGAGGCCGGGGCTGGCTTTGCCGTGGTGGCCGACGAGGTTCGATCGCTTGCGCAGCGGAGCGCCGCGGCCGCCCGCGAAACGGCGGCGAAGATCGAGACGGCGATCGCCAACAGCCGCCACGGATCGGCCAGTTGCAGCCGCGTCGGTGAGTCGCTCGGCGAGATTGCGGAGAAGGTGACCGCGGCCGACAGTCTGGTGGCAGAAATCGCCACGGCCGCGCGGGAGCAAACCCACGGCATCAAGCAGATCGGCCTGGCGATGACCCAGATGGACGGCGTGACCCGCGGCAATGCCGCACGGGCCGAGGAGAGTTCGAGCGCGGCGACCGAACTCAACAGCCAGGCCCATCTCATGCAGGAGAGCGTGGAGTTTCTTCGGTCACTCGTGTTTAGCCGCAGCCAGAGTGGGAGCCGCAATACCCGTCCGGCAACGGCAGCCCTGCCTCGATTCGACAAGCCAGCGAGGGCGTCGACCAGGTCAGCCTTGCCGGCCCCGCCGGCTTCTGTGGCCCGGCCGGTGTTGCCGGTGCCCTCCACGGTTCGTATCCCCATGCCCGGCGATGCGGCCCTGCCGCGTGACGACGAAGACAAGAACTTCACGAACTTCTGACGATGCTCCCCTTCTCCGAACCGCCGCTCTCCCCCGCCGCCTACGCGTTTCTCGCGGAGCTTGTCTATCAGCGGAGTCGCATCCGGCTGGGGGTAGATAAGCAGGCACTCGTGGTCGGCAGACTTGGCCGCCGGCTCCAGTCGCTCGGCTGCGGCAGCTACGAGGAGTATTGCGGGCTGCTGCAGTCGGCTGAGGGCGAGGACGAGATCAGCGCTCTGATCGACCTGATTTCGACCAACCACACCCACTTCTTTCGCGAGGCGGCCCACTTCGACATTCTCGGAGAACGGGTGCTGCCGGTGCTCGCCGAACGGGCGGTGGCGGCTGGACGCGAGATGCAGTTCTGGTGTGCGGCGGCGGCGTCGGGCGAGGAGGCCTATTCCTTGGCGATCGTGCTGGCCGAATTCTGCCGATCGCGTCCCGGCCTCAGTTGGCGGGTCTACGCGTCCGACATCTCCCGTCGCATGCTCGCCGCCTGCCGGCTCGGAATCTACGAGTCAGACAAGGTCGATCTTCCGACCCCAGACCTGCTGGCCCGCCACTTTCAGAAGGGGGTCGGTGAACGCGAGGGCTATTACCGGGTGAAGCCGGAACTCCGCCGCCACGTGACGACTGACTATGTGAATCTGTTTCAAGACAGCTATCCCTTGCCCCGCGGACTCGATGCCATTTTCTGTCGCAACGTCATGATCTACTTTGATGTGGAGTCGCGACGGCTCCTCGTCGAACGGCTCTTCGAGCAGCTGGCGCCGGGCGGGTATCTCTTCGTGGGCCATTCGGAGAGCCTGCTGGGTCTCGGTCATCGCTTCAAGGCCGTCCACCCCAGCGTTTACGTCCGGCCCTCCTGACACATCGACAGCCGTCGGAACGGAACACGAGCAATGCATGCCCCCGCCACCCGCCGACTCCGCGTGCTCATCGTCGACGACTCGGCGCTTGTCCGCAAGGCGATCACCGACAGCCTCAGTCGCGATCCAGAGATCGAGGTGGTGGGCTCGGCCTGCGATCCCTATGTCGCGCGGGAGAAGATCGTCAGGCTCAATCCCGACGTGCTGACGCTCGACCTGGAGATGCCGCGGATGGACGGCCTCACCTTTCTGCGGATCCTGATGCAGCACCACCCGATGCCGGTGGTGGTGGTCAGTTCGTTGACGCAGGCCGGATCCCAGGAGGCGATGGAGGCGATGGAGGCAGGCGCGATGGACGTGCTGGCCAAGCCCGACGGCACGATGTCGATCGGTGCGCTCGGTGAGCGACTGGCCTATCACGTGAAGGCGGCCTGGACGGCGAGCCGATACCGGCGACCAGACGACCAGCAGCCTACGGTGGCAGGCGGCGTGGCCGCGTCGGTGCCGCTCGCCGTGCAACAGGGGGCTCTCGACAGCCGAAAGCTGATCGTGCTTGGCTGCTCGACCGGCGGGCTCGAGGCCCTGCGGACCGTTCTCGGCAGCCTGCCCGTCGGGCTGCCGCCGATCGCGGTGGTGCAGCACATCTCCG
>JBBAVO010000028.1:0-2720 GCA_040397635.1 Pirellulales bacterium
TGGAGAGCGTCAAGCAGGCGCTTTCCGAGGTGGAGGTGTTCCGGCTCACCGTCCTCGACGTGCAGGGCTTTGGCCGCCAGCGCGGTCACCCGGAAACCTACCGCGGCCATGAAATCGCGGTGAACCTGCTCCGCAAGGTGCAGTTGCAGATCGCGGTGAACGACAATTTCGTGGAGCCGACGATCGCCGCGATCGTGAAGGGCGGCCGCTCCGGCGAGCGAGGAGAGATTGGCGACGGCAAGATCTTCGTGCTGCCTATGGACGAGTGTGTCCGGATCCGCACCGGCGAACGCGGCAGCGAAGCGATCTGAGATCGGCCTGCGTGTGGACAGACAGCCCAGTGTCACGCGAGGATCTCGCGGAGCGCCGCGGCAATCTCCGGATACTGAAACGCGAAACCGGTGTCGAGCGCCACCTGCGGGATCACCCGCTGCGACGCGAAGAGCACCTTGGCAAACTCGCCGAACAGAAGTCGGAGCCCGAAGTACGGCGCCGGCATAAAGGCCGGACGGTGGAGTTGGCGAGCCAAGGCCTTGGTGAACTCGCTGTTGCGGACAGGATGCGGCGCGACCGAGTTCATCGCTCCGCGGATTGACTCGGCCTCGGCGGCGTGAAGATAGAGGCGGGCGAGATCGGCGACGTGAATCCATGGCATCCATTGCCGTCCGTTGCCCAGCGGGCCGCCGCCGCCAAGCTTGAAGGGGGTGAGCATCTTGGCCAGTGCCCCGCCTCCCGCACCGAGCACAATGCCCGTGCGTGCTGTCACCACCCGCACGCCATGCTGCTCGGCAGCCATTGCCTCCCGCTCCCATTCCACGCAGACATCCGCGAGGAAGTCGTGAGCCGGCGGCGCGGCTTCGGTGAGTTCCTCCTCGCCGCGGTCGCCGTAGTAGCCGACTGCCGACGCTGATACGAGCGTCTTGGGCCGGGATGAAGCCTGCGCGATGCCCTGCACGAGGTGCCGCGTGCCAACGACGCGGCTGTCGCGGATCTTTGCCTTCTGGGCGGCGGTCCAGCGGCCCTCGGCCACCGATTCGCCAGCCAGGTGGAGGACAACGTCGATCCCTTCGAATACCTGCGGCGGCGGTGGTCCCTGCATCGGATCCCACTGGACGATCTGGCCCGCCAGCGTGCCGAGCGCCGCCTTGGCCCTCGCCGGATTGCGGGAAAGCACGACGGGTCCGTCGAGCAGACGCAGAAGCCTCGGTCCTACGAAGCCCGTCGCGCCAGTCACCAGTGCTTTCATCGTCTCACCCTCGAGAATGTGGATCGGCCCGTTCAGCCTGCCTGGAGAGCCTGACGTTTATCAGTCTCAAGAGCGGCGGAAGCAGTATAAACAAACGTCTCCGCCACAGGCCCTCCCTTCATTTTCCCCCATCCTAGACCGCACGCCGTGCCCGCCTACCCGCCCCGCCGCTCGTCGCCTGCACGGATCCTCCCCAGGGCCGGGCTGCGGCGTGATCTGTGGGTGACCACCGCCGACGCGGCGGCCTTCAGCCTGATGGTCGGCTGTGGCGAGACCTATATCCCCGCCTTCGCCCTGGCGCTCGGGCTCGGCCCGGTGGCGGCCGGCATGACGGCCAGTGTGCCGGTGCTCGTGGGGGCGATCTTCCAGTTGATCACGCCGCTGGCCGTGGCCCGTCTGGGCACGAACCGCGGCTGGTGCATCGCCTGCACGACGGTGCAGGCGTTGAGCTTCGTGCCGTTTGCGGTCTGGGCGATCCGCGGCCATGCCACGCTTGCAGAACTCCTCGTTGCGGCCAGCGTCTACTGGGCGGCCGGCATGGCGGGCGCCCCGGCTTGGAATACCTGGATGGGCACACTGATTCCGGAGGGGATGCGGACGGCCTACTTCGCCAACCGCAACCGGCTCGGGCAGTTCGGCGTCTTCGTCGGCTTCGTTCTGGGGGGCCTCATCCTGCAGTGGGGCGAGAGCAACGACCGCACGCTCCTGGCCTTTGCGGGACTCTTCATCGCCGCCGGCATCTGCCGCCTGGTCTCCACCCTGATGCTGGTGAATTGCCGGGAGTTCACCCGACCGACCGCGGCCGGCCCAGGCGACGAACAGGAAACGTCGGTCAACGGCAACGGAGCGTTTGTCTGGGTGCGCAACCTCGGCCGCACCGTCCGACGGCTGGCCGACTCACCTTCCGGCCCACTCGTCACGTATCTCTGCTGCCTCGTCTTCACGGCGCAGTTTTCCGCGCCCTACTTCACTCCCTACATGCTCCGCGAGCGTGGTTTTTCCTATCACGCCTTCATGCTGGTGGTGGCGACGGGCTTTCTTTCCAAGGCGCTATTCCTGCCGAGCCTCGGCCGGCTGGGCTCGCGGATCGGTTCGCTCGGCCTCCTCTGGGTGGGCGGGCTTTCTGTCATTCCGCTCTCCACGCTCTGGCTGTTCTCGGCCGATGTCAGCTATCTCGTGGCCGTGCAGGTGCTCGCCGGCTGCTGCTGGGCCTGCTGGGAGTTGGCGGTGGCGCTGATGTTCTTCGACGCCGTGCCCCACCGCGACCGGACCGGCGTGATCACGGTCTACAATCTCGGCCTCGCCATCGCCACCGTCGCAGGCGCCGCGACCGGCGGCCTGTTGCTCCGCACACTCGGCGAGGACAGCCGGGCCTACGTGACGGTCTTTGCCGTCTCGAGCCTGCTGCGGCTGGCCACCGTGCCACTGCTCCGCCTGGTCCGCATGCCGAACCGGGCAGCCCCGTCCCGGCCGT
>JBBAVO010000028.1:2820-11899 GCA_040397635.1 Pirellulales bacterium
GTGCCACTGCTCCGCCTGGTCCGCATGCCGAACCGGGCAGCCCCGTCCCGGCCGTGACGTCAGCCCGCGGGGAACCTCGCCTCGTTGGCAATGCTGTCGAGAAACGTGCGGGCGCGGCCATAGTCACTAGCCGAATAGTTGTTGACGTTCTCCTTGAGGACGTCGATGAATTTCGAAACAGTCTGTTGAATCTGCTGGTACTGCTCGTACTGCATGCTGCCACCAGACGACGCCCTATCCGCGAAGAGTTTGTCGAGTTCGTTCCGGTACGGGGCAAACTGCTTGGAGGTCAGGGCCAGCGGGTATTCGATGTGGCCGGTGACCGGGTCGAGTTGCGTCGAGCCAAGCCGGGGCGGCAGGCCCATCTTCGCCATGCGGATCATCTGCTCGTGGGTCACGGGAGGCCCATCCTCTGCAGCCCTCGCCTCCCGGTTGGTCTTCCGCATTTCGAAGTAGGTCTCGGTCCACCGCATGCGATTCTGCATCTCGAGGGTCTTGGCCTCCTGCCAGTTCTTCGCGGCCTGGGAGTTCTCGAGGTTTTGGTAGCCCTGGGCCCGCATCATCTCCGACATGCCGTAGGAGGCTGCCTGGCCGGCGGTGGAGGCATAGCCACCGCGGTTGAAGCCAAAGCCGCCACCCCACTGGGCGGGGCTGGCCGCTGGCCAGATCAGGGTGGTCGTGCCGATGGCCACTGCAACGGCCAGCGGCAGTGAAGAGCGGGTTCGAGTGCGGGCATGAGGAAGGTACGTCATGGTCGTCCTCGTCGGCAGACGGAAGCGGGGGTGCAACTCAGCACCGTCCTCTGAAACAATCATATACTGATGTATTCGAAAAACCGCCACGAGTATACTCTGATCCCCCCGTGGAGACGACAGCGGTTTGCCTCTGTTTCCACGCGAGTTGGAGTCCTCTCGACCCGGTTCTCTGTCTCTCTTTTTCTCCTCTTGTCCCTCCTTTTTTGGGAGCCTGTTGCGATGAGCCGCGTGCCGTCGATTCAGTGGTTCGGAGTCTTCTGTGGGATCGCCTTGGTGGGCTGTTCCAATGCCACGCCGCCGCAGCCCAAGCCTGAGCCGCCGAAGGCGGTGGCTGTTGCGCCTGTCGAGCCAGCAAAAGTCGAGCCAGCGGCAAAGCCGGCACCGCAAGCCGTCCCGGTAGCCGCCGCCCCGGCAGCGATGCCCGAAGCCAAACAGCCTGCCGCAGGACAGGTCGCCGCTGGACAGACCGCCGCTGGACAGACCGCCGCTGGACAGACCGCCGCTGGACAGACCGCCGCTGGGGCCACACCTGCCGATCCGCTCGCGGCGCTGCGGCAGACGCTCGCCGCCGCACCCGACAAAGATGCCCGCGTGCTGGTGATCGACGACATCGCCAAGCTCGGCCAGAATGCCAAGGGGGCGCTTGCCGATCTCATCAAGGCCACTGCGGACGAAGACCCGCGGACCCGCTGGCACGCCGCGCGGGCGATCGGCATGATTGGCGAGGATGCCCTGTCGGCGATGCCGGTGCTTCTCGGACTTCTGGCAGACACAGACCCCATCGTCGCCACGCAGTCGGCCGCCGCGATCGGCCTCATCCGTGAAGACGACGGTCGGAAAGACATCCCTGCGGCGGACGCTCAGGTCTATGCCAGCGCGGTCGATCCGCTCATCAAGTCCACCACGCACCCGGATGCCCGCGTGAGGCGGTCGGCGGTTCGCACCCTCCGGCGTCTCGCCACTTCAGCTGAGCAGTTGGCGCCGCTGCTCAGCAAGCAGCTCGCCGACGTCGATCCATCGGTCGTCATGCCCGCGCTCCAAACGCTGGCCGACATGGACGACGATGCGGTGCCCTTTCTGCTCGAAGCGCTCAATCAGCCCAAGTCGCGATACTGGGCAACCATCGCCCTGGCCGAAATCGGCCCCGAGGCCGCGCCCGCGGTGGACTCGCTCGCCCGACTCGCCGCCGAGGGCGAGACCGAGGAGCGGATGCAGGCATTCCTCGCGTTGGCGGCGATCGGCGAGAAGGCGGCGACGGCGTCGCCCGTGATGGTGCAGGCGCTCGAGTCGGATAACAATGCGGTGCATTTCCCCGCCGCTTTTGCCCTCGGGAGCGTGCGGGCGACCGATGCCGACGCTGCGCTCGAGAAGGCCGCTGCAGGCGATGATCCATTCTTGGCAGAGGTCGCCAGTTGGGCCCGGGCCCGTATCCACCCCGACGACAAGGCATTGGTCGATGAAGCCGTGAAGCGGCTCCGCAAGGGCCTCCACAGCGATCGGCCGAACGAACGCGCGGCCGCCACCTCGGGCCTCTCCGATCTCTCAGAAAAACTCGGAGAGCCGGTCCGCCGGGAGTTGGCGGGCGAATTTGCCGATCTGTTGTCCGACCCTGTTCCGGACGTGGGCATCGGTGGCGGTGGCGCCTTGATCCGCCTGGGGTCCACGGCCGTTGACACGCTTCGCGAGAGGCTCGCAGACCCCGCACTGCGTGGTCGTGTGCTGGAGATCCTGGGGGCGATCGGGCCGGCGGCCAAGCCGGCTGTTGACGACATGATCAAGGCGCTTGCCGACGCTGATCCGGCCGTCCGCGGCGATGCGGCCGTGGCGCTCGCCGCCATCGGGCCCGATGCCGCAGCCGCCGTTCCCCCCCTGACGAAGATGCTGGCCGACGAGGCTGCGCCTGCGGCAAGGTTTCCCGCGGCCTACGCCTTGGGCCGCATCGGCCCGGCGTCCAAGCCGGCCTTGGAGCAACTGCGGGCATTGACGACGTCGCCCGACGAGGTGATGGCAACGGTGGCCCTGTGGTCAACGCTTAAAATCAGCCCGGAGGACAGGTCGCTGTTTGCGCAGGCCATCCCTGCCTTACGAAAAGCGGTCCGTGCCGAGCGGGAGATCGTCCGACTGGAGGCCGCGGTAGCCCTGGGAGAGATTGGGGCCGCTGCCGAGTCCGCGATCCCGGTCCTGGAGCTCGTCTCCGAGGAAGATCCGTCGAAGCCGGTACGGGCTGCGGCCGCTGCGGCCCTCGCAAAGATCAGGGGCGAAATCCGGGATGGGAACCGGGGCGGTTGACGCCTGCGGGCAGGAAGGGCCTGCCCGCGACCACCCGGAGTCGGCAAAGTATGACGGCTGCGCTGCCGCTGTCTCCAGCCGTAGGCCACCGTTGGCCGACCCTACACTGTTGGAAATCCATCCTCTTGAACGCCCAACCTCTTTTGGAGGGGTGTTTCGGAAGCGGGGTTGTCGGAGCGGGGGTTGGTCAACCGGGGCTGGCTGCGGGGGGTAGCAATGGCGAACTATGGACTGTTTCACAGACTGTGGCTGACATGGCTCTCGCAACCGGCAGGGGAGAGGCCTCTCTACCGACACATCCTGCGGACGCCTCCCCGGCGGATTATCGAACTTGGGGTCGGCACGCTGCGTCGGACAGAACGCATGCTTGGGCTCCTGCAATCGGTCCATCCCGGGGTCGATCGGCATTATGTGGGCCTCGACCGGTTCGAGGGCCGTCTCCCGGAGGATACGCCGGGCGTGACGCTGAAGCAGGCGCATCAGCGGCTGCACGGCCTGGGGCGGGTGCAGCTCGTGCCGGGCAACGTCGACACCTCCCTCTCAAGGCTCTGCAATCATCTGGGTGCGTTTGATCTGGTGCTGATTTCCGCCGACAACGACCCGCGGTATCTCGATCGCTGCTGGTTCTTTATCCAAAGGATCGTCACGGGCGAGACGGCCATCTTTGCCGAGTCGAGTGTGGGCGGCGGCGGGTGGACTCCCGTTCTGAAGGCCCGCGTCGACGAACTGGCTGCGAAGACGGTTCTAAGACGCGCTGCGTAGCAGGCGGTGGCGGGGCTGGAGGCCGGGGGCTACATTGAGTGCAGCCTCACCCACCATTCCAGCCCCCACCTTCTCACCCGATGTCTTCCACGCCTCGCACGCTGCTCGACAAGATCTGGGACGCCCACGTCGTCTGCACGCCCCCCGGCGAACTGCCGCTGCTCTACATCGACCGCCACCTCGTGCACGAGGTGACCAGCCCGCAGGCGTTCGAAGGACTGCGGCTGGCCGGCCGCCCTGTCCGCCGGCCGGAGGCGACCTTCGCCACGCCCGACCACAACATCCCCACGACCGATCGGCGTCTCCCGATTGCCGACCCGATCTCCAAGCAGCAGATCGACACGCTCCGCAACAACTGCCGCGAGTTCGGCGTGCGGCTGTTCGATCTGGGCGATGCCGACCAGGGCATCGTGCACGTGATCGGACCGGAGCTGGGAATCACGCAGCCCGGCATGACGATCGTCTGCGGGGACAGCCACACCGCCACCCACGGCGCCCTGGGGGCACTTGCCTTCGGTATCGGCACGAGCGAGGTGGAGCACGTGCTCGCCACGCAGACACTGCGGCAGGCCAAGCCGAAGTCGCTCGAACTGCGGGTCGAGGGATCGCTGCATCCTGGCGTCACCGCGAAGGACCTCGTGCTCTACCTGATCGGCAGGCTCTCCACGGAGGGGGGCACGGGCCATGTGATCGAATACACCGGTCCCTGCATCCGCCGCCTCGGCATGGAGGAGCGGATGACGGTCTGCAACATGTCGATCGAGGCAGGAGCGCGGGCCGGCATGATCGCCCCCGACCAGATCACCTTCGACTACCTGCGTGGCCGGGACTACGCGCCCCGGAACTTTGATCGAGCCGTGGCGGAGTGGGAACGCTTTCCCGGCGATCCCGACGCGGTGTTCGACCGCGTCGAGATCTTCCAGGGGGGCGATGTCGTGCCCCAGGTCACCTGGGGCACCAATCCCGCCCAGGTGGTGGGCATCGATGCCACCGTGCCCGATCCCACGGCCTTCGGCGATCCCAACGAACGGGAAAGCGGCAGCCGGGCCCTCGACTACATGGGGCTCAGGGGCGGCACGAAGATCGTTGATATCCCGCTCGATAGGGTCTTCATCGGCTCCTGTACCAACAGCCGCATCGAAGACCTCCGCGCCGCGGCCAGCGTGGTCCGTGGATACCGTGTGGCGCCGACCGTCCATGCGATGGTCGTGCCCGGCAGCGGACGCGTGAAGCGGCAGGCGGAGCAGGAGGGACTCGACCGCGTGTTCCGCGACGCTGGCTTCGAATGGCGGGAGGCTGGCTGCAGCATGTGCCTGGGCATGAACCCCGACACGCTCACGCCCGGCCAACGCTGCGCCTCGACGAGCAACCGCAACTTCGAGGGCCGACAGGGCAAGGGAGGCCGCACGCACCTCGTCTCGCCCGCGATGGCGGCGGCAGCTGCCGTCACCGGCCACTTTACCGACATCCGACACTGGCTCTATCGCTGAACACCCTCGCTCAACATACTCGCTGAACACACTCGCTGAACACGTTGGGGCACCGCAGCCTCATTCCATCCATGCAACCATTCATCAACCACACCGGCATCGTCGCCTCGCTCGATCGGGCCAACGTCGATACCGACCAGATCATTCCCAAGCAGTTCCTCAAGCGGATCGAGCGGACCGGTTTCGGCCAGTTTCTCTTTTTCGACTGGCGGTTTCTGCCCGACGGGTCGCCGAACCCCGCGTTCGAACTCAACCAGCCGATCGTCGCGGGAGCGAGTGTGCTCCTGGCTCGCCGCAACTTCGGCTGCGGCTCGAGCCGCGAGCATGCCCCCTGGGCTTTGGCTGACTACGGCTTCAAGGTCGTGATCGCGCCGACCTTCGCTGACATCTTCTTCAATAACTGTTTTCAGAACGGCATGGTTCCGATCCGCCTCGCGGAGGAGGACGTCGAGGAACTCTTCCGCAGGACGAGGGCGGCGGAGGCGGCAGGGGGGCCCTATCGGCTCCATGTCGATCTGCCCTCCTGCACGGTCAGCGATGATGCCGGGTTTTCCCGCCCGTTCACGGTTGACCCGTTCCGGAAGCGGTGCCTGCTCGAAGGCCTCGACGACATTGCCCTGTCGCTTCAGCATGTTGACGCCATCGCCGCCTGGGAGGCGGCCCATGCCGCGCCGACCGGGGAGTGATCGCCATGGGATGTTTTCCCTGGGCTCGGGCTGGCTGGCTGGCATTGGCCTGCAGTCTTTCCGTGCATGCGGCCGTCGCGGCTGCGGCCACGCCGCAGCCGCAGCGGACCGACCTCATCACCGACATGCCAGCGGCCGGCGATCTGGCGGCACCCACCAACGGCCAGACGCTCTACGTGCTCGATGAGGCCCGCGGTGAGGTTATGGCCATCGATCCGTTCGATCCGGCCGCCAAACGTTGGACGGCCGTATCAGCCAGCCCACGGGCGGATGCCGGCACCGACACGCTCGCCATCGGCTGCATCGACACGAGCATGCTGGCCATGCTCTGCCGCAGCCGGGACGGCTGGTCGTTGCAGACGCACCGGCTTCAGCCCGGCACGGCCGCCGATCCCGCCAAGCCCGCGCAGACCGTGGTGATCGGCAGGGCCAACGACGCTGCGGCGGCAGCCGTAGCCGGCGTGAGAGCTCCCGGAGACGACCGGGCATGCCTGGCCATCAGCCCGTCTCGCGACTGGCTGGGCGTCTGCGGCCTGCCGGCGCCGCTGCCCGCGGTGATGCGGGCCCCGATCGCGGGAGCGAGAATCGGTGGGTTCACGGCCCGTGCCTGCCCTGTCCTTCCAGCAGACATGCGGCCCACCGCGGCAACGATCAGCATGGCTGAGGAGTTTGTGCTCTTCGCCACGGATCGGGCGGGCGTCCAGCCCGCGGCCGGAAGCGTCTTCGTGTCGTTTTATCTGCCGCCCGACCCCCGCCGGCTCCTGCACCTCGACACGTCACTCCCCCGGGTGCTCGACGCGGCCTTCTGCCGCGCGGACGGCACGCTGTGGGTGGTCGGCGGCGGGCCGCGGGGTGATGAGTCTGGCTCGGAATCGGCCGTCGTCGCTCCCGAAGGGCTCTGGCGGATCGACGCCGTGATGCGGAAGGGCCGCCAGTCGGCGGAGGCCGTCTGCGTGGCCCGCCTGGAGGCCGCCCGCGCGGTCGTCTGTCTTTCGGAGCGTGCCATCATCGTGACGCACGGCCGTGAAAACCGCACCGTATCGCGGATCGATCCGACCCAGCCTGCGAGCACACCATGACGACCCAGCCCAGCCGCCGTGAGAAGATCGAAGCCCTTCTGCGGGACGATCCCGACGATGTTTTTCTCAGATACAGCCTCGCTCTCGAGATGGAGTCTGTCGGGGAATGGGAGGCTGGCCTAGAGATCCTCGAGTCGCTCGCCAGGGGCGTGCCTCCGTATGTGCCCGCGTTTCAGATGGCCGCGCAGCATCTCGTGGCCCGCCAGCGGATCGAAGAGGCCCGCAGCACGCTCCGCGAGGGGATCGAGGAGGCGCGGCGACAGGGCAAGGCCCACGCCGCCGGGGAGATGTCAGAACTCCTGATGAGTCTGGGCGAGGCGGGCGAAGGCTAGCCGCCTGCCGAAAAGTTCGTCATGCCATGGCGGGCACAGGCTCGGCGGACTCAGCGCCGCGGGTGATCACGAATCCCATCTCCGCGATCATCTTGTAGTCGGCCTCGGGCAGCTGACCCTTCGTGGTCAGGTAGTCGCCCACGAACATCGAGTTGGCGGCATAGAGCCCCAGCGGTTGCAGGCTGCCCAGGTGGAGTTCCCGCCCGCCGGCGATGCGGATCTCTGCCGTCGGGTTGACCATCCGCATCATCGCCAGGCCGCGGAGGCAGTCACGTGGGCTGATCCGGTTGTTGCCCTCCAACGGCGTGCCATCGATTGCGTTGAGGAAGTTGAGCGGAATCGACTCCACCCCGAGGGTGCGGAGTTCCACCGCCATGTCGATCAGGTCATCGTGCGTTTCCCCCATGCCCATGATGCCGCCGCTGCACAGCTGCAGGCCCGCTGCGCGGCAGGCAGCCAGCGTTGCTATGCGGTCGCCGTAGGTGTGGGTCGAGCAGACCTCGCCGTAGAACCGCTCGCTCGTGTTGAGGTTGTGGTTCACCTTGTCAACGCCGGCCGCCGCCAGCCGCTGTGCCTGTTCTGGCGACAGGAGCCCCAGGCAGGCGCAGATGTTGAGATCGTACTGCTGCTTGATCTCGGGCACGATCTTGCAGACGAAGTCGATCTCCCGCTCCGACGGGCCGCGGGCCGAGATCACGATGCAGAAGGTCTTCGACTGCCGTTCTGCGGCGAGCTTGGCAGCCTCCAGCAGCTTGGGGGCGGAGAGGAGGTTGTAGCGGGGGATTTCGGCGTCGGAGACCTTCGACTGCGAACAGTAGCCGCAGTCTTCCGGGCACAGGCCGCTCTTGGCATTCATCAGGAAGAAGAGCTGCACGGTGTTGCCGAAGGAGTGGTGCCGCACCCGCCAGGCGGCGGACAACACGTCGAGCAGTTCGACGTCGGACGATTCGAGGATCGCCCGGGCTTCATCGCGGTCGATCATGCCGCCGGAGAGCACGCGGGAGGCCATCGCATGCCAACGGGTGGTGTGGACCGACGCATCCAAGGCTCCTGACATACTGACTGCTCCGCTCTCGAAAGGGTTCGGGCAAAATGGGAAGGACCGGCGAAACGGGGGCCGCGGACAAGGAATGTATGCGATGGACACGGTGTTTGCCAAAGCTGGCCGCGGCCGCGGGCGGCATTCCCGGCCACAAGCAGCACAAGGTCTGAGGGGGGGGCGACCGATACAACCCATAGAAGTCCTTGATCCCTGGTCTCAGTTCCCTGGTCTCACCGAGGTCGAAAGCATGTTTCACTCGCGCCTGGCAGAAGCCACCCTGATCGGCTGCCTGACCGCCCTGGCCAGCTTTTGTGCGCTGAGCGCCAGAGCCGGAGAGACTTATTCCGTTGTGGCGCAGTCGAATCAATTCTCGGCGGCCACGGGACGCCGGCCCCTTTCGGAGCGGATCGCCGCGGCCAACCTGCCAATCATCGCGGAAGCAACCGCCATGCCTCCGCAGGGAACCGCCCATCAGATCAGGCAAGACAGACCGGCCCGCGCGGACACGGCATTGCCATCGGAAAACATGGCTGTGGCAGCGGTTCGAGTCGATCAGGAAATCGTCGTGGCTCCGGAGCCGCCACCGCGTCACGCCGTCACGCCGCCCGTGCTGTGGCCCTTCGGCACGAAGCGGACGGCGACCC
>JBBAVO010000028.1:11999-15215 GCA_040397635.1 Pirellulales bacterium
CACGCCGTCACGCCGCCCGTGCTGTGGCCCTTCGGCACGAAGCGGACGGCGACCCCCGCGCCGCGGCCCAGCACTGCCTCCAAGCAGGCGGTGGCCACCGGGAAGGCCACGAACGGGAAGTCCACGAATGAGAAGGCGACGACCGCTGCACGCCAGCCTGCGACAGGTGGGAAGAGCCCGACCGCCGGCCGTGACGTTCAGCGTCAGGCCAACGCGAGATCAAGTGGGAAGGGGCTGAGCAGTTCGAGCCCCGCCTCGGTGACGAGGTAGCTGTTCTCGATCCGCATCCCGCACCTGAGGACTGGATCGGCTACTCGAGTTTGGAGAGCAGGCTCGAGTCGAAGGGCGGAAACTGCGGATCGATCCGTTCAAGCGTGGCTCGCAGCAATCTGGCCACCACGAGGTTGCGATACCATTTCTTGTCGGACGGTACGATGTGCCAGGGAGCCTCCTCCGTGTTGCACTGCGTCAGCGCGTCGTCGTAGGCCTTCTGGAAATCGTCCCAGAGCCGCCGGTCCTCGAGGTCGCTCGGCCCGAGCTTCCACTGCTTTGTCGGATCGTGGAGTCGATCCTCCAGCCGCTGCCGCTGCTCCTTATTGCTGATGTGCAGGAAGCACTTCACGATCGTGACATTGCCATTGCGGAGCAGTTTTTCGAAGGCGTTGATTTGGGCATACCGTTCCTTCCAGACATCCTTAGGCACGAGCTTCCGCACGCGAACCACCACCACGTCTTCATAGTGGGAGCGATTGAAGATGCCGATGCGGCCGTGGGCGGGCACGGCCGCATGCACTCGCCAGAGGAAGTCGTGGGAGAGTTCCAGACTGCTGGGGGCCTTGAAGCTCTTCACGTCGAGGCACTGCGGGCTCACGCCGCTGGCGATCATGCGGATCGTGCCGTCCTTGCCGGAGGTGTCGATGCCCTGCAGGACGACAATGACCGCCCGCGTCGCCTCCGCGAACAGCCGGTAGGCCAGTTCGTCGAGTTTGTCGCAGTGTTTGCGGGTCTCGGCCTCGGCAGCGGCGCGGTCGAGGTCCTCGTGGTAGTCGGGATCGAAATCCGCCAGTCGGATATCGCGTCCGGCGGGTAGGGTGAGCGGTTGGGTCATGAGCGGCCTCACAAGGGTGGCCGCACAATCTACCAAACCACGGCCATCGTGCGGGCTCCCGAACACGCTCCGCTCGCTCGGCGGCATGGCAGGATACGAAGCGCAGCTTCAGCGGGCAGCCGTGCCGTAGAACATGGCCCGCGAGCTTACCGACCGCTGCCGGCGGCGCATGGGGCGGGGCGGGGCGATCATGCGCGAGTCGAGCAGATCGGCGATCAGGTTTCGATCCTCGGGGTGTCCGGCCAAGCCCTCAACATCCCCCTCCATCTCCTGCTCGAACCCCAGCACCTCAGCGATCATCGCGATCGTGCGGACGCGAACCTCGCACGGCGTTTCCCCCACGGTGACGACATACCGGGCGGCCTCGCCGCAGCCAGGCTTGACGGTGGCGGTGGCGGCAATGCTGGTGGTGGCGTTCATCGGATGGGCCTCCTGCGTTGGCAAAAGCTGCAAATCGTTTTGCTCTGAAAACATACAACGCACATTGCGTGCCAATGCCTAAAAAAGGTCTGCTCCACTGTTTAGGGCAGCCCATGGCCGTCAGGATTGCCCAATCGCGCCAGTGTGACGAGGCCGCTTGAAAGAATTACCGCAACCGTAGCCCCGGCCTGCTACTCGGTCGGGCTGCGAATCTTTTCGTCGAGCATCTTGTCGCGGATCGCGGCCGCCAGTTCGTAATTTTCAGCCCGGATCGCCTCGGCGAGTTGCTCGTCGAGCGTGCGGCCCACCTCGTACCGCTGCCGGACGCTCTCCCGCATCTCGAGGAGCCGCTTCACGAGTTCGTCCTCGTCGTACTGTTCGGCCGCGTCATAACGGGCAAACAGATCCCGGAACTGGCCCAGTCCACGGTTGATCTCGCCGATCGCCGCCTCCGGCCCCGACTCCTGCAACGCGGCAAGGGACGCGGCCTGCAC
Organism: Pirellulales bacterium; assembly: GCA_040397635.1. Classification (GTDB taxonomy): domain Bacteria; phylum Planctomycetota; class Planctomycetia; order Pirellulales; family UBA1268; genus CAMCQY01. Next base: position 14,022 of record JBBAVO010000028.1, read on the forward strand.
CCGGTGGAACAGCACGAACGGCCGATACTGCTCATGCGAGAGCGTCCACTCTTCGTCCGGAGAATGTTCCCGCACGAAGTCCATGAAGGCCAGGCTGTGGTCGGCGTCTTTAGCAGCCCGACGGTATTCCCGCAGTGACAGCCAGCAGAGCCGCCGGTGGTAATACTGCACGAATTCTCTGTCCGCCTCGGCGCACTGCTCCTTTGACAGCCTGAACGACCCCCCCTCGCGGATCACCTCACTGACAAGGTAGTCGTAGTAGGTCTCGGCGCCGTGCGGCCGCAGTCCATCCGGCCGCAGGTCGGTTTCCATCTGGAGCAGACCCATGTCCACTCGCATCTGGAGCACCTCGCGGCCGTTGCGTGCCTTCACGAGCCGCGCGTTGACCTCACCGGGCTGGAAATCCCAGTTCTTGAGGAGGGTGTCAATGTCGCGGGACGCTGCCATGGGGTCGCACTCCTTCCCGGTCAAGCCAAACTGCGGCGTTCTTGCCACTCGGTGGGATTATACCAGCGTCGATCGACCAAAGTTTCGGGTCCGAAAAGGACCAGCTTTGAGCCCAGTCAGCCGGGGTTCATTCAGTCCTCTGTCCGGCGGCGAAGCCTCTTGGTCTCGGACCGACGGTGCTTGGAGTCGAGCCGCTGGCCTTTCGCGGCGCGGGGCGTCGTGGAGCCGCGGCGGGTCTTCGGCACGATCAACGCCCGCTCCAGGAGGTCTGCCAGTTTTTCAAGACAGTCGGCGACGTTTCGAGACTGGTCGCGGTGCCGCTGGCTGGAAATCACGAGCGTCCCGTCGCTGGTGAGGCGGGCCCGCTCACGCTGGAGCAGCCGTCGCCGCACGTCGTCGGGCAGATGTGGGGAATGAACCGCATCAAAACGGAGCATCGCCTTGCTGCTGGTGCGATTGACGTGCTGACCGCCTGGTCCGCTGCTCCGTGCAAACTGCCACTCGAGCGCCGCCGCGGGGATCAGCAGCGGACCGACACGGATTTCCTTTTCCTTGGACATGATGCGGCCGCGTGGAGGATGATAGGATTTTCACTGTTTTACACCGGGATTCATCAGATGACGAAACGGATGTTGAATCGACTGTCTCTCATCGCGTTGGTGGCCATGGCCCTGGCTGCAGGCCACGTGGTCGCCCAAGAGCTTGGGCCGGTGCCTGGGTCGGTGCCTGGATCGGTGCCTGGATCGG
>JBBAVO010000028.1:15315-16738 GCA_040397635.1 Pirellulales bacterium
TCGGTGCCTGGATCGGTGCCTGGATCGGCAACGGAGCGGCACTCTCCGCCGGTGGCCGACCTCTGGACCCGGCCTGGAGAGGACTGGGGCACGTTCCTTGGTCCAACGGGCAATGGACGCAGCAGCCTGAAGGGCATGACGGTGCCATGGCCTGCCGGTGGGCCTCGAATCGTCTGGCACAGCGAGCTCGGTGAGGGCTATTGCGGCCCCGCCGTGGCCCAGGGGCGGTGCGTGATCTGCGACCGGGTGGGGCAGGAGATCCGTATCCGCTGCCTCGCCGCCGAAACAGGACGAGAACTCTGGCAGGAGCGATACCCCACCGACTACGTTGACACGTTCGGCTACGACGGTGGACCGCGGGCTGCGGCGGTGATCGTCGAGGATGCCGTGATCACGTTTGGCCCCGAGGGACGGCTCGAATGCCGAAGCCTGACCGACGGCACGAGCCGCTGGCAGGTCGATACCTCCGCGTCGTATCACGTGGTGAGGAACTTTTTCGGCGTCAGCACCGCGCCGCTGGTGGTCGATGTCGGGGGGAAGCGGCTGGTGGTCGTGCAGGTTGGCGGCAGCCCCGCGGGATCCGCGCCGCCGTCGCCGGAGCGGCTCGACCTCGTCAAGGGGCTCGACAGCGGACTTGTGGCGTTTGAACTGGCCACGGGCCGAGAACGCTGGCGGTCGGGTGACCAACTCGCCAGCTACAGCACGCCGGTGCGGGCGACCCTGGACGGCCGGGACAGCATCCTCGCCTGGATGCGGGATCGGTTCCTCGTGGTCGATCCGGCCACGGGCGGCGTGCGGGCCGATTTTCGCTGGCGGGCTGACGAACTGTTCAGCGTCGTCGCCGCCAGCCCGGTTGTGGCCGGCAACGAGGTGCTGCTGTCGGAGACTTACGGACCGGGGAGCGTGCTCTTGAAGGTGACTCCGGCGGGCCTACAGCCAGTTCGTCGGGATGCCGTCGGCAGCCGCCCCAATCGCAGCCTCAAGTCCCACTGGGCCACGCCGGTGTTCCATAACGGCCATCTCTACGGCTCGAGCGGCCGCAACGCTGGCGATACCTTGCTTGTGTGTGCCGACTGGAAGACGGGCGGTATCCGCTGGAGTGAGCCAGGCCTCGGCAGGTCGAGCCTGACAAGCGTCGAAGACCACCTGATCGTGCTCGGAGAGTTCGGCGATCTCGTGCTTGTGAAGGCCACGCCTGACGCCTACACGGAGGTGTCGCGGGCGCGGCTCGTCGCGGCTGCGACAGACACGCAGAATGCCACCCGCCAGACCACTGACAGTCCTGGCGGCACGCAGGACAGCGGTGTCGAACTGCTCGTGGCACCGTGCTGGGCCGCACCGGTGATTGCCCACGGGTATCTCTATGTGCGCGGTCAGGGGCGGCTCGTCTGTCTCGACCTGCTGCCCACGAAGACCAACTGAT
>JBBAVO010000028.1:16838-19466 GCA_040397635.1 Pirellulales bacterium
TCAAAGGTTCGGGCGGTCGCCGTGCAGGAGAAGACGAGAGCATGTTTCATGTGGCCATCAGTCAGCTGACGACATCACGCTGCGAACTTCCCGAAGAGATCGCCCGCCTTGCCGATCATGGTTTTGATTCCCTGTCACTGTGGCGGGCCAAACTCTCCGACCTCGGGCCGACGGCCGCGGCTTCGCTGCTGACTCGGGCTGGCATGCGGGTGTCGAGCCTGCAGTGGGTGGGTGGCTTCACGGGTGGCGACGGCCGCACGTTTGCGGAGAGCATCGACGACGCCGCCGAGGCGATCGAAACGGCTGCCGCAGTCGGATCGCCCGTGCTGGTGGTCCACAGCGGCTGCCGCGGCGGACACACCCGCGCCCACGCCCGCCGCCTGCTCGTTCAGGCCCTCCAGACGCTCGCTCCGATCGCGGGGGCGGCCGGTGTCATGTTGGCCGTCAAACCGATGCACGCAGCGGCGGCCTCTGGCTGCAGCTTCCTGACCCGGCTCGTTGACGCCTTGGAACTGGTCGAAGATGCTGCCGATCCAGCCATCCGTCTGGCCGTCGATCTCTGGCAGTTTGGGGATGATCCAGAACTGCTGCCGCTGATTCCGCGTCTGGCCGCGGTGACGGCGCTCGTTCAGGTGGCCGATCGCGAAGGCCCGCCCACGGCCGAACTGGAGCGTCTGCCGGTAGGCCGCGGTTCGTTGCCGCTGGAATCGCTGGTGCTGGCCCTCATCGATCACGGATATGGGGATCACGGATTTGGAGGCGACTTCGAGTTGGATCCCGTGGGGGAGACCGTGGTCGCGTTGGGCTACGACCGCGTGCTGGAGGAGGCCCGTCGCGTCGCCGATGGCTGGACCGTGGCAGTTGAAGAGCGGCTGCTGTGGAGCCGCGCGACGGCTGCCGTGTGGCAGACACCCCGCCTTCAGTTCCGCTCAGCGGGGTCGCGCAGGTCCCAGGCCTCGAGCCAGACCGTCTCCCGCGGCTGAAGCTGGAAATCCCGTCGGAGCTTCTGGTCGAAATCGTCCATGTGGGCGGCGCCATAGAAGATGGCGATCTTCGTTCGCCCCTTGGCGATCTGCTCCGTCAACACGTCGAGCGCGGCCGCATTGCGGTCGGTGATCAGCGACGATCCCTCCTCGCCGCCGAAGGCTGCCGTGAGCACCTCCATATCGGTGAACTGCTCCGCCATCAGCCGCCGCAGCCGCAGTTCGCGGTTGTTGCCGAAGAGAATGCCGAAGATGTCGCTGAAGCCGACATCGCCAGCCGGCTGTTTGCCGGCCCGATCGGCGCGGGCCGTGCTCTCCCGCATCACCCGGGAAAACATCGACCACCACGATTCGCCCCGCTTGGCCATTGCGGCATCGAATTCCTTGGGCGACAGGTCGGCATGCACGAAGTTCTTGGCCGTGTAGTCGATCTCGTCGAGTTGGAATTCGAGTCCGAGCATCTTCGTCAGTCCGTGCTGCGCGTTGCCGATCGCCCCCGAGGGCTTGCGGCCCGGCTTGGGCACGCGGGCATTGTCGGGGGCGACGAGTTCGTAGAGCACGGCGTCGTAGTCGGCGAAGAGCCGGTCGAGCGTGTCGTAATACTGACGGCTGCCCAGGTGCACGGCGCCAATCAGGTCAACCGTGAGTGGTTCGGCTCGGCCTGCGGCAGCGGCCGCCTGCGGCGTCTCCACATAGGTGGCGATCGCCGTTTCCAGCGCCAGCGGCTTGCGGGCGGAGTCGCGGGTGATCCTGAGAAAATCATGCTCCTGCTCGGCCTGTCGCCCATCGGCCGGAGCGGCGGCCCGGCCGGCCCGAGGTTCCGCCGCCTGTGCCGGCAGCGCCATGACAAGCAAGACAAAGCAGGCAAGAGACGCAGCCGCGGCAGCCCCCGCCGCGTGGCTGGTAGGCGTCCCGACAGGAAAGAGCCTGAACGTGCTCGGCATGGAATGGTCTCCATCGTGGGAATCCCGGCGAGGAGGGATGAAGCCGGGGATCTCTGCAACATACCCGAGTCTGCCCCGCCTGCCAGTCTTTTCGGCTTCGACACGAAAATCCCGCACATCCGGCAGAGTCTGCCAAGTTTCGTCAACTCGGCTCACCAGCACGACCGATACCGAAGGAGCAATCCGCATCGGCGGAAAACAGGCTCCTGCTCCCCAGGACACTAAAGCGATGGTCACGAAGCAGCGGTTCAAGCGTCTGGTGGCTCTGGTTCTCGTAGTGGCTCACAGCCTTGTGGCGGGCATGCCCGTCCACGCCGGGGACTGGATGCCCATGCTGCCCAGCCAAGACTTCTACGACTTCCAGCTGTTCGCCCCGCCGGATCTGCAGGAGTATGAGATCTACCCCGAGCCGAGCGAGGGGTTCTTCTTCAACTACGACCGTCTTTACTGGGGCATCACGCCGCCGCGGGTGACGGGCGTGGGAACGACGCAGGCCGGCAATTACATCATCCCCACAAATCCGATCTCACCGCAGACGGTCGTGCAATTGAATAACGCCAACATCACCGCCACAGGAACAAGCGGTGGTGGCAGCATCATCGGCGGGCTTTACACGTTCGGGTCCGATCCACTCCAGCTCGATCTGAACACCAGCTGGATGCGGACGCGGATGGGCTGGGGCAATCGCTACGAGGGTGGCT
>JBBAVO010000029.1:0-19448 GCA_040397635.1 Pirellulales bacterium
GCGGGAGGAGCGAGACGACGACGCTGCCGAGGGAGGTGCTGACGGCGACGAAGGGTCGGGAGATAAAATCTGATGCGGCGTGGATGCTCATGGCACTTTGTCGGCGCGGATGAAGCTGCCGGCGTGAAAAGTGTTCGTGTTCGTGGCGACACTGCTGCGGAATTGAATATTGATCGAACCGGCATTGGTGTTGGTTCCGCCGACAACGTAAAAAACCTGCGCCGGTGCCCGTTGCGCTGTGATGGAAAAGCCATTTTCGTTCGTCATGGCGTTGGTTGAATAGCTGCCCGAGGTGATGCCGTCCCAAAGCCCGTAAACAGTCGCGTTGCTGGCAACGATTTGCAGCGCGGTCGAATTGATGGCCGCAGAAAGAATCGGCAAAAGCTGAACGGCGTATTTTTTGTTTGGCTCAATACTGACCGAAAGATCCGTGAGCACGGTCATGTTGGTCTGGTTGGTGATGACCACATCGTTGGTCATTGCCTTGAAAATCGTGGCGGCAAAGCGGTTGGTGGTCTGGGCCTGCGCCGAAGCGGCCAGGGCAAGGAGAATGAGGGCGAATAGAGTTTTCATAGTAATTAGGCTGTTGTCAGAAGGCCGTCATTGGTGACGGAAAGGGTGTAGGCCGTGCCGTTGGAGGAGCGCAGCGGGATGCCGGAAGGCGCGGAGGTTGCTGCTGTTGAGACGGATTGAAGCAGGCCGTCATCGTCTGGCTGGATTTCAAAAACCGTGCCGTTGGGAGACATGAGCCGGAAGCCGCTGGCGGTGGTGAACGAAAGGGCGCTGCCCTCCCCGCCTCGGATCACGTCATTGTAAACGGTGGCCGCGCACGGCAGGGTCGAGGAGGTCAAGGCATCGGCCACCCACTCAATTTCTACCTTGGCCGAAATGCTTTCCTCCTCATCGGTGGCAAACTCGGCATCCATCTCGGTGGTGTTCAGGTTAAGCCCGAAGGCATAGACGGTGGTCGTGCCGGTGCCGGTCTTTGTCCAGGCGCTGTCGTAGGCCAAGAAGTCCCCATCAAAAGCCGCCTTGATGCCCATTTTGCCCGTGGCCCCGGCGGCCAGCTCGACCACCTCGCCGTTGCGGACGAATTGAACCTCGACCGGGACGTTGTCGCGGCGGACGAAAAACAGGGTGGAGACGCGCTGAAGCAGGGTCGGCGAGACTACAAATTCGTTGCTGTCGAGGTTGACGTAGACGCGCATGGCCTTGACCGTGGCCCCTGTGTCAAAGCTACACAGCTCCCCAAGCGACCACGGTCACGGTCAGGTCGAGCGTCTCGGTTCCGGTTGGCTCGTTGTCCAAGTCCAAGGCGTCCCGCTCAAAAGAGAGTTCCCAAGTCGAAAACGGGCCGCTGGTTGTTGTGTCGAGGTCTTCAGTCACAGACCACAGGATGCTGGCGCCGGTCCACTCAATATCCTCGTCCGGCGTGCTGTCTGGGTAATCGGTAACAAGTCGGCCGACAATGTCGCCCAGCAGAGAAAAACTTAAGGCCAGTTTATTGCGAAAGATCGTAAGCCCCACCTCGGACCTTAAATTTTCCAAAGTCTCGCCAGTGAAAGTTTGCTGCGCCTCGTCGGTGTTGTATTCAAAGACTTCGTCGTAGGTCGTGATCGCCTGATCTTCGCCCGCGGTGAACTCGCCCGGTGTGTTGAAAAAACCCACACGAAAGCCCGAGCGGCTGAACATGGTGCGGCCTTCGCCCGCGGGGATGCCGGCATTGAAGTCCTCGGGCGTGTATCCAGATTCCTCGGTGTAAAGGCCGGTCCGGCCGCCAGGTATGACCACCTCGCCAGAGGCGCTGATCGAGGAGTCCAAGCTGTAGGCGTTGTCGAACGGGTCGTCAGGATCGTTCCAAGTGAACGTGTTTTCGGAGGTAAACGTCCACGCCACCCGCAGTTCCTTGATGAAAGGAACCGGCCGGTCGCGCGGCTCGTAGATAACAGAAACCCTGCTCACGGCTCACACGTTGCCCCAGAGGAAAGTAAAGCCGTAGGGATCGACCCACAGGCTCGCCGTGACGGCCTGCGCGATGATCAGGTTGTCGTCTTCGTCGCTTGTCCACGATCCTATCTCTATGTGGGCGGTGTCGTCCTCGTCTTCCGGCAGTGTCTCGGCAAGGGCAATGTCGCGGGAAAGGATTGGCGAGCCGGCGTCTGTGCGGTCGAAGACCACGACGGCGTAAACCACGCCGCTGGCCGTGGTGGGCGTCAGGATATACGGCGGATCGTCTCCCAGGCTCATCCCGGTGGGTGCCGTTCCGCTGATCGTGCCGTAGCGGACGCGGATCTGCTGGGCTTCGGTTTCGGGGTCTACCGTGACAATAAGCTGGAACGGGTGTTGAACCGGCGGAGCGCCTCCTCCACCTGGCGTCGGCATCTTCAAAAGCGAAATGTGCGTTCCGTCTCCGGTCACCCGGGCAGCAAGCGGAGCGGAAACAACCGGGCGGTTGCGTTTGATCTCCGACAGAATGCGGTTGAGTTTGTCGGCCGTGATCTCGGAAAGCAGGGGTCGCCCGCTTTGAAATGGTGAGATGCCTTCCATTTTCTATGTGCCGCTGTAGATGACTTTTTCGGGGTCCCAACCGTTGCGATCAGAAAGCATCCATTCTTTTGTGACCTCGTAGACAACCGCTCCCGTTGGCCGCGCCACGCTGCGGGAGTTGACCGAAGTCAGCAGCCAGTTCTGTCGAGAACCCGCGGCCGGCGCGCGGCGTGGCGCGTTTACGGTGCAAATTTCTTTGAGCGAAGGCAGGGAGGATTCAATCGTTGTCTCGCGGTAAGACACAGCAGGCGCCAGATAGTATTCCTGTCCGCGCAGCAGCAGCTTGTAGAGGATGCGCGCATTGTTTGTGGCGCTTGTCGGAACAATGGCTGAATCTGGTTCGTCCTGCTCTTGGATTGCGCGCTTGATTTCTTTAAGCTGATCGTCGGTGACCGATGTCTTGAAGGTCGGATGGCTTTCGGTTGGAACTTCCCGCGATCCTCCGATCAGCTCGGTGGTTGTTCCGCCGGCAGTTGATCCAGATCCTCCTGCCTGTCCTTCGGTCCAAGTAACTGTGACCCGGCGGGAGCCGGCTTCGATTTCCGTAAAATCGGCCGAGGTTATGACCGCACCGGCAACATTTGACGGGGCAACGCTGCTTGTTCCGTCGGTTAGGACGTAAACTTGTTTTGTTATTTTTTTGCCGTCCGCGGTGTAGCTGACGCCACCGCCTACTGTTTCGATTTGTGCCATAACTTAACGTGAGTTGCCCAAGACCAACGGCTCGCCGTTCTTGAGTTGTTGAAGGATCTGTTTCAGAAATTCGTTGGACCGTTTTTGCTGCTCTTCTTGGCTGTCGCCGCGGACGCGGAAAAACTCGGTAGACGCCCCGCCGACCCGTTGCAGTGCTGACGCCCCGAAGTCTCCGGCAAATGCCGATTGCTGGGCCTGTTTCTGCGCCAATTTCAGCGCCTCTTCCTGCTGCTCTCTGGCAAACTGCGAGGCATCCACCCGAAACCCGCCCAGCGCGGCGTCGGCCGTGCCGGGGCCAAACTCTGGGCCAAGCTCTTTAAGGGCGCGGGCGCGTTCGCGCTCGAACTCGGCAATGCCCTCGAAGCTGCCGGGTCCAAGCTGGCGGCCCCTGACGTTGCCCGCCCGCGTGCCGGATTCGAGGGCGGCTTGTTTTTCTTTTTCGCGGGTTATTTTTTCTTCGGATTTGAATCGCTCCTCTGCTGTCCTGGCCGCGTCTTCGGCTTGGAATTTTTCTTCTAACAGAGAGCGGGCCAAGCTTGCGCGGTCGCTACTAAATTTTCCGTCCGACAAGGTTTGTTCAAGCAGACTTCGTTCTTCTGCTCTCTGCGCCTTGCGCCGCGCCTCCTCTACGGCTTTGGGATCTCCGCCCGCCGCCGCGATTGCTTTTTGCGCGAGGCCTTGCCGCTCCAATTCTGTGATTAAATTGTCTCTGGCAATTTGTCTTTGACGACCCTCTTGCTGTTGCAATCCGGAAGATACGCTTCCAAGCGTGAATGCGTCAGCAGATCGAGCAAGCACTTGGCCCGGGCGACCGCTAAACAAATTGGCCACAGCCTCTCCGACGCTGCCGCCAAAGGTTTCTTTGATGCTTTTGTTTGTTTGCTCGGCAAACCCTGAAAGCTGTTTAAATCCGGAGATAGCCCCCTGCAAAGTTGCGGAGTTGCCGGCGGTTTTTAGGCTTTCGTTGAATTGCTCTTGTATGGCTGTCGCAGATTTTACAGATTCGCTTAAACGATCGAAAGCCGAGGCGATCACCTTGCCCACCGTAGCCGCCACACCGATCAGAATGGCAAACCGCCCGATCAGCCCGCCAATGCCGCTGCTGAAATTTTCGGCAACGTCGGGATCAAGCGCCTCGCGGGCCGAGCGGCGAACGTCGGCAATCTGCTTTTGCAGCTCGCGCAGCGGCTCGAGGCCGTAGTCGCCAATGTCCACGGAGATCGGCCCGCTGGACAACTCCTTGGGCTTAAGCATTCGGATTTCCGAGGCGCGTGCAAAGGTGTTTTGCACTTGCGTGGCCGTCTTTTGCGCGTCGGCCAGCACGGCTTGGAAGCCGGTTTGCGTCTGGTTCTGCGCGGTGATTTTGACTTTTACTTCAGCCATTTTGCGCCTCCTTCTTTGCCTTGCTTCGCGCAATGGCCAGCCGCTCGGAGTCGGTCACGATGTCCAGGCGGGAGCCGGTTTCGGTTTCGTAGGCGGCGGCCTCATACCACGAGGCGGCGCCCACGGGGGTGCTCCATGCTTGTGATTCAGTCATGCCCAGGCGCATGAGACGAGTCACGGTGGAAAGGGCGTTTGGGATGCGGGACGGCTCGGCCGGCGTTTCGCCTGGCTTGGGTGTCTTGTTCCACATCTGCGGAGGCGCGCAGAAGTCGGCAACGTAGGTTTTCCAGCGGGCGACCTCCGCGGCGAAGTCGATCTTGCGGGCTTTCCACCAGCGGCAGCGCCAGCCGTCCATGTTCGGCAAGGAGAGCGGTGGGCGGGAGCAGATCCACGCAGCTAGGCGAAGTTCGCCCTCGCTGCCCATCTGCCCGTGGTAAAATGGCGAGGCGATAGCCTCGAGGGAAAAAGCGTGGCCTACGGAAAGCGGCAGCATGGTTAGTCCGCAAACGCGGTGCTTTGCGTTCAAAAACGCTTCGGCGGCCAGCGCATCCATACGCTGTTCCGGTTACGATCCGGAGAACGCTACGGTAGTGGCGGTTGTGCGAACGAAATCCGTGTTGCTGAAACGCTTCTCGGTGCGGATCGTTCCGCCTGCGGCAATGCTGCCGACAGTCAGGCTTCCGCCCGTGCCGTAGTAAACGCCGCGGATGTTGGTCTTCACCACGTCTCCGGCCGTTTCGGCTTTCTCTGCCGAGAGCGTTTCAAAAGTTTCTCCGTCCAGTGTGAAGGTGCTGGCCGTAAATTCGCCCAAGACGGTGGCCGAGGCTTCGGCCCGAGGGTTGTAGGTGCGAGCGGCCGGCGGTGCGGTGCCGCTGGCACTCGGGTCGATGATCTGCTCGTCCACACTCCAGGTCACCGTGGCGTTGAGCACTTCGAGGGCGCCGATAAGCGGAGCGCCAAAAGTGGTGGTCACCGTCTCGGTGCTCGTCTCGGTCCTCGTGTATTTGAGGATCGTATCGGCAACCGCGCCCGTGTTGTCCGCGACGGCGAGGTATTCGTAGGACTTGCTGGTGGACTTGGAAAAGCCAGCGGTGGAGCCGTAGGTAATCGCCATGCCCTCGCGGGGCGTGTCAATTCTGCTGGCAATAGAGGGTGACGGCTAAAACGTCGATGATCCGGTTGTCGGCGCGGTCTACGCTGTGGCCTGTCTCCAGCATCCCGGCAACCGTGACGTTGGCCGAGGTAAAATCTTGGGCCACCAAGTCGCGCAGGGTTTCGGCTACGCTTTCCACGATCTCGTCGTGGCCGGTGGCGTATTCCCCTGGCGTGATGATGTGGATGGTCGCGGCGGCCTGCCACCGGGCCAACTGCGGGAACGGCCGAGAGGCCGACAGGCAGGCGGCGACAATGCGACGGGGTGGCGCGGCGTCCTCGGAATAGTAGGGGTAGACCGTGTAGTCGTCGGCCACAATCTCGGGCAGCTCGGTGCCGAGGTGCGCGGACACGATCTGCTCGATCTCGTGGCGGAGGCTGTAAGTCTGCGGGGTGGCCGAGGTCGGGCCGGTCGGCGTCGTGCCGATGCGGTCCCCGGCCACGGCGCTGATGCGGATGGTGTCTGCCTGGTTGTTGGCCGAGGTGTCGCCGGCCAGTTCGGTCAGGTGCCAGCCGTAGAGCGTGAAATCGCTTTGTGCGGCGTTGATGGCTGCCAGTGCGGTGTTGGTATTGGTATCGTCCAAAAGCCGAGCCAGCGCAGCCACGCGGTTCTTGTGGTTGGTCTGCCAGCCAGCTCCTTCGTTGGCGGCTGAGACTGCGCTGAAATCGACGCTGACGCGGCTGGCCGAGCGCACGCCGCCCTCCACCAGCTCGGAGCCGGCGGCCGAGACAATCACGCACGGCAGGGCCAAGGCGTCGGCCGGCACGGCGTGGCGGATCGGCACCCCAGCCAGGGCGGTTCCTGTGCGGCTGGCCTCGATGCGGGCGGCAAATTGGGCTTCGAGTTCGCGGTGGATCATGCGGCTTTGGCCAATGCTTTCATGCGGTTCTGCATCTCGCGCTCAATTTGCTTTTGGCGGAACGAAACGACCCAGTTAACAGCGGCCTTGGTGATTTTGTTTGAGGCATTGGGCGTGGTATTGGAAAGCTCGACGTAAATGTTGCTTGGGTTGGAATCGCTGAAGCGCCCCTTGCCGCTGGCCCGCTTGCTGTTTCGAGCGGCAAAGGATGGCAAATTTACGTCAAGCCCCGCCTGCCGGGCCGCTGCACCCCAGCCGGCCTTTAGCAAGCCGACACGTTGGACGATTTCCTTTATGTAACTGGTCATTTTGGCCTGGCTGGTCACAAGTTGAGTCCAAGCCGCTTGCTTAACTTGACCGCGGGAGTTTTTGCGGGACTTGTGCAAAGTCCGGCTTGGCGCCTCGCCCACATACAAAAGCCTGCCCAGCCGCGGATCACCGAGCGAAGACACGTTTCTGGTTTGCGTGTAGGATTTAACCCTCTTGCCTTTTTTGGTGGTGTAAGGACGGACCTCAACCGTTGTCGGGGTTTGACTGTTCAGAAAATCCAACGCCTTAGCCTCGGAATAATCCGGTCCCGGGGTCATGTAGCGACGAAAAGCAGGGCGCGCGCCTCTCTGGCCGCTGTCTTTGAGAATAGAGCGGATAGTTGTGGAAGTGACAAAGATGCGATTTATGTCTCGCGCAGTGGCGGACTCTCCCATTTGCTGTGTCTTTGGAGGGGTAATGGCTACGAGTCCGTTGTCTCCGTCGTCACGCACCATCAAGCGCGCCTGTCGAAGAACCTCTTGGCCCAGCTCTAAAGTTGTCCTGTTGACCAACTTCGGAACCAGCTTGCGAAGCTCGTCCAACGAGATTTCAACTGATACGGCCGCCGCCATACCCTACTCCGCCAGCCCGCCGGCCGTGATCTCGACCACCGCCGCGTCTTGCGAGACGGAGAGCACTTGCAGCTCGATGTCGCGCACCGTGATCCGCGACCAGATGGCCGGGATGGAAACCTCTTTGATGCCCATGGCCACACACCGCTCAAACTCGCTGCGGGGGATGCCCAGGCGAACCGAGCGGATCTGCCGGACCCCGCCCTCGGCCAGTTCGTCGCGCACTTCCATGTCGCCCACCACGCACTTGAGCTGCGTCCCGGCAATAGTGACGCACTCGCCGCCTACGTCAGTGATGGCGGCCACGCCCAGGATGTGCGCTGTGTCGAGCTGGTTGGCCATGCTTTAAGCCGGGGAGTCAAAGGGCTTGCTTGAGCGGTATTCGTAGAAATAGAGCGGCTGGTCCCCGCTCCATTCCTCGGTCTGAAGGTGAGGCAGCACGCCCAAAGCGAAATTGTAATCCTCGCCCCACATCAGATGAGGAAACCGCGAGCGCACGGCAATGTCCCGGCGCATGGGACAAAGGTGGTGCGGGGTGCGGTCGTTGTGACTCCAGCCTGTATTGTCCCGAAAGCGCAGGCTGTGGCGGAAGATGGGCGACGGGTGGTAGTCCTTGCCGTCCATCTTAACGTGCATGGTGATCCCCACCACATCCGGCCCGCTGGCGAGGCACGGCATGATCCTGTCCAGGTAGTCGGCGCTGACCAGATCGTCATCGTCCACAAACGCCACATAGTCGGCCTTGCTTGTCTCCATCATGCGCTGGCGCTTGGCCCCGATGCTCCCCTCGCCCCAATCGCAGACGTAGCAAGCGTTGGGATGGTTGGCAAATTGCGGCTCCAGCACGGTCATTAACCGCGACAGATAGAACTCGCGGTTGGGCAACGTCGGCACAAGCACTTCAAACAAGACGCGCTTGCGGCTGGGCTTGCCCATGCGGAGGGGTTTCTTTTTTACGCCCATCCGATTGCGTCAGGGTTGCGGCGGCGGAAGATGGCCTTTCCGCGCTCGTTGGCTTCCGGGTTTTGTTGGCGCATATAAACCTCATCCGTTGCGGCTCCAGTAAAGACGGGATGATCGTGGTAGAACTCGATGTGCCTTGCTTGCTGCACCACGCCGTCGCGGTAGGCTCGGAATGAAAACTCGGTGTCGCTCCAGTAGCCGTCGTATTCGGGGCAAAGCAACCACTCGCGCCCGAGCCACCACCGCCAGTTGAAGCACATGATGGTCATTAGCGGATCGCTGTGCAGGCGGAAGCCATCGTGAACGTGCAGCACGGTCGGCTTGTCCATGTGCGGCTGCATGGCCTGCCACACTTGTTCGTCCCAGCCGTGCGGCGGGTAAACATCCGACTGCGCCATGATGAAGATGCGCGCGCCGGAGGCCGTGGCGGCCCTGGCGGCGGCGTTGTAGTTTGCCACGGCCGTGCTGTGACCCTCGGGCACAGGCAAGGACATCTGGTGCGGGTAGTGCTGCAATGCCTCGACCACCTCTTTGTCGCCTTCGTTGATGCCGAAAAAGTAGGCCACGCGCTCGGGTTGCGCGGCACGGTCCAGCCACATCTGCCGCACCTCGATGTCCTTGGCTCCGCGGCCCGCGGGGTGGCCGACGGCGATGCGCGGCTTGTAGCGTTTCAGCCAGGCTTTGCGGACGGCCTCGGCGTCTTTGGTTTGGCCGGCCTTGGCCAAAGCCAGCGTTTTTAGGTCGTGCGCTTTCCATCCGTAGAGCGACGCCTCGTGCGTCCAACTCGGCTCGTCGGGCATCTCTTGGGCCTCCATGCAGTTGGCATAGGCCAGCGCCTTCTTTCCGCTGCCCCGGGCAAGGTGCAGCTTGACCAGCTCGGCATAACCTTCGCGGCGGTGCGGCATGAGTCGCACGGCCTCGAGTAGCGGGCGCTCGGCCTCGTTGGGGTCTTTGAGGTATCGGCCGATCGTCTGGTAGGCGACAAACTTCTCCTCGTCGCCCAGCTCTTCGGCAGCGGTGGCGATGACCGCGGCGCGCATCGCGGTCGGAAGATCGTTTTGCAGTTCGCACTCTTTGAAAAGAAACCACCATTCCCTGCCCGTGCGCTGTTCTTCTGGCACGGCCTCAAGGATGCGGCGGTTGCGGGCCGGGCTGTTGCGTTTGTTGTTTTCTGGAAGGTGGATGACTTGCAGTTCTGCCGCCCAGGCAAGTTTGGCCGTGTCTTCGTATTCGATATCCTCGTGAACGGCGTTGACCCATTTTCTGTATGCCTTGCGATTTATGGCGCGGACCCGACGGGCATAGCTTCCGTTGGCGCTGGTCACATAGGGCGCGTAAAGCACGTCCCCTTTGGCGTCTTGCCCTTCGCGCACGCAGCGCAACAGCGTCTGTGCCGTTTCTCCGAGCAGATCGTCGCAGTCGGCCCACATCAGCCACTCCGCGTCTTCTGGAGCCATACCGAAGCTCTGGGAGCGCGCGCTGGCAAAATTATCGACGTGTTCCCAATCGGCGGCGGTTGGGGCGTTTTTGTATTCGCCCACCAAGCAGCCGCGGGCTTGGGCAATTTGCAGCGTCTTGTCGGGGGCCAGCGCCCCGACGGCGCGGACTACGGAAACAGAATCAACGTGCGGCTGGAAGCTGTCAAGGAAGCGGACGATGTTGTCCTCCTCGTTGCCGCAGATAATGCCGAGATGTATTTTTGCCACTGGCTATAAAAAAGAGGCCACGGCGAGTGGAACCGTGACCCCCTGGGTCGAAACCCTAAGTGAAACTCCCGGCGGGCCACTCAAACCGCCGGGAGGTGAACACACGAACCTTAGATGATCAGCGCGCAGGTGCCGCTGGTCAGACCGGCCGCGCTGCCGAACATAACCTCGACGGAGGCTGTCACGGCGCGGGTGGACTGCGAGGCGGTGATGTTATACATCACGGTCATGCCGAGCTGCTCGAGCGTCACGGAATCCGAGACGTAGAGGAGGTTGGCAACCGCCGGGTCGATAGCGGGCATGGCCGAGGCCACGGCGATGGCTTCCGGGGAGATGGCGAAGCCGTCGAGGCCCGCAACCGCTCCGCTGAAGCTGTTCGCGTAGTAGATGCCCTGGTCGAATCCGTAAGCTCCGTTCTGGAGCGGCAGGAAGTCGGCGTTGGTGGGAATCAACCGGCTGTAGATTTCGGGAGTGACAACCAAGCCCTTGCGGTCGGCCTTGCTGATCGCGCTCCAAAGAGTCGCCAGATGGCCCGAGCCGGGGGTGATGGTGGTCGTGGTGACCGTGGCTGCGCCGAAATTCGTGGTTGTGATCGGAGTGATCGCAACCGAGAAAATCTTGCTTGCCAAAGCATCCAAGTTGATGCGGACCAAGTTTTCCAGACGGTGACCGTTGGCCAGTTCGGCTTGGGTGATGCCGAAAAACTGCGCGTAGTGGTCGAGCGTCACGGTCGCTTTGCCAACGGTGACATCCGAGGCCGGCGTGAAGTCGGTC
The DNA here is from genome assembly GCA_040397635.1 of Pirellulales bacterium. GTDB lineage: Bacteria > Planctomycetota > Planctomycetia > Pirellulales > UBA1268 > CAMCQY01. The sequence continues at coordinate 10,960 of JBBAVO010000029.1, forward strand.
GGGTTGGTCGAGGTGGCGGAAGTGGCCGTGACGAGGGGCACCTGAATGGTGTCCTTGGGCTTGCGGACTTCGTTGGAGAAATCCGTGCTGAAAATGCGGAGCGGGGCCAACCGGTTGGCGAGCACCGTCTGCACCTGTTCAGAGATCGTCGCTACGACGAGTGCTGAATCGAATACGTTTGCCATATGCTATTTTGGTTTGTTGTTGGTTGTTGGTTTTCTGCGGGGGTTGGCCCTTAGAAATTCTTGGAATTGCGGGCGCGGTAGATCGCGGCCTTGTTCGCGGAAAAGATTTGCGAAGCGCGCTTCCAATCCTTGGATTCGGAGGCGGCTTTGAACTGCTCGACGGGGTCTTCGGAAGCGGCTCCGGAGCTGGCAACGGCCTCGCTGCCCTGGGCGGCGAGAGCGATTTCCAGCTCGGCAACTTTGGCCGACAGCGCGGAAAGCTCGGCGCTCTCAACAGCGGGCGCGGCCTCCTCGGCTTTCACTTCCTCGGCTTCCGCAACGGGGGCGGCTTCGGGAGCGACTTCGGCTTTTTCGGCGGCGATGGCCGCGACGGATTCCTCGAGTTTGGCAACGGTGGCCGAAAGCGCCTCAATAGCGGCTTTCGCGTCGAACTCGACTTGAGCGGGAACGGATTGTTCGTCCATAACTTCGCCCGCCATGTCAATTTTGCCCGCCTTGAACACGCCATCGGGGTTGGCCGCCGGGCGCGAAACCAGGTCAACGCTGACCAAGTTTTCCACCCTGGCGAACCGGCGGTCGCCCACTTCTTCGGGCTTGCCGGCGAAAGTCATGGAAAAGCCCACGCGCCCGGGGGCTTTGGTCAGGATCTCGGCGTAAAAGTCGGCCTGCGGATGCGCGGAAAGCAGCTCGAGGTCGGCGCGCAGTTGGTCTTCCTCGATGCGAAAGGCCGAAAGAAAGCCGATCAAGGAATCGATCGACTCGTCGTGATCGACAAAGACTTTGACGGGCGAGCCGGCGAGTCCGGCCTGCTCGGCTTGGAGCAAAGTCACATCGTCCACGAACATTTCGTGGCCGAGTGCAGGCCCAACTGTTGCTACGCTGATGCCTTCAAACTTGAGTGCCGCCATATACGCGGCGGTTCATGTCAAGCATCCAGCTTCTTTTCGGTCTTCTTGCGCTTGTAAATGCGCTTCTTTTTGCGGGCGCGTTCGGAAAGCTCGGTGCTTGGCTCCTCCGACTGCATTTCTGCCGTGGTGGAGGCGGGCGGAGTTGAACCGCCGTCCCCTGCGGGAAGCACAGGGTCGATTACCGTCGCCCCCTCAGTGCGCTCGACGCCGACCACAATGCCGAGGTCGGAAGCAAATTGACGCTCGGCGGCGATTTCCTGCATGGCCGTCTTCCAATCCAATCCTTGCTCGCCAAAGAAATCGGCCAAGGTCATCAGTCCCGCCTTCACATCGTCGCGCCGGGCTTGGGCCTCGCGGCCTACGTCCACGGTGATGCTGCGCGGGGTCTGCCAGTGGACGCGCCGCCAGTTCGGGTTCATCGGCAACTGCCCGCTGCGGACGGCGTTGGCGATGGCGTAGTTCCAGAGCTTGCCAAGGAAGGAGGAAATAAGAACGTCCTGCCGCGCGGCAAAGGCTCGGGCGGCTTTTTGCATAATGAAACGCTGGGCCACGCCGCCGACGGCGGAGGTGTCCCAGATAAATTCGTAGGGCAGGCCGAGGCCCAGAGCGGCGGCGCGGATGTATTGCTCGAGGTGGGCGTCCAACTTCTCGTTGGGCCTTTGCATGGCAAAGGACTCGATGCGCTCAGTTGCCTTGAGGCGCGGAATCATGCCGCCGCCGAAAACAGTTTCGCGGGTCAGGCTTTCGCTGCCCTGCTTTGAGAGGTCGCCAAAGAATCCCTCGGCCCCGGTGGCGCCCGTGGCGTTTTGCACGACCAGGCCGATGCTGCTGCCTATCTTGGCCGCCTGCATCTCAAAGCGGAGCAGCTCGTCGCGGTCGAGGAGGTTGTTGAGCGCCACGGCCACGGCGGGATAGCCGCGCACCTGGTCGGGACGTTCCGGCTCGTAAACGTGGAGCATCAGATCCGCCTGGATGCGGCGGCTGGTGCGGTTGCTGAAGGTGTCGCCCTCGACAACGTGGTAGGCCAAGGGCCGCGCAAAACGGTCCAAGCTGACGCCGTCCACGATGTCGTTGAGTTTGTCGGGCGGATTGGCCACGCGGTGCGACTCGACGATCTGAACCGCCGGCATCCCGTCGCGCTTGCTGGTCAGGATGCAAAAGATTTCGCCGTCGCGGTCAATGGCCTCGCTGGCCAAGGTTTGCAGGCGGCGCATATCGTGCCGCCCGCTGATCTCGGGCGACTTGCTCCACTCTTCCCACCACGCCTCGGCCGCGTCATCCCACGCCGGGTCGCCGCTGTTGGCCTGCGGGGTGATGCCCGAGCCGACCGAGTAGGTGGCCTTGTCGCGGATTGCGCTGCGGACGATGGCGTTGTTGTAGAAAAGTTTGCGGGAAAGCCCGAGGAGGCGGGTGCGGTCGCCGTTGGAGATGTCCACCCGACTGTCCTGCGCCTGGCTCCAGACATAGGCCCGCTCGTCGGGTCGCCAGTTGGCGGCCTCAACCATGCGCGAAAAGCCGAAGGTGTTGGCGATTTTGTCCAGTAGCTTTGGCATATCAGTAAACTCCGTATTGCGCCTTGGTCACGCGACTGTTGCCGATCGTGCCGGCGTTGATGGCCAGTGCGGTTTCGATGAGGCCGAGCATATCCCAGGCGTCGTAGCTTTTCTGGAGCGTGACCGAGCGCCCGCCGACACTGCTTGACACGACGAATGCCTGTGACGCGCCGCCCGCAAGGATTTGCGCTTTGCAGGAGGCTTTGAGCTGTGAAAGTTCGGCGGCGGTAAAGACATCCGCCAAAATGCCCGCGTCGGTCATGCCCTCTGCCTTTGTGTCAAGAAGGGGAGTTGTTGGCCTTGAACTGGGCCATGATCGAGTCGATCAGCACCAGCGCCATCTTTTCGCAGTCCGCAAGGTGGTTCGGCCCGAGGCGTTGCCACTTCGCCTCGCCGTCCTTCTCGATCAGCGCCTCCCCCTGCAACTGCGAAACGTAGTCCTTGGCTATGTCCCGCGGCAGATACCACCGCCCGCGGCCGTCGCGGAGAATGTCGTGATAAAGTCGGGCCTGCCAGAAGTGCGCGTCGAACTGCACGGCCCACAGCACGGCACCGCCGGACACGATCTGCTGGAATTTGTATGGCTCGCGCAGTCCCTGGCTAACCGTGCGTCCCTTGGCCGCGACAAATAGACCGCCAGATCGGGCCACAAAGTCGTAAACGCCCGCCGGGGTCTTGGCCGCATAGCCGGCGTCCACGATGCCGCGATAGCACTTGTAATGGCGGAACTTGTCCATGATGCCGTCCCAGCCGACCATTGCGCCGTAGTCGAGGAGGTAGGTGCTGCCGTCCTCGTGTAGCTCGCGGACAATCCACCACATTTCCGTCTGGCCAACGTCGATCGACATCAAGCGGCCAATCATCTTGCCCTCGGGGGCCGCGCCGATCGTGAAACGGGGCGAGGCGTCCACGCGGTCGCGGATCATTTGGGTCGAAATCAAAGCGCCCTCCGGTTTCCATGGCTCGGCCATCTCGCGGTTCAAGAAGTCCTGCAACCCGCCTGGACTTTCGTAGTCCTGCAAATACTTGACCGCCAGCTCCGGCCATGGGCGCCACGGCGAATAGAGCGATGACAGGTGGTAACTGCGCCGGCCTTGCTCGGCAGAAAACTCCGTCGCCCTCCATTCTCCGCGCGGCAGCCAGGCTTTCTTATCTCCGTTCTGGTGCGGGTTCCCGCACTTCGGGCACACATATCGGGTCGTCTCGGCCACCCGCGCCATGTTCCAAGCGCCATCGTCGGCCTTGGCGCTCTTGTCCCATTGCACATTCTTCCACTCCAAGAACTGCCACTCGCCGCAGGCCAAACACGGAAGGAAGAACCGACGCCGGTCGCCCTTCATGTATTCGGTCCAGATCGCGCCGTCTTCGTAGGTTGGAGTCGAGGTGCAGACGATCAGATGATTCGGGAAAGTGACACACCGCGCCTCGGCAAGCTGGATCGGGCTGGCCTCTTTGCCCGACTGAGTGGCGAACTTGTCCATCTCGTCCATCATCAGCAGCGCGATGGAGCGACTGGAGAGGTTGGCCGGGCTGTTGGAGCCGACGAAATAGACGCTCATGCCCTTAAAGTGCTGCTCCAAGATGGTCAGATCGTCCTGGTTGTCGGGCTTGTGGGCCTTGAGGGCGTCTGAGCTTTCGACCATGGGCAGCCAGCGCGACTTCGAGAACGACCGCGCAAGGTGCGTGGAGGGCATGACCCAAAGCGCGGGCGCCGGGTTCTGGTCAAGGCGGTAGGCCATGCCGGCGAGGATCGCCGTCGTCTTGGCCGTCTGCGCCGCCCACACCAGGGACAGGCGCCGCACCGACTCGTCGCCGAAACACTCCAGCACTTCGCGGATGTAAGGAGTTTCGCGCGTGCGGTAAGGCCCGTGCAAATGAGCCGTGTTGCCGATGCTGAGATTGCCCTCGGCCCACTCGACCACGCCCTGCTTTGGCGGTGGAACGGCTTTTTTCGCTATGGCCGCGCCAACGTCATCAGCGGTCAGGCTTCCCTTAATTTTGCCGAGAAAATCTGACACGCGTCCGCGACCAGTTGGCCAGCCTCGGGGTGATCCCGGTGCAGGCGTTTAATGCAGGAGTCGAAGGCCGCGTCGAACGCCGCCAGCACCGCTGACTTTTCCACCAGCGCCCCGACCCGCTTTTGCCAATCCAAGAACTCGCCCTCGGCAAAGGAGGCGTCTTTGCAGGAGAGCGAGTAAGCCTTTTGAAGCTCGCACGCTTCGCGCACCTGTCCGGCCTCGGCGGCTCCAAGCCAGAGCGCGTAGTTCTTGCCGACCATCTCGTGCGCCTGCTCGACGCGGCCCGCGGCAGTGCAATCCCCTGGCTCGCCCGCGGCGGCTACGGGACGGCGGGTGCGGCGGTTGCCGGTGACGTGGGCCTCATACCACGCGACGGCGTTCTCCAAAGTGTCGAGCGGGCAGCCTTGCTTCTTGAGCTGGCTGACCCGCCCGATCGTGATGTCCTTGGCTTGAGCGAGTTGCTGGGCAACGGTCATGCCCACCGCGCCGAGTCAACTTTAGTATAGTAAAGGCTCCTTTGAGAGTCTCAGTATCGGAATGTGATATTGAGACTACAGTGGGCGGCTATTTACTATAGATGAGCCAATCGAGCTAAATTTTGAGGCATTTGGTCGGAGTCGCAGGCTCCTCGCGCTCCTCGGATAGAAGAGATTCCTTTCGCAAAGCTCAACAAGGGCCATTGTTGTTTACGCTTATTGAGATTGAAGCCGCTCACGCCTCAACCTCCGCGCCGCCGGTCAAAGCCACCAGCCGCTTCTCGTAAGCCCAGATCGCATCGCGCACCGGCCGCACCAGTTGCAATGTGTCCTTCACTTGCTGCTCGTTCATCTGGTCAGGCGGCAGCTTCTGGATCAACTGCGAGAACCAGCGCCTCGCATCGTAGACCCAGCCGGCCGCAATGTCGCGGACCTCGATGTCTGCGTGCTCATCCTTATGGGGTGCGTCCCCCTCGGCCGTCTCTGCATTGGCCTCGGCTTGTGCCGTCACGCTGGCCCGATCCTCGACCGCCTTAAAGCCAGGCAAGAACAACTGCCCTGGGTGATAGTGGCGATGGTGCCGCATATACCGCTCGGCGGTTACGCCTGGCATTGTGACCTTCTCGCGCAGCCAGTGGTGGAAGGCGTCGCCCACCGTGTCCTTGGCGCTGGCCAGCAGCATCCCGACGTGGTTGGCCATCGTCCCGATCTCCGCGGCTGCGGACTTCACGTCTTCGACCTTCGCCATGATGTCGGCGTGGTCTTTGTTGATTTGCGCGGCCAAGTCATCAGCCGCCCGCAGTTCGATCTCTTTGCTCATTTGTGTGTGTTCTCCTCGTGTCGTTTCTTCCAAGATCCGTGCGCGGCCTTGCGCGAACTCTCGCGCGCCTGCTCGGACTTCTGAAATCCATTGTGCCCGGTCAGCCCGAGCTTTTCCTGCATCTCGATGACGGCCTTGGACAGTGCAGCCCGCGTCACTCCGATCTTGCGGGCCAGCTCGGAATAGCTGTGGGCCAAAGTGATGGACGTGTCGCCGGCCGCCAGCAGGAAAGCGTAATAACGCAGCGTCTTGTTGCCGCGCGCCTCGTTAAGGTATGTGACCACCGGGATCAGCATTTTGGACGCCGTGTCCCGGCTCTCCCGCAAATGGTATTCGGCCAGCATCAAAGCCAGCGCCTCGCATTGCCATGCCGCCAGATCCAGCTCCTCGGCCCACTGCTGTGCCAGGGTGTCGATCTCACCCGCCATGTCGGGCTTGTAGCTGGTTTCCAGCTTGTCGAGGGGGTTTTCGCCCATGCTGGCGAAGCGTCTGATGTCAATCATGCTGCCTCCTCTCCACCAACCTCACCGTCACCCCTTCGGTGACCAGCTCGACGGCCGCGGCGTCAAACAATACAGCCGCATCGGCCGCTTCTTGGCCTATGGCCTCGATCAACCACTTGGCCGGTTGGCCATTGTTGAGGATTGGCCTGCCTTCTCGTAATTCGGCCAGCTTTGCTTTGCGTCTTTTTTTCATTGTTAAAATCCTCGGTGGCACTGACGGCACAGCGTGGTCAGGTTGCCTTCAGCCGTAAGCCCGCCATCACACACGGCCTCGAGATGGTGCGCCTCAAGATTGTCTGGCGACCCGCATCGCGTGCATCGGTTGCCATCCCTTTGGAAAATTTGCCCGCGGACTTCAGCCCAAGACGGCCTGACGAACCGCGGGCTGCCCATTGCAAGCGGGTCTTCCGTCTCTGCTTCATCTCTCCATTGCCGCAGCGCCTCATCATGGCTTTCCAACAAAGTGGCAATGTCCCGCGGCCTAACGTAGCCAAGGCGATACAACCGGACGATGGCCTTGGCGCATTGAAGCCAGCCGTCAAAATAGCCGTCCCGATAGCTCCACTCGGCCTCACGCTGTTCGGCCTCGTGTGTTTTGGCCTCAGTCAGCAACTCGTTTAGCGTTAAAAATGGTGGCAGTTTATCTTCTTCTGCTGTCTGACTGTCTGTGGTCCTTCGGACGGTGGTCGGACGGGACGGCAGGAGCCGTCCGTCCTCCGTCCTACGGAACCCCCCCATACATTGATTTTCCTTAGGGATGTGGGGGGGGGTATGATTTACAATTCTCATGGCTAAAACGGGTCTTTGGCCGCAGTCGCTGGTGACTGTTCTTTGACCTGCCAAAGCGGGTCTTGGCCGTTGCCCGCTGGCAGAATTTCAATGTTCATGTCGGCCAAGGCCTTTGGCCGGTTCTTCATGCTACGACGCCAGTTCTCAATGGTGCGCTGGTCTGCCTGCTCCCCGCTCTTTTTGACCGCCGCCTCGATCAAGTCGTGGCTTCGCATGGGACCGCCGCCATTGCCGTCCAGCACCTTCCGCACCGCCTCGGCCCGCTCCTCTGCCTTGCTGATGGCCGCCTTGCCCGGCTGGCGAAGTTTTGTCGGGTCCATCTGGATGCACGGCACCGCTATCGGGGCGTCCCATCGGAAGACGGTCGCCGGAATCGGCGCAAACTCCCGCAGCGTGGCCTCCATGACGTGATGCTCCTCCTGCTCGTGGGGCGTAAAAGTGATGATGGCGTCTGGATCGCGGGCCATCACGCCCGACCCGCTGATTCGATCCATGGCCTCTTTGCCCGCCTGATTGCCCTTGCTGAAGTGAGCCGCAAAAGCGATGGCAGCCCCGTAGTCGTTGGCAAAATCTTCCAAGGACAGCATCAGAGACGCCATTTCCGTGGCGCTGTTCTCATCCCGCCCGGAATACGTCTTATAGATCGGGTCAAGCACGATCAGCTTGAAGGGCTTCTCGCCACCGGCAAACCGCATCCTTGAAGTTTCCAGCATCGTCACCAGCTCGTAGCAGTGACCGCGAAGGTGCCAGGCATTGAAATTTGCCGCGTGTCGGTCCTCCTTAAACTTGTAGCCATTGAGGCTATTGCCGACCAAATAGCCGCGCTCCTTGCCCACCCACCCCCCGCGACTGCCGGCCGTGTCCTCGTGAAGCTCGAGGTTCACATACAAAACCCGCGACTCGGCGCACTGGAAATGCCCAAGCCATTTGCCGCCGCAGGCCACCGCCATCGCCAGATCAAGCATCAGCCACGTCTTTCCCATCTTGGAAGAACCCCCGAGAACCAGCTTGGATTTTTCGCGCAGAATGGCCCCGTCTTCGTCGCCATTGGGGCCGCCGATGAGAATCGGGCGATGCACCCGCCCCCGGCGCAAAAACTCGTTGCCGCATACCCATTCCGGCAACGCATCCGGGCTTGGCGCTTCGTCCGAAGACTGCCCGCGATTGATCGCCACAATCTTGGGCGCTTGGCCCTCGTCCATCTCCCGCGTCTCCATGAAGGCCGCCTCGCCGGCCG
>JBBAVO010000030.1:0-6108 GCA_040397635.1 Pirellulales bacterium
GCCTCATACCGATAGCGGCGTTCGAGCAGCCGCGACACAGCCGACAGCGGCAGCGTCAGCAGCAGGTAGCCGGCGGCCAGCGGCAGGTAGCTTTCCAGCGTGGAGTAGGTGAAGGAATTCACCTCCTGGGCGGCGAGGGTGAATTCGGAAACCGCGATCACGGAGAGCAGGGAAGAATCCTTGATGAGCGAGACGAACTGCCCGGCGACGGCGGGCAGCACGAGGCGGACAGCCTGCGGCAGGATCACCAGCCGGAACGACTGCCAGGGGGTGAGGCCGATGGCTCGGGCGGAATCCCGCTGCGTCTGCGGGATGGCGGCGAGACCGCCGCGGAAGATCTCGGCCATGTAGGCACCGCTGAAGAGTGCCAGCACGAGCACGCCGACGACATACCGGTTTTCAAGGCCGACGGCGCTGGCCACCACATAAAAACCGATCAGCAGTTGCACCAGCAGCGGCGTGCCTCGGATCACCTCGACATAGACGCGGCCCACCGCTTCCAGCAGCGGATTTTTCGCTTCCAATAGCACCGCCGCCAGCATGCCGATCAGGGTGCTGGCCACGAGTGCCGCCACGCTGATACCGACCGTGACACCGAAGCCCTGCACAAACTTCTGGCGGTATTCCCAGACGCCCGCCCAGTTCCAGGCATAGTTCACCCGCGAAAACGCCAGCGCGATAAGCGCCGCGAACAAGACGACAACGATCGTATGGGCGAGCCAGCGGGGCATGCAGGTCAGAAGTAAAAGGGTATGCCCTGGGCCTTGAAGGAGGCCTTCTCTTCGGGCAGAAACTCGTCGCCGAGTTTCTCGAAGCCGCCGGCCTCGCGAAACGCCTTGAGGAATCCGTTGATCTGCTCGCGGAGCTGTGTGTCGCCCGGCCGCAGGCCGACGGCCCACGTCTCTTCGCGAAACGGACGGAGCAGGGCCCGCGTCGTGTCGGGATGCCGCTTGTGGTTCTGATAGACCGAGAGCGAATCGTAGATGAAGGCATCGGCCTTGCCCTGCGCCACCTCCATCACCGCCGCGGACTCCTTGTCGAGCACGAGCAGGCGGGATCGCTTGAACGTCGTCGAGGCATAGTGATGGCCGGTCGTGCCTTTCTTGACGGCGATCGAGCGACCGGCCGCGTCGAGATCGGCGGCCGACTGCACGGGGGAATCCTTGCCGACGAGCAGCGCCAGCCCGGTCTTGAGATAGGGATCGGAAAAGGCGATCGACCGGCTCCGCTCCGGCGTGGCGGTCATCGACGAGATGATGCAGTCGATCTTGCCGGTCTTGAGCGCGGGTATGAGGCCATCGAAGGCCGTGTTTTCGATCACCAGTTCGCGGCCGAGGTGCTGCCCGAGCGCCTCGGCGAGTTTCACGCTCACCCCCGTCGGCCGGCCCTCTGGATCGGTCATCTCGAAGGGCGGATAGGAGAGTTCCATGCCGACGCGGAGCGGCGGCGCGGCGGATGCCGACGCCGCCACGAAGAGCAGGCAGCCAACCAGCAGGTAGACGAAAGATCGCATAGCCGTGGTTATACCCTGAGACTCGTTGAGCCGGCGCAACGCCCCCAGGCTCACTCGGGGCCCAGCAGCCAGTCGACGGCGGCCGTCGCCGGGGCCGTGCCCCGGTACTGAACGAGCCTTCCGACGGGGGCGGCCGGGTATCCTCCGGCCACCATGGCCACGATGCTGGCTTTCGGAGCATCGCCGCGGGGCCCGTCGTCTGCAAGCCAGAGCGGATGCGGCGCCCCGACCGCCACCATGCCCGGGATATCGAGATACCGGCCGCCGCCCGGCAGGAACAGTGGATCGCGGTAGTCGGCGACGTCTGCGAATCGAAATCCTTCCGTCGCCGCCGCCGCGCGGTCGATGGCCGCGCCGCAGACGGCGCGGGCCGCCAGCACGATCGGGCCCGCATCACCAAAGCCAGCGACCGCCACCTCGCTGGGATGCGGATGCGAGCCTACCTTGGTGGTCCGTAGAAAGCGGACGACGCTCAGCACATCATGCACGCTCTGGCAGACGAGGGGCGCGTTGTAGCCGAATGTGTAGCCGGCGAATTCGCGAGGATTTTTCACAAGCCGCTGCCGCCGCCGTTGGTTCGGCGCGTCTCCCGGTGTGGTCGCCCCGTCTCGCCACAGCAGCAGATCGGCCGTCACGACAGCCGCCCCCGCCTTCACGAGACGATCGAGTGGCGGCCGTAGTCCGCCGTCGGCGGCCACCGCGGCCCCGGCTCCGGGATCATCGAGCCAGACGACGACCCGGCCAGACCATTGCCGCGGGTAGAGCCACGTCACCGGTACCTCCTCGCCATGCGTCGTGTTCCGTAGCACGCCGGTCATGCGGATGTGTTCGGGCCGTTCATCCTTGCGGTCGAGCAGCCATTCGACTTCGCCGGCCTGATCGTATGACCGTCCTATCAGCGTCGCCACGGCCGGCCTGACGACCTCCGCAAGTCCCTCAGGCGTGGCAGCCGAACCTTGAATCTGCCGCGCAGCGTCGTCGGCGAGCCACGCCAGCAGGCTGCGTTCGAATTCAGGATCGTCAGCGGGCGGCGCCGGATGCGTCGCATCCCACACGGAGAGCTGGTCACGCGACAGCGGATCGTAATCCCGCTCGATCACCGGCTCGGGAAAGCCCAGGCCAAACCGCCTGTTGAGAAATGTGTAGAACGCCGACCGCGTGACCGCGTTGTAGTTGTGTGGGAAGTGCTCGCCGCGATGCAGCATCACGTCGTCCTTGGCACCACACAGCGCATAAGCCCGCTGCAAATCAGGAAAGCCCTTCGTGGCCAGTTCCTTCGTCCAGTCGTTCGCCGTGTTCATGCCCTGCGGCTTTGGTGCAAAGAGGGCGGCAAACTCGACGTTGCCGGTGCCGATCCGCAGGAGCGACGCGTTTTCGCAGGGGCATCCCCCCTGCATCGACGTGCTCACCATGACGACAGGGAAGGAGAGCTGCACGCGCTCGTCGACCGCCGCGAGGATCATGGTCTGCGTGCCGCCGCCGCTCGACCCGGTCGCCGCGACTCTCGTAGGATCGACCTCCGGCAGGCTGAGCAGGAAGTCGAGCGATCGGATGGCGTTGAGCGTCTGCAGGCCCATCACGCTCTGCAGGTGTGATTCGGCACGGGCACTGTAAAGCCCCCAGCGTGTCGGCGTGTTCATCTCGGGCCGCTGCTGCTTGAACCCGTGCGCGACCGCCATCGAGAGCTGCTGCGCGTCAGAATTGCCGAGCATGTCCCACTGCCAGACGACACAGCCCATGCGGGCCAGTTGCACGCACAGCGATTGAAACCGGCTGCGGCCGCCACTCTCGAAACGCTCCTCTCCGGCTGCGATCTCCGCGCGGACCTTGTCAGCGGGGTTCTCCGAGAGCCTGGCATCCTTCCAGTGACCATGCGCGAAGAGCACGCCGGGCACCTTCCCCTTCGGATTCACGGGACGGTAGAGGTTGCCGGTGACGAAGAACCCCGGTGCGCTCTCGAAGAACACCTTGGAGACGGTGTAGCCGTCGCGTTCGATCGTGCCGTGAATGACGGGATTGAGCGGCGTCTTCGTGGGCATCGGCCAAAGCCCCTGCGACACGAGCACCCGGCGGCGAACATCCTCCGCGCGGGCCAGCCATGCCTCGCGAGTGGCGGGCGGCTCAAACGGAAAGTATCCGTCGAGGTCCTTGAGATCGCCGAGGCGACGATCCTCGGCGTGAGACGTCGTCGCCAGAGGAATCACCACCGCCAACGCCGGCAGACAGGCCAGCAGCAGCATGGTCCAGACTTGCCGTTGCGGTCTCGAACAGTGCTGATGCGGCATGGCAACCGACTCCAAGGGGACGGAGGGCGGCAAACAGGCGTCACTGCCCAGTCGTGGGTGACAGTGTCGGGACAGAATCAAAGGGCGTCAACGACCGGCGGCCGCTCGTGGGTACTCTGACGCGATTGCAGCGGGTCTGCAGCACGCCCCATAATCGTGACGATCCGATGAGGATGCGAACTCGTCCGAGACATTCGACAACGGGACACACGATCATGGTCGCCGGTCTTTCACGCCGACGGTTTCTCGAAACAGCGGCGGTGGCAGCAGTGGCCGCCGAGGCAGCAGCCGCTCCCGTCGCCGGTCCCACGCCGATCCGGATCGGGCAAATTGGCGTGAAGCATGGCCATGCAACGAAGCTTGGCGTCTACCGCCGCTCGCCAGCCTACGAGGTCATCGGCGTGGTCGAATCCGACGCCGAGGCGAGACGGACGGTCGGACAGGGACCAGCGTATGCCGGCCTCCCGTGGATGACACGTGAACAGTTGCTGGCAGTGCCCGGGCTGCAGGCCGTGCTCGTGGAGACAGCCGTGCCCGACCTACTCGACAACGCCGAGGCATGCATCGCCGCCGGCAAGCACGTGCACCTCGACAAGCCGGCCGGCACGTCGCTGCCGCACTACAAGCGGATCCTCGCCGCCGCCGCAGAACAAAAACTCATCGTCCAGATGGGCTACATGTATCGCTCCAACCCGGCCATCGTCATGCTTCGGCAGGCGGTCGCAGAGGGCTGGCTGGGCGAGATCTTCGAGATCCACGCGGTGATGGGGAAGGTGCTCGATACGGCGGCGCGTCGTGAACTCGCCGGCTATCCGGGCGGGATGATGCTCGAACTCGGCTGTCATCTGATCGACCTCGCGGTCGGCGTGCTTGGCAAGCCGGATCGGGTCACTGGATTCGCCCGACACTCGTCGCCGCAGCCGGACCAACTCGCCGACAACATGCTCGCTGTGCTCGAATACCCGCGGGCAACGGCTACGATCCGCACCGCCGGGGTCGATGTCGATGGCTTCGCCCGCCGTCAGTTCACGGTCTGTGGCACAGAGGGCACGTTTCACATCCAGCCGCTCGACAAGCCGGTGGTTCGCCTCACGCTCGAGAAGCCGCGGGCCGGTCACGCGTCGGGCGTGCAGGAGGTGGCGCTGCCAACGTACACCCGCTACGTGGACGATGCCGCCGACATGGCTGCCGCCATTCGCGGCGAGAAGCCATTTGCATTTTCCCACGCCCACGACCTCGCCGTGCAGGCCGCGGTGCTCGACGCGTGCGGCCTGCCGCTCGACCGCTGAACACTCGAGGCGTAGTTGCTGGTGGCGTGGACCGCTGAACGGAGACCTTTACGCCGCGGCCCGGCGCCCGCGACGTGCTGCGGCAGCTTGCTGAAGCAGCGCCGCCTCCACGCTCTCGGCGAATTGGCAGCCGAGGCCGGCCAGCCATGTCTCATGCATCGACCGGTTTTTGTGGTAGTTGTTCGGCAGCAGCGTGACCTCGCGGCGGGCGTGCAGCCCGGCGATCGCAAAGTGCAGCCGGTCGGTGATGATCCGCCGATAACGCGATGCCAGGGCGAGCGTCTCGGCGGGTGTGTTGCAAAGGGCGGCGGGATCACGCGACAGCTTGAGCAGCCGTCCCCTTCGCTCGTGATCACGTCGCATCAGGATGCCGAGATCCTGCACAGCCGGGCCGGCGGCGGGCCAGGCCAGGCCGAGCGCGAGATCGGGGGCGAGGATGCCGTCCGTCCGAAGGGCAAGGCTCGCCTGCTCGCGAACGAATACTTTGGCAAACGGACGGTCCTCCCGGTCGGTGAACGACTGCGGCAGGATGACAACCGGCAGGCGGAGCCCCAGGGCCCGGGTGCGAATCGCGTGGTTCTCCGCAGAACGCCGGCCCATGCTGCCGCCGCCACCGAACACGATCACATCGACCTCAGCCGGATCATCGAGGTCGAGCGGCAGCCAACGGATGCCACACTCTGCAAAGAGCTGTGTCATGGCCAGTTCGATCAGGGCATACCCGACGTGTCCGATCGGTCGCACGTAGCCGACGCGTCGGCCGACCAGCGGCGCGATCACATGCTTGAAGGCGTCGGGCCCCAGAAGTGACCGACGGGCCGTGTCATCACCGCCAGTACCGGGAACGATGCGCAAGGACGGCTTCGCTCCTGTGGGCCGCCGATCGCGGAGGCTGCGCCGCATCGTCGGACGACAGCCTGCTGCACACGGTTTCCACTCGCTGCGATTCCCCATGCGGGGTGTATCGACGCACAAACCCCACAAGCCCTGCGAAACGACCAGGGGTCTACTCGGGAAGACT
>JBBAVO010000030.1:6208-16394 GCA_040397635.1 Pirellulales bacterium
GACGCACAAACCCCACAAGCCCTGCGAAACGACCAGGGGTCTACTCGGGAAGACTGGGGAAAATGGGGACGGGAGCGATTTTTCTACGGCCGAAGGCCACCTGGATGGTGCCGTTTAAAAAATCGCTCCCGTCCCCATTTTCCCGGTCACTTCGCGGGAGCCTCGTCGAATGGCCCCTTGAACACCGCGTCGGGCTGGTCGTGCCGCCCCGCGCCGTCGATCACATACCGTGCCTGCGGCTTGAGATCCTCCGGCACCCGCCAGCGGTCGGGGGCCGCGGCCGCGACGGCGACATTGAGCACGAGGTAGGGCGGAATCTCCTGGGCCGTCTCGCGAATCGGCACTGTCTTGGGATCGGTGCCTGAGAGCAGATCCGCCGCGAGACGGCCAGCCACGAGGCCCACCTCGCGGAAATTGAAGCCAACGTCAAACAGCGTGCCCCTGTCGGGCGCACCCGGATTCACACTGAATACCGGAATGTCAGCCTTGCCGGCGGTGGCAATGACCGAATCGACCGCGCTGACGACCGTCGTGTCGCCCGGCACGAAGATCGCCTCAGCCCCGCGCGAGATCGTTGACTGCACCGCCTCGATAACGCCCGACGAATTTTCCACCGGCGCCTCGAGCAGTTCGATGCCGAGAGCCTTGCAGCTGGCCCGCGCCAGCTCCATGAAGCGGCGGGAATTGCTTTCGGATGGGTTGTGTGCCACGCCCACGCGACTCAAACGGGGATTCAACCGCCGGGCGATCAGAAACGTCGCATGAACCGGCGCCAGGCTCCCATACCCGACCAGATGCGGTGGATGCACGAGGGGATCGGCCCGGTCGAGGCCGACGCCGGCCGAGAAGGGATCCGCGACCGCCGCGAACACGTGCTTGAGCTGGCCACGGGTGTTGGCCGTCGCCACCGCTTGCAGCGATGGCGTGCTGGAGGTGAGGACCAGATCGAACGGCCCGCCGACGATCTCGCGGGCGATCGCGTTGCCCTGGGCCATGTCCCCTTCGGCGTTGTATCGGCTGATCGTCACCGTTGTGCCATCGACAAAGCCTCGCTCGGCAAGCCCCGCGATCATTCCTTTGACGGCATCCTCGAGCACCATCGAACTCGTCTGCTGCAGCACGGCGATCGCCGGCAGCGCCCGCTTGGCCGACTGCCTGTCGGTGAGCAGGAGGAGCGCCGACGTGCCCACCAGCAGGGCCACGGTCGGCACGCAGCGGCGGAGAAAGGCAAACACGGAGGACGGGATCATGGCGTCTTGATGCCGGGGCTATACGTAGAGTTCGGAAAGAGAGCGTGCGGCGGCCTCGTCGAGCTGGTCCGCGGACCGAAGCCGATCGAAACGAAACGCCAGATCGTCAGGCGAAAGCCGCCGCTTGGCCGCTCCTTGCACGTCGAGGGCGATCCGCCCGCGGTGCACAAGCAGCAGCCGGTCGCCGAGCGACGCGGCCTGCGCGAGCGAGTGGGTCACCATCAACGCCGTAAGGTTTTGTTCGCGAACAAGCCGGGCCGTGGCCTGCACGACGCGGTCGGCCGCGGCCGGATCGAGCGCGGCAGTGTGCTCGTCGAGGAGCAGCAGATCGGGCCGGCGCCACGTCGCCATCACGAGTGTGACGATCTGGCGCTGGCCCCCAGAGAGCGAGCCGATCGGCTGATCGAGCCGGGTTTCCAGACCTGGCACAATCCCACCCAACCGGCTGGCGGCCTCGGCCCGCAGGCTGCGGCTGGTCGCCCACGAGAGCCCAGCCCGCCGCCCGCGACAGGCGGCGACGGCGATGTTTTCGAGCACGGTGAGGCTGGCCGCCGTGCCGGCCCGCGGATCCTGAAACACCCGACCCACCAGCCGGGCCCGCTGGTCTTCCCGCCACCGCGTGATGTCGTGGCCGGCCAGATGGATGCTGCCGCCGTCGAGGCGGACGGTGCCCGCGATCGATCCCAACAGCGTGCTCTTGCCCGAGCCGTTGGTGCCGATAACTACGACGAACTGGCCACTCGGAATCGTCAGCGACACGCCATCGACCGCACGGACCAGCGGCCCGCCGGGGGCGGAGAATGTCACCGTGGCGTTGTGGAGTTCGAGCATCTGTTGTGTCGGTGTGTGTGTGCCCAGCATGGCTGGTGCTAGCGGGCTACCGAGGCCTGATGCCGTCGCACGAGCAGCCGCGGCGCGACGAGCGCCGTCAGCACGACGACGGCTGTCGCGAACTTGAGCCAGTCGGGGTCGAGGCCGGCCCGAAGGGCGGCGGCGACGAGTTGGCGGAAGATCACGCTGCCGGCGAACGTGGCCAGGAGCGCTCCGCCGAGCCGCACCTGCCCCACGAGGGCCGCGCCCAGATACACGCTCGCCATGCCCCACACCACCATGCCGATTCCCATCTGCACGTCGGCGAAGCCCTGATACTGTGCGACGATGGCGCCGGAAAGCGCGGTGAGCGAGTTGGCGATCGCAAGGCCGAATACCGTCAACGCCCCCGTATTGCGGCCAAGCGCTCGGGCCATCGTCGGCGTGTCGCCGCCGGCCCGCATGGCGGTGCCCAGCCGCGTGCGGAAGAAGAGATAAAGCACGAGCACCGCGCCAGCCGCGGTCAGCAGCATGAAGCCCAGTCTGGCCGCCTCGCCCGCCGCGGCTCCCTCGAAGGCAAGCAGGCTTGCTGCCGGGAGCAACGTCGTCTCGGCCCGATCGAGGAGCGTCTTCACGCCGGAGAGCGGCACGTTGCTGCGGCCGAGCACCACGAGGTTGATGCTCGCCAGCGCCGTCGTCATGAGGATGCCGGAGAGGAGCGGCTCGATGCCGAGGATGGCGTGCAGCATGCCGGTGAAGCTGCCGGCCACGGCACCTGCCGCCATGCCGCCGAGCGTCGCCAGCGCCGGATCGACACCCGCCACGAGCAGCACCGTCGCGACAACGGCGCCAAGCGTGAACGAGCCGTCGGTGGTGATATCGGGAAACGAGAAGAGCTTGTAGCTGACAAACACCCCGAGGGCGACGAACCCGAGGGCCACGCCAAACGTCCAGGTGGAAAGGAGTGTGATCATGCGTCGTCTCCCACGGAGGGTGACGATCCGGCAACCGAGAGCGGCGCAAACCAGCAACAGCCACGGACAAGCTCCGATTGGCCGCTGCCGAGCACCGGCTGCGGATCGCCGAACAGGTGCATCACAGCCAACGGCTCCGAAGCGGCGAGGTCGGCGACCGTGGCGGCGAGATCGACGGTGCCTCGCTTGAGCGGCCGCAGCGGAAAGATGGCGGCATGGGCGTGGCCGGAGGGGCCGTCTGGGCCGAGCGGCCGCACGAACTCGGCCAATGGGCCGGCAGGATTTCCGCGCGTGACCACGCCCACGACCAGCGCGGTGTGTCGGGCATGCACGGGCTCGCGGGAAAAACTCAGCCACCGCGAGGCTACGGCGGGATCACGGCTGCGGGGATTATCGGTGGCGGTCGCCTCGGCCAGCGGCCGGATCAGCTCCACGCCCACGATCCCGTGCACCTCGGCGACCACCACCAGCGCCAGACAGTCGGCCTGCGACTGCTCAAGTAACGCCGCCGCCAGTTCGTCGAACCGCACGGCCGGCTCGTCGTCGGCCGGTTCGAAGCCGGCCCGCCCACGGGGCAGGCCCTCCCAGATCAGGCCCGATGCCAGCCGCACGGTGGGCACGAGGCTGCCCTCGCCCAGGCTGTAGTCAACCGCCGCAAAGGGCTGGGGTGCTCGATGAAAGACGGCCCCGCAGGCTGCCAGCATCTCGCCGGCAATGCTGGCGAGCGAGTCATCGGCGAGGCCGGCGAGCCCGAGGCCGAAGGCATGACGCGGCACAGGTCGCGACGGTGTCTCGACCGGTCGTCCCACAGCGGAGCCGAGCAGGACGGCGTCGGACGCT
Source organism: Pirellulales bacterium (assembly GCA_040397635.1). Lineage (GTDB taxonomy): Bacteria > Planctomycetota > Planctomycetia > Pirellulales > UBA1268 > CAMCQY01. The sequence continues at coordinate 10,083 of JBBAVO010000030.1, forward strand.
CCCACGATTTCTGCTGCGAGCCCGCCGCTACCGGGCCGTTCCAGGCCAACGAAAAAGATTCGACCTACGCACACATCCGCGGGGCCATTGCCTGCCGCGGCCACGGCCGCATCGCCCGACGGGCTCTGTCCGCGGCTGCCCGTGGCCGGAGACTCTTGAAGCTGCGACTCCCGGAGCATCGGGGCCAGGCGGGTCAACTCAAGCACGCGGGCCACCGGTTCGCTGGCCGCGCCGATGAGGCACCACGCGCCAGCGGTCTTGGCGGCGCGGTGGACATTGAAGAGCACGCGGATCCCGGCGGAACTCAGGAAGCTCACGTCCGTGCAGTCGAGCCGGATGGCGTGGTAACCACGTCGCAGTTCCTCCGCGACAGCATGCTCCAGTTCCACGCCCGTTTCAGCATCGATCCGCCCCTTCACGGCCAGTTCGACGACCGCATCGCCGGACGCATCCGGGGCGTTCTCACGTCGCTCGATGCTGATATCCATGCAGGCAATCACGCAATGGTGCAATCAGGCAGCCGGGCGGAAAATCGAGTCCGGCGAAATCCATCGAGCACCTATAGTAGCGGCTCACGGAAAGGAATATTCATGGACACTGTCTGGATTCTGCTCGCAGCCGGCGCCGGCTGCTGCATCGCGCTTCAGGCGGCGGCCAACGGCTCGCTGCGGACCAACCTCGGCGACCCCCGCTACGCGACCTTTTTCTCGATCTGCGGCACGCTCATGACGGTCGTGGTCGTGATGCTGGTGCTCCGGCCAAGTCCTCCCTCGGCCGCCGCCATGCGGGCGGCGCCGTGGTGGAACTGGATCGGTGGGCCCCTGGGCGCGTTGATCGTGCTGGCCGGCGCGGCACTCGCCCCCAAACTCGGTGCGGCCGCCTTCATCGCGGCAGTGGTGGCCGGTCAGTTGATTTGCTCGCTCGTGCTCGACCACTTCGGCCTGATGAACCTTCCGCAGCAGGCCCTCACCACTGGCAGGATCATCGGCGCGGTGATGGTCTTCGCCGGCGTGCTGCTCGTAAAATACTGGTAGCGTCCGCCGTGTCCGGCGGAGTGAGACACGCGGTCACTGGCCGACAACGGCCGGAAAGCCCGCAGCGACGAGAGCCTGGTAGCCGGGCTTGAGAGGCCGCACGTCATAGCCCAGCGGCGCGAGGATGTCGGCCGCTTGCAGGCAACGGCCTCCCGACAGGCAGTGAACGTAGATAACCTTGGTCTTGGGAAGCAGCTTGGCAAGGGCGTCGGGCTTCACGCCCTGCTCGAGCACCGACAGTGGCAGAGAGCGTGCCCCCGAGAGATGCCCTGCGTTCCACTCGTCCGGTTCGCGCACGTCTACGAGCACGGCCTTCTGGTCCGCGACAGCCCGCTGCACGGCCTCGGGTGAATCCTTCGTATGTTCGGCCGCGAGCGCCATGCCCCCGGCACTTCCCAGCACCAGTGCGAGCACGACGGCACGGGCACAGCAACGGAACCCGATCACCGCACTCCGGCGGCAGAGGTTGGCACAAGCACCGAAAAACATCGTCACCACCATGGCAGCACCTCCGTGAGCATTATTCGCATACGCACCGTCACCTCGACGGCAGCCGCCATTCTACCGCCTGCTTGCCACGAGCGGGCTATTCCAACTCTTCCCACCGCTGAAATGCCGCCGCCAGCTGCGATTCGCAGTCTTTGAGCCGCCGCTGGGTGGTGGCGATCTCGTTGGCCGGCTGCTTATAGAAGGACGGGGCGGCGACCTGCTCGTGGAGCGTGGCGATCTCCGTCTCCAGCTTCTCAATGGTCGCAGGCAGAAGGTCGAGTTCCCGCTGCTCTTTATACGAGCGTCTCTTGGCTGCGGCGGGGACGGGCTCCGGTGGGGCTTCTCGCCGCGGTGATGCGGTCCGCTGCGGCTCCGTGGCCTTCGTCGCTGGGGCAGTCCGCTGCCTCAGCCAGTCGTCGTAGCCACCGACATACTCGCGGACGCCACCGTCTTCATAGGCGATCACGCTCGTCGCCACGTTGTTGAGAAACTCGCGGTCGTGGCTCACCATGAGGATGGTGCCCGAAAACTCCACCAGCCGCTGCTCCAGAAGTTCGAGCGTTTCGGCGTCGAGGTCGTTCGTCGGCTCGTCAAGCACGATCACGTTGGCCGGCTGGGTGAAGAGCTTGGCCAGCAGGACCCGGTGCCGCTCGCCCCCCGACAAAAACCGCACCTCCGTGCGGGCCCGTTCCGGGGAGAAGAGAAAATCCTGCAGGTAGCCGATGATGTGCCGCCGCTGGCCGCCGATGGTGACGGTGTCGTTGCCGCCGGCGATGTTGTCGGCGATCGATTTGTCGCCGTCGAGCTGTCCGCGAAGCTGGTCGAAGTAGGCGACAGCCACCTGCGTTCCCAACTTGACGGTGCCCTGTTCGGGCGCGAGCTGCCCGAGCAGGAGCCGCAGGAGCGTGGTCTTGCCGGCGCCGTTGGGCCCGATGATGCCCACCTTGTCGCCGCGGAGAATCTCGGTGGAGAAGTCCGCGAGAATCGGCCGGCCGCCGTAGCCGAACGAGAGGTTCTCGACCGCGCAGACAAGATTTCCGCTGCGGGCCGCCTCCTGAATCACGAGCTTCGCCTGCCCCACCTGCTCGCGCCGCTGGCTGCGTTCGTTCCGCATCGCCTTGAGCGCCCGCACGCGGCCCTCGTTGCGGGTGCGGCGGGCCTTGATCCCCTGGCGGATCCAGACCTCTTCCTCCGCGAGCCGCTTGTCGAAGAGCGCATTCTGCTTTTCCTCGGCGGCGAGGGCATCGGCCTTCCGAGCGAGGAATGTGTCGTAGTCGCACGACCAGTCGAAGAGCCTGCCGCGGTCGATCTCCCAGATCCGCGTCGCCAGCTTCCGGAGAAAGGCCCGGTCGTGCGTCACGAACATGAGCGTGCCCGGCCACCCCGCCAGGAATTCCTCCAGCCAACTGATGGCCGCGAGATCGAGGTGATTGGTTGGTTCGTCGAGAAGCAGCAGGTCGGGCTCCGTGACCAGTTCGCGGGCCAGCAGGGTCCGCCGCTTGAGCCCGGCCGACATCGCCCCGATATCGGCGGTGGCGTCGATCTGCATCCGTTCAAGCGTGCGAGTGGCCCGTTCGTCCGCCTTCCAGTCTTCGACCTCGTGGGTCGCCACGGCGGCGTCGAGGGCCTGCCGCACGATGGTCAGCGCGTCGCCGGAAAGGTCCTGCGGCACCTCCTGCGAGAGATAGGCAACGCGGGTGCCCGGAGCCACCACGCATCGTCCCCGATCGGGCTGCTCCTGCCCGGCGATCATCCTGAGAAGTGTGGTCTTGCCGGAGCCATTGCGGCCGAGAAGACCGATCCGCTGTCCGGCCTCGACCTGCCGGGTGACGCCATCGAGGAGCGGCGGCCCGCGGTAGCCGATCGTGAGGTCGTCGAGGTGAACGAGGGCCATGCGTGTCCAGGAAACGTGGAGGGCAAAGTCCCCGCATCCTACCGAATATGGCCCGGACACACAGAACACACAGACCGTGAACATTCCTCACACATTGTCCGTACACACTGGGGAATGCCGCGGGGCCACCACACGCCCGCCGCAAATCGTCAAACCGCAAATCGTCAAACAGGGAGGATGAGATGGTCCGAGAAGACCTTGTATCGTTGTGCGAAAATTACGTGCGGAGCCGCGATGAGGCCGCTTCCCAGCGGCCCGTGGAGCCCGTCGATCCGGCGCCCGAAATCGTCCGGAGCTTCCGGCTCGCCGAAATCTCCGAGAGCGAGATGCAGGCGCTGCTTGCCTATGTGGACGACTCCGAGGACGAAGACGACTCCCTCGCTGCGGAGATGGAAGCCGCCGGGATCGTGCTCCACGTCTACGACGGTCTCGAAGCCGAGACGTCCGACGACGAGGACGACGAGCCCGCGTGGCAGCCCGGCCAGCCCCGGTAGTGCGTGACGCCTCCCGGTCTCGGCCCCACACCGCCAGCTAGAAGCACTCGTTTCTGACTTCCTGCGCGATCAGCTGCCTGAGCCGCTGGATCGCCTGTTGCTCCATAGCCTTGGCGTCGCACCAGAATTGTTTCAGGTCGTCCCGCCATTCGGCGTTGGCGATGTACTGGTCATACCTCCAGAGCGCGTCGAGCCGGCGGCTCAGTTCGTGCACGAGGTCGTGATCGTGGTCGGCGATGCCAGCGGTCTCGCCCACGTGGCAGAGTTCTCGTTCGGCGGCAAGGATCATGATGGAAGTCTCCCGGAGGGTGCGTGTCTGTGGGCGGGATACGTCCGCCCGATGCACTGTTGGGCAGCCTACCGATCGCGGCAAATTCACTCAGCCCCGCCCAGAATTCCTGCCGGACAGTTTCCCGAGATCACAGACGCCGGCTCAAGCACCGCTCGCTCGCGACACGCCCCTCAGGCGAGCATCCAGTCCGGCAGGCGTCGAATCTTGCCCTCTGGGTCAACGCAGACCACGGTCGTCGTGCCGGTGGCGAGGATGGTGGTGCCGCGGATCAGCTCATACGCATGCTTGATGTGGGCGGCCCCGATCTTCTCCACCCGGGTCCGCAGCCGGAGCAGGTCGTCGTAATCGGCCGGGGCGTGATACTTGCACGAGACGTCGGCCACCACCATGAAGAGGCCCTCCTCCTCGAATTCCCGGTAGGTCCGGCCGCAGGCCCGCAGCATCTCGGTGCGGCCCATTTCGAAGTAGGTCAGATAGTTGGCGTGGTGCAGCCGACGCTGCCCATCCGTCTCCTGATACCGCACCCGGATCTCGATCTCGTGCACCGCTTCGGCCATGACGGTATTCCTGAGGGAGGCTGCCGGCGGCTCAGATCGCGACCGACGCCCGGGGTTCGTTGACCAGCCGGGCCTCCAGACTCTATTCTTTCAGGGGTTTGCTCGGCAAAGGCAGGCCGACTGCTCAACCGTAGTGCGGTCTTCTGCAGACCCCGCCCACCCCCACCGGCACGCAACCCCTCAGGAGTTCGAGACGTGAGCTTTGGCGACGCAGGAGAGGGCACAGGGGTTGGATTCGCAACAGCCCGCGGCCGCAACTGGCCGACGCTGCGACAGTTCACCGTGTTCCTCGAGAACAGGGTGGGCCAGTTGCTGGAAGTCGTCCGTCGCTTTGAGGGGTCGAAGGTGCGCATCGTCGCCCTCTCGATCAGCGATTCCGGCGAGTGTGCCTTTGCAAGGTTTCTCCTCAGCCATCCGGAACAGGGTCGCGAGATTCTGGAGCGTGGTGGTCTGGCCCTGATCGAGAGTGACCTGATCGGCGTGGAACTGCCTGACGATCATCAGCCGCTGCTGCGAATCTGCACGGCGCTTCTTCAGGCGGAGGTGAACATCATCCAGGCCTACCCGATCCTCTCGCGGCCTCGTGGCCGTCCGGCTGTCGCACTGATGGTGGACAACACGGAGATGGGGCTGGAGACGCTTGCCAACAAGGGCTTCACGACGATCAGCGAAAGCGATCTCGACGAGCACGAATGAGCGGCCTCGCTGCCGCGCCGACCTTGGCCCCGCTCACTCAAACATGCCGTCGGGCAGACCGTTGACCTGCCGCACGATGATCTTCTGGATGGAGTCCCAGGCGACGGCTGTGAGTGTGACGGTGCCATCGGCGGCCCGGCTGGCAAACAGCCCGTGCGATCCGGCCGACCACCGTGGCTCGTAAAACTCAGGCAGGATCACGCTGCCGCCGGCGATGTGGACCTCGACAATTCCGCCGTGATCCTTCTCTTGGAACAGGCGGGTCACCAGAGCTGCCGTTGGATTGACCGGCAACGCAGCCCCCTGCCCGGCCTCGAACTGCTCCTGCGGGGGCTGCTCTCCCGGATCGGACAACTGATGCGGATCGGACAACTGATGCGACAGCTCAACAAAATCGGTCGCCGACACGTTGCTGTCGCTGGTGGTCACGCGCGAGGGCTCCTCGCTGGCGGGCAGTTCCGCGGAAGTTGCCAGATCCGCGCCGCCCGCCTGCTGCTCAGCGGGGCGGGGTGGAACCGCAGCCGACTGACTGCTGGCCGGGATCCGAACAGCCACCCCGCACTTCGAGCACTTGCCCCGCTGGCCGCTCATCGTGGCCGGCACCACCACGCGGTGACCGTTGGAGCAATAGAAGACGATCTTGTTGGCCGGCGATGCCCCGGCGACAGCAGCAGCAGCCGCCGGGGCCGGGGCTGTTGGGGCCGGGGCTGTTGGGGCCGGGGCTGTTGGGGCCGGGGCTGTTGGGACCGGGGCTGTTGGGACCGGGGCCACTTCCTCGCCGGCCGGCTCGGCAGTTGACGACTCCAGCATCTTCCAGTCGATCTTCGCTTTATCGTCTGCCATGGGGCTCTCGGCG
>JBBAVO010000030.1:16494-18903 GCA_040397635.1 Pirellulales bacterium
CTCCAGCATCTTCCAGTCGATCTTCGCTTTATCGTCTGCCATGGGGCTCTCGGCGTTTCGGTGGTGCTTGGGCCCGTTCCGGGCCCGCTCTCCCAGTTTAGCCTGTGGCTGGTGGCTTGACGGGGGCGGGCCAGCCTCTGACACTCTCCGCGGGTGGTGTGCGCGGTCCGGAGAGCCGGCCCGCGGGCGATGCCGCATTTTTCGATCGGATCGAGATTCATGGCCATTCAAGTCATCTGCCCCGGCTGCCGGGCCACGTTCACCGTCAGTGACAAATTTGCCGGCCGCACCGGCCCCTGCCCGAAGTGCAAGAAGCCGATCACCGTTCCCAGCGATGCTGTGAAAGAGGTGAAGATCCACGGGCCGGAGGATGAGGCCCCCGTTCCCGGCCGGGCTCCCACGGCGCCGATCGTGTTCGTGGAGCAGCCCATCCCGAAGATTGCCTATGTGGCAGTGGCTGCCGGCGGCGTCGCAACGATGCTGCTCGCAGTTGTCGCCCGGTTTGCCTGGGGAGCAGGCCAGGCCCCACTCTGGCTGCTGGCAGCCACGGCCGCCATCATCGCCATGCCCTGCGCCTGGGTCGGCTATGAGATCGTCCGCGATCGAGATCTGGAGGCCTACCGAGGCCGCTCGCTGCTCATCCGCACCGCCATCTGCGGCGCGGTCTACGCGGCGCTCTGGGCCGTGAAGGGATTCCTGCCGCCGGAACTGACCAACGACATGTGGCCCTGGGTCTACCTCGCACCGCCCTTCCTGGTGGCGGGCGCTCTGGCGGCGCTGGCCACACTCGATCTCGACTGGGGCACTGGCGTGGCCCACTATTCGCTCTACGTCATGTTCACCGCGCTGCTGCGGTGGCTGGCCGGTTTCATGCCGGTCTGACACCTCCATGCCGCGGAGCCAGCCATGCCACTGACAGACCTGCCGGAACTGGTGGCGCTCGAATCCCACGCGGAGGGCGTGCGGATTCCCCCCGGGGTGACCGTGCCGCTGACCGACCGCGTGCGGGCGCTCCTCGACACCGCCGAGATGCGGCGGCTGGCCCGCGTCAGCCAGCTCGGGCTCGTGTCGCTCGTCTACCCCGGTGCGGTCCACTCGCGACTCGAACACTCGCTGGGGGTCTACCGGCGGGCCCTCGAGTTTCTTGCCCGGCTCAAGCACGATCCCCGATTCGTCGCGGTCGTCACCGAGGCCGACGCGGCGGCGTTTCTGGTAGCGGCACTCGTGCACGACATCGGCCACTGGCCCTTCTGCCATCCGATCGAGGATGTGGGGATGGCCCGCTTCCCACGCCACGAGTCGCTCGTGCACGGCATCCTCGCCCGGGGCGAACCCGCCGCCGTGCTCGCCGGATCGTGGGGCCTCGATCCGGCCCGCGTGGCCGCCCTGATCACGAGCAAGGCCACCGATCCGGCCGGCCGTATTCTGCACTCGCTTCTCTCAGGGCCGATCGATGTCGACAAGATGGACTACCTCGGCCGCGACAGCCTCCACGCCGGCGTGCCCTACGGACGACACTTCGACGAGGAGCGACTGCTCTCCAGCCTCTGCCTCAACGAGCAGGGCACGGCGCTTGCCATCACCGGCAAGGGCCGCACGGCCGCCGAAATGCTGGTCTTCGCCCGGTATGTGATGTTCAGCGAGGTCTACTGGCATCACGCCGTGCGATCGGCCACGGCCATGCTCCAGCGGGCCGTCTGGATTCTCCGCGACGCCCTCGATCCGGCTAGCCTCGTCAGGCTTGATGATCGTGGGTTTGTCGATGCCCTTGGCACCCTCGCGGCCGGCACCTCCGCCTCTTCGCTCGTGGACGGGCTCTTTGGGAGCCATCGCCATCTCTTCAAGCGGGTGGCGTCGTACGACGCCCTGCGGAATCCGGCGATCCACCGTGCCTTGGCGGGCCGCACCTACGACGACAAGGTGGCGATCGCAGGCCGGCTTGCGGTTACCATCTCGCGGAGGATCGGCATCGCGGTCGGCCCGGATGATCTTCTGATCGACGCACCACCGGCCGAACGCGAGGTGGAGTTCCGGCTCACGGTTCGCGAGCACCAAGATGGCAGCTCTTCCAGAGGCTTTCCCAACTTTCCCAACTTTTCATGGCGCCGGTTCGAAGAACTCTCTCCGGTGGTCCGCAGCCTCGCCCACGAGCAGTTCGACGACCTCGTCAAACGCGTGCGGCTCTTTGCACCTGCGGATATTGCTGCTGCGATCGCGGGCCCCCAGGGACTGAAGAACAACGGCCTCGAGGAGATGCTCCTCGAGGCCGTCGGTGAACCGCAATGATGACCGCAGGTCGCCTACTACCAGCGACTACTTGCCGCCTGGAAGTTTGCCTTCCTTGAGCAGCGCGCCGAAGGTCGGGGAGCCGGCGTTGGCCGGGTCGCTTGGCAGCAACGCGACCTCTTC
>JBBAVO010000031.1:0-1597 GCA_040397635.1 Pirellulales bacterium
CCCCGCACCGATGCAGCGGCTCGAGCGGCGCCTGCCAGTCGGCCCACGAGTCGGTGCGCGGCTTGGTCATCTTCGCCATCACTTGGCTCGCATCCTGACCGGTCTTCTCCGGGCTGATCCGCTGGGTGCCCTTGAGTGGATCGGCCTGCTTGACTGCGGCGTCTTCGGACTTCTTTTCGTCTGCCGCCAGCGCTGTCCCGGCCGAAACAGCGGCGAGAGCCAGTGCGAACAACTGAAGCCGACCCCACCGACCCACGCCAAGCCTGGAACACAATTGCGGTATCATGAAATCGCCCTCCCCGCATCCACATCGGCTGTTGGGAAACCGCCGCTGGAGATCGACTGCCACGATCGATCGGCTGCCGTCAAACGGCGTAGGCTCGGCGGAGCAGGCAAGCAACTGGCACCTCCCATGACGCGACCGCTGATCGATTCCGTCTCCCTGCTCGACGGACTGGAGGCCTCCGGTTCGAAGGTTGTCATCGTCGCAACCGGGGGAGGTTCGTCGGCGATTCCCCACTTGCTGGCTACCCCTGGGGCGAGCAGCGTGGTGCTCGAGTGCCTGGTGCCCTACGCGAGAGAGGCCGTTGACCGCGCGCTGGGCGGGCCTCAGGAGAGCTACTGCTCGTCGCAGACAGCCAGGCGGCTGGCGGTGATGGCGTGGCAACGGGCCTGCGGACTGGGAGCCACTCCGGCCACCGCGATCGGCGTCGCGGTGACGGCCAGCCTGCGGTCGCGCGTGCCGAAGCGCGGCCCGCACCGGATTGTGGTCGCAGTGCACGGCCTTGGCGCGACGAGCGTGGCCACGCTCGTGCTCCACAAGGAGGCCCGGTCGCGGGCCGAGGAGGAGACAGTCGCGGCAGCGCTCCTGCTGGAGCGTCTCGCTCGCTTCACGAGCGGGTGCCGCTCACCTTCGTCGCCGGCTGCCCTGGGGCTTCGCGACGACGAGCACGTCGAGATCACCTGCTGCGAGCCCGCGACGTCATGGCGCGAACTGCTCGCCTGCGCGCGGCCAGCGGTGCATGCCAGTCGTGATCCATCACGACCGCAGCCTGCGGCGACCGCGATCTCCGCCGACACGTCACCCGCTGCGGGCATGCTCGTCTTTGCGGGTTCGTTCGATCCGCTCCACGAGGGGCACCTGCGTATGGCGCGCGTCGCCGAGGAGATCGCCGGACAACCGCTCGACTTCGAACTGTCGGTCATGAATGTCGATAAGCCGGCTCTCGACTATCTGGAGATGGAGTCGCGGGCAGCACAGTTCGTCGGCCGTTCGCTCTGGTTCACGCGGGCAGCCACCTTCGTCGAGAAGCTCGACGTCTTTCCAGAGGGCACCTTCGTGATGGGGGCCGACACGTATGCGCGGCTCGCGAATCCCGCCTACTATGGCGGTTGGGCCGAGGCGGCGGATCGGGCCGCGCAACGGATCGCCACGCAGGCCCGCGGCCTGATCGTGTTTGGAAGAGAGCGAAACGGCGAGTTCGAGGATCCCGCACGGCTCGACGTGCCGCCGGCCCTGAGGGCGGTGACCACCTTTGTGTCGCAGCGGGAGTTTCGCATGGACATCTCGAGCACGGCACTGAGGCGTCAACGTGAT
>JBBAVO010000031.1:1697-8520 GCA_040397635.1 Pirellulales bacterium
GCAGCGGGAGTTTCGCATGGACATCTCGAGCACGGCACTGAGGCGTCAACGTGATTCGATCGACTGACTCCGGTCGTCCGGAAAAGGTGCGCCCGGAAAAGGCGACAGTCATCTTTTTGCGCAGCGCTGCGTGGGCACTGCTGCTCGCCTGCGTGGGCTCGACGCTCGCCGACGAACTTGCCACCACGCTCGAGCCGCATATTGGCCAGACGCTCGACCTCGTGGAATTGGGGTCGGGCAAGCGGCTGGTGCGGCCCGTGCTCGAAGGGATCACGACCCGCGGCGACAGGGCCACGGCGATCCGCCTGCGCGGCGAGGGCGAGTCGAAGACGATGAGCGTGCCGGTCAGCGGGATCGCCAGGATCATCGCGGGCCGCGAGACGATCCACGAGGCCGACGCCAAGGCCTCGAGCACGGCGCTGGCCCGCAGCCGCCGCGTCCGCGATCTCCACGACCGGCAGGTGGCGGAGTCGCGGGCACGGATGGAGGCGAATGGCGTCGAGCCCTGGCCGTCGCTCTCGGCCGAGGAGCATGCCACGCAGGTCGCTGAACTGGAGGCCTTCCTGGCCGAGGTGCAGAAAGACTTTCCGGCCCTCGCGGTGAGCCAGACGCATGAGTTTCTCGTCGCCACCGACATCCCGGCCGCACAGATGGCGCCATTCACGGCGAAGCTCGATGCCATGCACGATTTCCTCTGTGATCTCTACGGCATCCCGCGGGGAGAACCGGTCTGGAAAGGAAAGTGCCTGGTGATCGCCTTCCTCCGCGAGGAGGACTTTATTGCCTTCGAACCCCGGTTCATGAAGGTCGAGACGAGGGGCGCGCACGGCCTCTGCCACCAGCGGAGCGATGGCCGTGTGGTGATGGCCTGCCATCGGGGTAACGACCAGTCTGCCTTCGCCCACATGCTCGTCCACGAGACGAGCCACGGCTTCAACCACCGATGGATGTCGCCGGAGCACCTGCCGAACTGGCTCAACGAGGGGATCGCCGAGTGGGTCGGCACGCAGGTTGTGCCGCACTGCCGCCAGGTGCCGATGAAGGAGGCCCGCGCGGCCGAATTCATCAAGGCGAGCGGCGGCGTCGGCGCGAACTTTTTCGCAGCCGATCCCGACCATCACATCGCGGCCGTGCAATACGGCATCGCGTCGAGCCTCGTGAAATTCATGGTGGCCCGCGACAGGAAGAAGTTTGCCGCGTTCGTCCGCGGGATCAAGGAGGGGATGTCAGTCGACGAGAGCCTCGAGGACTCGTTCGACGCATCACTCGCCGACCTCGTCGCCGCCTATGGCAAAGCCATAGGCGTGCCCGGTCTCAAGGAGTGAGGCTCCGTTTGACGAGCGTCCGCAGGCCCTCCAACACTCGCGAAAAGCGCGTGCGGGCGCGGTCGACGGCTTGGGTTTGCTGCCTGTCACGCTGCCGTTTGATCTGGAGTTCCCTGCCAGACATCTTGATGCGGCCCGACGCAATGTCGAGGTCTTCACGGGCCAGCTGTTGCGTCCGCTGTGCGGCCCTTCCCTGGAACGACTGAAATTGCGACTCAATCAGTTGGAGCGCCTGTTGGTAGCGGCCCAGTCGGAATTCACAATCGCGGACCTGGATGATGGTGGCGATGCCTGACACCAGGCCGCTGCGTTGGGCGGCATCGATAAGCTGGCTCAAGGAGCCGACATCCAGGATCTGGTCGCGTTCGCTCGGATCGACCGCCTTCGGCTGCACGACATAGACACGCTGTCGTTCGATCGCTGCGTGCAGCCGATCGACCGCCAGCGGCTTCATCGGAGTGTCGTGCATGCAGGAGCGAAAATGCAGGTGCCCATCCACGATCGCCGGTGAGTGCGTCTGAATGAGGGAGTTGCTTCCGGCCCCGATGACGAAATAGACAGACTCCGAAGCGAACCGCTGGTCTGGTTGCATCAGGTCCACGGTGAACGTGGATCGCAGGACGGCGAGTTGGTCATCGATCGTGGTGGCCTGCGCAAGCGATTCGACGAGGTCGCGGGAGACGAGATCGATGCGATCCATGGCGGTGGCCCCAGAAAAAACGGGGGAACAGCTCTTTTGCTCACTCAAAAGAGCTGCGTCCCCTTTCGGTCACCGCGCGACCTTCTTGGCGAGCCCTGCGGCGAGGCGGTCGAGCGTCGTGCTGCGGTCATCCAGGCCGATGTGCACTCGGATGATGTTCATCCCCGTTGTGTCGGCGAGTGCCCGCGTGATCGCAACGTCGAATTCACCCTCCGTGCGCACCTCCCAGCCGGTGCCGCCGCCGAGCACCTGCGGCAGCAATTGATACTGCCACGGATTGATGTCGTTGAAGCTCCCCTCCAGAATGAGCCGCTCGGTGCCATAGCCCTTGTTGTCGAGCACGATCACCGTCACCGCCAGGCCCCGCTTGACGATCGTGGAAAGCTCCATTCCCGTCATCTGGAAGGCGCCGTCGCCGACGAGCGTCACCACCTTGAGATCAGGCCGGGCCATCTGGGCGCCCAGCGCCGCCGGCACGGCGAACCCCATCGAGGTGTAGTAGGCCGGCGCGATGTATTCCGTCTGACCGCGGATCACCAGTTCGCTCGACGCGAAGAGCGCATCGCCCACGTCGGCAATGACGATCGTGCGGTCGTCGAGCGACTCGTCGAGCCGGCGGACGAGCCGTCTGGTCGTGATCGGCGCGTCGGGCTGGAGGACGTATGGCCCGCGGGCCGCGGCGGGGCCTGGTGGCAGCTGCCGCTCCGCGCCGCGTGGCTTGGCTGCGACCAGCGCCCGAATGAAATCGGCCAGCAGCACGTTGTCGAAATGATGGTGGCTGATTCGCAGCCTGTCGCTGGCGGCGAAGATGCTGTTCCCGGCATCGAGCTTGGCGGTGAAGATGCCCAGGTCGATGTCGGTGAGGATCGTGCCCAAGAGGATCACGCAGTCGCTCTCCTCCACGAACTCGGTCACGTCGTGGCGGCCCATCGCGCCCTCGTAGAGCCCGATGTAGAGCGGGTGCACCTCGCTGACGACGCTTTTGGCGAGCATCGTAGCGGCGATCGGGATGCCCGACACCTCGGCCAATTGCACTGCGTCCGCCTGCAGTCCGAAACGATGCAGTTCGATACCGGCGATGATCACGGGCTTCTTGGCGGCCCCGATCCGCGCCATCGCCTCCTTCACGGCCTCGGCGAGCGCGTCGGGATCGCTCCGCGGCTCGGCATGTGCGTAGGGTCGGATCTGGTCGGGCACGACGCCGACGATGTCGCGCGGGAGTTCGATGTAGACCGGTCGCTTGTGGCGGTGGGCCGTGTCGAGGAGGAAATCGATGTCACGGAAGGCGGTGGCCGGATCGACGATCTCGCGGCTGGCGGCGCAGATCTTGTCGAACACGTCGAGTTGCGTCCGCCATTCCCGCACGCGGTGATGCAGCAGGGGGTCGTTGACCCGTTCACCGATGCCTGGCGCACCCGAGATCAGCACCACCGGGCTCTTTTCGGCGTAGGCTCCCGCGATCGAGTTGGCGAGGCTCAGGGCTCCCACGCCATAGGTCACGCAGACGGCCCCCATGCCGTTGACCCGTGCATACGCATCGGCGGCGAAGCCCGCGCAGTCTTCGCGGGTGCAGTTGACGAGGTCGAGCGGGCTGTGCTCGAGCATGCTGTAGAAGGAGAGCACGTAGTCGCCCGGCAGGCCGAAGACGTGGCGGATGCCATAGTCGGAGAGCCGGCGGATCAGGTACTGGCCGATCGACAGGCTGGTGACGCTCTCCGACCGCGCCACCGCAGGCCGCGGGTGGGACATGGCCACGAGGCCGTTGTCGAGGCTCGCGCCGAGCACGATCGCCATGGGTCACCTCCGTTGTTCGAGAGTTCCATCCTCAAAATGGGCCTGCCGTTCCAACCGCCGCCTGCGGGCAGCCAGGAGCGCCAGCCAGAACCCCAGAAACGCCGCCACGCAGGCGAGCACGATAAGCGGACGCCGCGCATCGTGGTTGAGCGTCCAGGCACCCGCGGCGTGAAAGATGCCCCAGACGACAATCGCCGCCATAATCCCGGCGATGATGCGTTCGGCGCCCGGCGGCGTTGGCTTTGCGGGAGTGGACATATCAGAGAAGGATACGCCCACGGGCCCTCGCGTCACCAGCAGGCCCCAAAAAACAAAGGCCCCCGGAACGGTCCAGATCCCAGGGGGGCGGGGAAGCTGAACCGTTTCCGGGAGCGATTGGACGGAGACTTCGCGGAATCTTTATCACAGACTCGAACAGACGGCTGGCATCCGTGCCGCCGCCTGACTTCGAGCGGGGCGTTTGATGCGCCCCTCAAGCCTTCAGGCTCGGGGACAGTACGGAACGGTTTTTTGGGGGTCAAGGGCGTTTTCACAGCGGATAAGCATGCTTTTCCAAGGGCTTTTTGGTCCGGGCCCCGCCCGCGACTCCGGCCGTAACCACCATCCCTGCCCCAAACAGATATGCTCGCAGCTTTCCCGACCGCTGGAGACCATGCGCATGGCCGACGTCATCATGCCCGTTACCCCCGCCACACCGATGGCAGGAGCGGGCGCCCCGCCGACCGCTGAGGCCTGGAAGGCCGCGTTCGACACGGCCCACCCCTACCCCGACTTCCTGGCCCGCCACGCGACGCCGGATCAGCGCAGCCGCTGGGATGCCTTCCATGGCCGCGTGACCCTGACTGCAGCCCAGACCAACGTGCTGTCGCGTTTCGTCCGAAAGATGCCGGTGCTCGTGCTCGCCGGCGCGTGGTGCGGCGACTGCGTCAACCAGTGCCCGATCTTCGCCCACTTCGCGGCCGCCGCCCCGTCCATCGACCTGCGGTTCCTCGACCGCGATGCCCGCCCCGACATCGCGGCGCATCTCAAGGTCTGCGGCGGACAACGGGTGCCGGTGGCGGCGTTCTTCAGCGAAGACTTTTCGCCCGTCGTCTTCTACGGCGACCGAACCCTCGCAGCCTATCGGGCCGCGGCCTCTGCCCAACTAGGCGACAGCTGCGCCAGTGGTGCGGCCCCCCCGCCGGCAGACCAGATCGCAGCGGTCACCTCCGACTGGCTTGACCAGTTCGAGCGGGTACACCTGATCCTGCGTCTCTCAGCCCGCCTGAGACAACTCCACGGGGACTGACGTCGATGACCAGCCGTGAGCGTTGGACGGTCTATCCGCTGCTGTTTCTGGCGCTGGGGCTCGCCATGCGGGCGATCGTCGTTCCCCTGGGGGAATTCGACGCGGCCCGCGTCGGCTCTCTCGAGTCCACCCGGCTGGTCTGCAAGGAGATCGTGATTGAGAACGATGATGGCACGGTCCTCGTCCATATGGGACGGGTCGTGAAGGGGGGCGGCGGCCGGATCGAGATCAAGGACAAGGATGGCATCGACACGATCGCGGTGGGCACGCGGCCGGACGACCGCGACGGCGTCGTGGAGTTCTTCGATGCAGCGGGAGTTTCACAGGGCCAACTGTCCGCACCGGCCGCGGCGCCCTGAGCGGTATCGAAAGCCACTCGCTCCGGTGTTTGTTGCCGTGAGCAGGCCGCCCGCTTAGGTTTGTCAGTGATGACGCCCGGAGAGGGAAGATGGGAATCATGGACGACGATCTGACAGCGACCATGCCGGACGGCCATCCGCCGAGGGCCACCGCCCCGACCGACTGCGAGACCCTGTTTCGCGACGAAGGCGAACATGCCTGGATGTCTCTGGGCGAGGAGCGGGTCTGCGAAGGACTCTGGGGCCTGCTGCGTCGCCATCAGGACGAACCATCCTGCCGCGATGACGGCCGCGATGCCCTCGCTCCCGGTCATCGGTATCTCATCGGCAGGCAGATCGGTCGTGGCGGCATGGGCGTTGTCTTCGAGGGGTGGGACGCCCAGCTGCAGCGGAGCGTGGCCATCAAACTGATGGACCGGAAACAGGAGGCCCGGCCCGTCGGCCTGCTCTGGTTTTTCCGCGAGGCGCGGCTCGCCAGCCAACTCCGGCATCCCGGCATCGTCGCGATCCACGAGTTCGACCTGACCGATCAGGGGCAGCCGTTCATCTCGCGAAAAAGTGCCTGGCGGCCGACCCTGCCGCGCGGCCGGACGATGCCGCCGCGATCGTGGCTGGGTTGACAGACTATCTGGAGTCGGGCCAGCGGCGGGCCGAGCAGGAACTGGTGCGGTTTTTCGACCTCTCGCTTGACCTCTTCTGCATCGCGGGATTGAACGGGTTCTTCCGCCAAATCAACGAGAACTTCCCACGCCTCCTCGGCTACTCGATCGACGAACTGAAATCGCGGCAGTTCATGGACTTCGTGCACCCGGACGACCAAGAAAAGACAACGAACGAGATCGCCCGGCTCGCTCGCGGCGAGTCCACGATCCAGTTTGTAAACCGCTATCGTCATGCCGACGGCAGCTACATCTGGCTGGAATGGAACGCCCGGAGCGTGGCCGAAGAGGCTGCCATCTATGCCGTCGCCCGCGACGTGACCGAACGGGTGGCGGCAGTCGAGGCCCGCCGCCGACTGGAGGAGTCGCTCGACAGGAGCCGTCAGGAGCTTGTCGATTTCACCGAGAATGCCAACGTGCCGATGCACTGGGTCGACGCCGAAGGGCGAATCGTCTGGGCCAATCGGGCCGAACTCGACTTTCTGGGATACACACGACGCGAGTACCTCGGTTCTCCCATCACGCGTTACCACGCGGATGTGGACGTCATCGCCGACATCCTCGCCCGGCTCAAGCACGGCGAGTGCCTTGTGGGCCGCGAGGCCCGGCTGGTGGCGAGAGATGGATCGATCAAATCGCCGCCGTGCAGATCTGGGGATGGGACGGCCGTCTGAGCCGTCTGCAGTTGCTGACCAGCG
>JBBAVO010000031.1:8620-18205 GCA_040397635.1 Pirellulales bacterium
GTGCAGATCTGGGGATGGGACGGCCGTCTGAGCCGTCTGCAGTTGCTGACCAGCGCCGGCGTCGAGGTCGCACCGGACGGATCAAGCGGCGGAATCGCCGCGGGTGCGGGCCTCATCGGCGAAGTGGCCCTGACCAAGCAGCCGCGGCACGTTCTTGACACGCACGATGCCTGGCGGGACTTCGAACCAGGCCACATGCTGCGACGCGGCATCACGTCCTTCGTGGGCTACCCACTGCTGGTCGCCGATGGGCTCGTTGGCGTGCTGGCGGTCTATTCAGAGCGGCCTATTTCCGAGCTGCTCATCACGGCGCTGAGTTCCGTGGTCGCCAGCATGGCACTCGCAATCAGGCTGGACCGTCAGGAAGGCTGACACAACCGGCCACGCAGGCGAGTTCATCGCCGCTTCACCCTGAAGCTGCGGAACTGCACCGGATCGCTGTGCCCGGCCAGCCCGATGAAGCCCGACCGGCGGTCGAGCCCCTTCGGCGGATGCTGGATCTGGCTGCGATCGAACGTGTCGATGTCGATGTCGAGGATCTTCGTGCCGTTGAGCACAACCTTGATCTTCTGGCCGTCGACATCGATCTCCTGGAAATTCCACTCGCCCGTAGGCCGGAGGTAGCCATGCTTGGCGGCGACGCAGTGGTAGAGGCTGCCGTGATACTGGTAAGGCTCGAGGCCTGTTTTGCCTGCCGCTGCCAGTTTTTCGTTGTAGCCATCGCTGTCGATGACCTGGAGCTCGAGGCCGTCGTTGGCTGAGTGGCCGCCAAGTGGCGTCCGCAGGGCGATGCCGTTGTTGCCCGCCTTGGGCAGTTTGAATTCGATGCGGATGGTGCCATTTTCGAACGGCTCCTTCGTGAGCAGGTCGCCCCCCTTGCCGGGCTTGCAGGTTATGGCACCATCCTGCATCTCGTAGCTGTCCACGGCACCCTGCCAGTTATCGAGGTCCTTGCCGTTGACATATTCGACGAAGCCGTCGGCGGCGCGGCCCGCAAGCTCGCGGTTGGCCTCATCAGCGGGGATCTCCCGGACGAAGACGTTTCGCCAGCGGATCTCGCTCCCGTGGGTCTGCAGTTGGATCGGCCCCTTGGGAAAGGCCGGATCGGGCATGAAGCCGTTGCCCAGCTTCGGCGCAGCGGCTGCGGCCTTGTCGTCCTTCTTGCCATAGGCCACGTAGCCCGATTTCTTGTTGGCAAAAAAATTCTCCAGCGGCGCATTCGCGACGACGACCTCGCCGTTGAGCCTGACGTCGACCCGTTCTCCGATCATGCGGATGTGGAAGGTGTTCCATTCGCCGAAGGGCTTGTCCATCCGCTTGAGCGGGAATTTGCCCTCCTCGCCCTTGTTGTTCCAGAGGCCGCCGGAGCCCTTGTCGGCGCCGATGGGGAACTTCTTCTCCTCGGTGTAGTCCCAGATCTGCACCTGCGGGATGCCGCGCAGGTAGATGCCGCTGTCGCCCAGGGGCAGCATCTTGTAGTCGACCCACAGCTCGAAATCGCCGTAGTCTTTGTCGGTGGTGAGGTAGAGGCCCTTGCCATCGTTGACGAGTTCACCATTCTCGACCCGCCAGTGGGCCTTGAGCTGCTCCCCCTTGTCGACTCCCTTGCCATCGACGAGGCCGCCCTCAATCGACTTCTGCTTGTAGTCGGCCCGCTGCTCTGGCGTCATCTTCGAGAGATCGGTGGGATCCTGCGTGCCCCAGCCATACCAGCCGGAGAGGTCCTGGCCGTTGAAGAGGGCCGTGAAGCCAGAAGGAGGAACGTTGTGCTCGGCCATGGCGGGAGCGGTAAGGCCCACGAGCAGGATGACGAGGCAGAGTGGCGTTGGCTTCATGATCGCATACCTGCTGTATTGGGCGACGAGGAATGACCAGAGGACGGTGCGACGACGCGCGACCAAACCGACTTCGATCCCAGAATCGTAATTGATCGCACCCCCGACGGCGAACAGAGCCGGTCATGCTTGGCTTTCACAGCCCGCCCATGCGTGGATTGAACGAGCGTCCAGACGACCCGAAAGATTCTCCGGCTCATCGGCAGCACGTACGAGGGCTTCGAATAGCCCGTAAAGGCTTGCAGTGAGCGCACACGGAAGGAGCGATCATGAAACACTCCAGAGCGTTTTCGGTTCACGCTGACCAAGCGGCCGGGAAATGGTTGCGGAGGCGTCATTGACCGGTCTATCCCTAGGGTATTCGTCCCCTAGGGTATTCGTCGACGCTCCTGAGTTTGCAGACGGTCCGGAATCGAGTACTCTACGTCTTTGGAGGGGACGAGGCGTCGGTGAGTTGACACCCATATTTCTGAAATGAGGAGGGCTACCATGCACGATTTCGAAGTGCCAAGCTCGCATGCGGGCGACTGGCGACGCGGCTTCACGCTCGTCGAACTGCTTGTCGTGATCGCCATCATCGGCACGCTCGTGGGACTGCTCTTGCCGGCCGTGCAGTCGGCCCGCGAAGCCGCCCGGCTCTCGTCCTGCGGCAACAACTTGCGTCAACTCGGTCTGGCATTGCACAACTACGAGCACGCCCGCCAGCAGCTGCCCCCCGGCGGCTACTGGCGGCACGACCTCCCATGGGCCACGCCTGCCCCGCCGAGTCCCAATCCTGAGCAGGGCGGTTTGCTCGTCCACATCCTCCCCTTCATCGAGCAGTCGTCGCTCTACAGCAGCATCGACTTCAACAGCAGCACCAACGTGCAGTCGCAGTCGATCGGCGGCAAGGCGCTCAACTACCACGCGATCCCGACGTTCGTCTGCCCGAGCGACGGGCACAGCGGCAACATCCCCGACTCACCAGTCGCGTTCTCGAACTACTCGGGCACGTGGGGCAGCGAGAGTGCCGGCGGCGCGTCCGGCAACCCGGCCTGCCCCTGCTCCCTGACCTGGAGTTCCTTCCGGCCGAAGACTGGATTTAGTGAGAACAATCCCTCGGGCGTGTTCACCCGGCGCGGCAACAAGTGGCAGTGCAAGTTGAGAAACATCAGCGATGGGCTGTCCTTCACGCTCTTCATGGGTGAGGTGCGGGTCAACTGCAGCACGCACAGCAACAACGGCTGGGCAAGTTCCAACAGCAGCCACGGGCTGACGAGCACGTTGATCCCGATCAACTTCGACTCCTGCGCCGCGGATGCCGCAAGCGCCCCGGGCGGTGACACCTGCGCCGCCCGCTGCAACTGGAACACCGAATTCGGCTACAAGAGCAAACACGCTGCGGACGGCGTCAACACTGTCCTCGGCGACGGAGCCGTGAGGTTCATCAGCGATACAATCGACCACACGCTCTACCAGCGGCTCGGCTGCCGGGCCGACGGCCTGAAGGCAGAACTCCCATGAGTTTTTGCTTCGACCGCTGCCTGCTGCTGTCGGCTTGCCTCATGATCGTCGTCGTGCCGACGGGGTGCGGGAAGCGGCGGCCCGTGCCGGTGCAGGTCACCGGCCAGGTCACGCTCGACGGCAAGCCCGTCGGCGCCGCGGCAGTGACGCTCATGCCCGAAGGGGGCGGCAGGCCGGCATCGGGCGCGACCGATGCGTCGGGTGCCTTCAAGCTGTCGACGTTCACGGCCGGTGATGGCGCGTTGCCCGGCGACTACACGGCGGTCGTGACGAAGTACGAATCAAAGGACGGCGCCGCGGCGCCCGCGACGGAAGGCGGCAGCGACGGCCTGATGGGGGCCATGCCGCAGGTCACCAAGAGCCTGCTACCGGAGATCTACGCCAACCCGAAGACGTCTGGCCTGAAGGTCTCCGTGAAGAAGGGCATGCCCGCGATCCAGTTGGGCCTCTCCGCGGCGGCCAAGCCGACCGCAGACAAGTGACTCAAGACCCACCCCCGCTCGTCATTGAGAACGGCACCGTCGTCATGCCCGACGGGCTCGTCGAGGAGGGCAGAATCGTCTGCGAGGCCGGTCGGATCGCGGCGGTCGGGAAACGGGTGCGGCGGCCGCGTCGCCGCGAGATTCGTTGGTTCAGGCTCGCCAGCCGGAAACCAGCAGGATAATGGTTGCGGAGGTGCCATTGACCGGGCTATCTTCGCCCGTGTGAACGACGTATTCTGGAAGTTGGGCCGTTCGCTCCATTCTCGGCGCGGGGAGAGGAAGATGACGACCACGGGCGACTCGTCACGCAACTTCCGGCGTATTGCCGCGTCCGTCGTGGTCGTGATTCTGATCATTCTGGTGACGTCCGCGTTCCGCGCCTCCGCCTCCCGCCTGCCCGTCGAGTTGTCGGCGGGTTCCCGTACGCCCCCGTGGGACAGCGAGGCAGCGGGCGGGCCCAAGCCCGTTACCGCGGCTGAGCTCGCCCAGGTGTGTTCCCACTGCCATCTGCAGCCGCAGCCCGACGTGCTTCCGAAGGACAGATGGTCCGACACGATCTGGAAGATGGTGCAGATCGGAGGTCGCTCCTGGAACATCTGGGGAAACACCGACCCAGAAGCGGTTCTGGATTGGTATCGACGGCAAGCTCCCGACAGACTCGACCTGCCGCCGATCGCGACGGATACCGCCAAGGGCTCGTTGCGGCTGACCCGACGCGAGATTTTCTGGCCCGACGCCCCCGCGCCCCCGTTCGTCGCGAGCATGCTTCTTATCGATGTGCTCGGAGACAGGCGTCCCGAATTGGTGGTCTCCGACATGCGCAACGGCGCGATTCTCCTCGGCCGTCCGGGTGATCCCGACTCGTCGCTCGAGCCGATCGCCCAGATTCCGCATCCCGCGCAGATGCGGGCGGTTGATCTCGACGCGGATGGGCGGATGGACCTGGTGGTGGCCAATCTCGGCTCCTTTCTGGCGATGGATCACAAACTCGGAAGTGTGGAGTGGTTGCGGCAGACGGACGACGGCAGGTTCGAGCGAATCACGCTTGCCGACGGCCTGAGCCGGGTGTCCGACATCCAGCCGGCGGACATCGACGGCGACGGCCGTCTCGACATCGTCGTCGCCGAGTTCGGCTACCACTCGACCGGGCGTTTGTTCGTGCTCGAGAATCGCGCGGCACCGGGGGAACCACCGACGTTCACCCCGCGGGATATCGACGGCCACCACGGCGCGAGCCATGTCGCCACGACCGACCTCGATGAAGATGGGCTGCCGGACATCGTCGCCCTGTTCAGCCAGGAGCTAGAATCGGTCCGCGGATACCTGAATCAGGGAGGGCGGTTCGTCGAGTTCCGGGAACTCTATCGCGCCCCGCATCCGGCCTGGGGGTCTTCCGGCATGCAGCTCGTGGACGTCGACGGCGACGCACGTCTCGACATCCTGCTGACCAACGGCGATACGTATGACGACAGCCTGCTGAAGCCCTACCATGGCATCCGGTGGCTGCAGCAGCGGGGGCCGATGGACTACGAGGTTCACGACCTGACGCGGATGTATGGCGTGTTCCACGCCGAGGCGGCCGACATCAACGGCAACGGTTTGGCCGATATCGTCGCCTGTTCCATGGCGGAGGAGGACAACGTCGAGGGCCAGGTCGACCTCGACCAGTTCGTGTCAGTGCTCTGGCTGGACCAGGTCGCTCCGGGGCAATTCGTGCCGCGTGTGATCGAGCAATCGGCCTGCCATCACCCCACCTTGCTGCTCGGCGACTATGACGAGGACGGCGACATCGATCTGTTCGTCGGCAATGGACGCTTCGACGAGACAGCTGCTTCCGCCCGCGCGAGCGTGGTCACCGTATGGGAGAA
Source organism: Pirellulales bacterium (assembly GCA_040397635.1). Taxonomy (GTDB): domain Bacteria; phylum Planctomycetota; class Planctomycetia; order Pirellulales; family UBA1268; genus CAMCQY01. Next base: position 14,309 of record JBBAVO010000031.1, read on the forward strand.
CCGGGCGGACTAGGGCTCTGCTCCGTCACAGGAACGGCTCCAGTCCGGCTATGTTGCGCTGCGGGGTGTGGTTGATGGCTTCCGCCGTGAAGACAGTCCTGATCCCAAGACGCCTGCTCCTCGGCGTGTCGCTCGGCATCGTGTCGCTCGGCATTGTGGCGGCGGGCGTGATGCTGCGGCCGGGACTCGTGGAGTATCGGATCTGGCAGGCACGTCGCGCGCTGACGCGACACGACGCGAGGACGGCCCTCTCACGACTGGATCTCGCCGAAAGTCTGAATCCGAAAAGCGGCGCGACGCAATTCTGGATGGCGCGGGCCCATCGGCGGCTGGGGCAGATGGATCGCGCACATGAACGCCTGGCCCGTGCGTCCCGGTTGGGGTATTCCGCCGAGGCCCTCGACTTGGAGGCGATGTTGGCCTTGGCCCAAGCCGGAAGGATACCGTTGAGCGACCCGCGGTTGCTGGCCCGGATGATGAATCCGGGTGATGACGCTCCGGAACTCTACGAGGCCGCGGTGCAAGGGAGCCTGCGCAGCTTCCGCTTGGATGACGCACGGTCTCTGCTCGACGCTTGGGAAGGCGACCAGGCCGACAGTCCCCAGCCGCACATGTACCGCGGGCTCGTCCTGTCACATCAGGGATCCTGGCCCGAAGCCGCCGACTCCTTTAGCCGCGCGCTGGCCCTGGCGCCGTGGCGGAACGACGTGCGACTGCACCTGGCCCGGGCCCTGCGCGAAAGCCGCGACTATCGTCGCGCGGTCGGCCTGTATCGCCAGTATCTCGTCGGCGAGGCTGACGACCCCGACGCTCTCTTCGGACTGGGCATGTGCCTCGATTCACTGGGAAAAAGCCAGGAGGCACGCGAGACCTACGTGCGGGTGCTCACGCTGAAGCCTGACCACGACGAAGCCAGGCTCGCCATCGGAAAGCTCGATTCCACCCATGGCCGCGCCGCGGAAGCGATCGCGTGGCTGGAGCCCGCCGTGGCACGGAGCCCCTATGAACAAGATCTGCGCCTGGCGTACGCCTGGGCCCTGCAGATCGTGGGCCGGCCGGCGCGCGAGCATTTCGAGTTCGCCGCCCGTGCCCAGGCGGCGTCGGCCACGGTGAAGCATCTCGTGCGCCGCGTCGTCGACAATCCACGCGACGTGGAACTCCGCTACGAGATCGGCGCGATGCTGCTGCAATACGGCCGACCCCAAGAAGGCGTCGTGTGGCTCGAGAGCGTTCTCCAGATCCAACCCGACCACCAACGCGCCCGTGACGCGCTGGCTGCCCACGAAGCCGCCCGCGCCGTGCCGAAGCGAGATGCACCGACATCCCCACGCACCGCGCACTGATACCGCTGGCGGCGGAGCGGGGCGACCCCGATCCGCGAGACCGTCTCCGCCGGGATCGGCCACGTCGGCGACACGCTTCTCAACGCGTGGCCTTGTTCAATTCCCCGAGCGACTGACAGACGGCTTTCCAGAGCGACTCGATCTCCTTGGGCGGCTCATTCGCCTCGGCGGCCTCGATGAGGGCCTTCATGTCGGCGGCGGCTTTGTCCTTCGCGGCCGTACGTTCGGGCGTCGCCCACTTCTTCGGAACCGGCGTCGCTGCGAACTCCTCGACCGCCTTGCGATAGTCAGCGGCGATGACGAGCGTTCGGAACTTCTTCCAGTCTCCGAAATCCGCCGTCATCGCGATCGGCGTCAACTCGTCGCTGCGGAACCTGTCGACGGCAGGCCACGTGGGATATTCGGCATTGGCATGATGCACACCAGCGGCACCGGAGCAACCGACCGACGCGAACGCCATGAGCATGACCACCGCGGTCATCGAAGGCAGCATGCCGAGCCGTGTCATGAATTTACCCTGTCTTGCCATACAGTGCGGTCGATCGTCAGTTCCCATTGCGGATGGTCAGGGTTTCCCCTCCCGCCCGCGTGACACTGTTTTTTAACACGGTCAGATCGACGCTATCGCTGATGAAGTCCACGGCACCATCGGCGAACATCGCATTGACGCCGCCCGGATGGAGGCTCGACGCCGGCTTGGGGCCGCTATGGTGAGACCACTCGAGACCCATGTTCTCATACCAGACCTGGTCCTGGCCCCGCGTCATGTCCCACTGGCTGGAAACGTCCCCCGACCAGGGCGCACCGACCGGATGATTCGGCTGGCGGCTGGCATCCGCCCCGCAGGCGCTGAGAGAGATCCACGAGTAGCAGCGCCTACCCGTTAAGTTTAAGTCGGTCCCGCCCGTTCGCCACAACTCGCGACCGCGAAACACTTCCATCACCGCGATGGTCTTGCTCGTGCCGTCCGTGATGTCTTCGAGGCGCGACCGTTTGGCGTGCGGGTGGAGCGGCGTCAGTCGGGTATTCCCGCCGGAGGCATGGTTCTCGTCGATGCTCGTCACGGCGGAATAGTTTGTTCCCGCAAGATGATTGGCGGGAGTGGCCCCGCCGCCGAAGTTTTTTGCCGGCGTCCCGTCGGAGGGGCAGAGAAACGACGGCACGATCGTCCGTGCCACGGCATCCCACGTTCGCGTGCCACCACAGGCTCCCACGAGGTGCTCATTGAAATTGAGCCGGTTGAAGAGCGACTCCTCCTCGACCTGCGGGAGGATCAAAGACTGCCACGACCAGCCGCCCTTCCTCTCCCACCCGTTCGTGCACGTCCCTGCCTGATTGGCACCCGTGTTATCGGGGAAAACGAGTGCCGCGCGAGGCAACACCTTACGCGCACTGTGGTAGTTTTGCAGTCCCAGGGCCAGTTGCTTCATGTTGTTGCTGCAGGTGATCCGACGTGCCGATTCCCGGGCCGTCTGGACGGCCGGCAGAAGCAGGCCGACGAGCGTGCCGATGATCGCGATCACGACGAGAAGTTCCACGAGAGTGAAACCAGGCGGCGTTGCGGCATGTCGGGATGGACGGGGTTCCTCAGACAGATCGGCAGACAATCGATTTCGAATCCCAGAACACCGGCTCATGACAGCCCCTCCGTTAGGAACCTTCGCACCCACCATCGCCGCCACGATGATATGAAAAATTTGGACGGACTCGAAACCCCGCCGATTGGAGGGCACTACTCCCCGCCCCCCCCGCCCGGAGACTAGTTGATCAATGGCACTTCTGCAAGTGTCTGGCTGATCAGAGAGTCGTGATGTGCGGAACAGTGCCGCTGACCTATCTCCCCGTCTGTGCCAATGATGGTTGAGACACCTGCCCTCCCCCATTACCTTTCCCTATTCGATGAGAAGGCCAGGAGGTGAGGAGATGGAGAAACACACGATGTTGGATCCCCAGAGACGTTAGTGGGCGGAACGGAAGAAGGGCCTGGACCGACTGGTGTTCACTGGACAGCCAACTTGAAGTACGCCCGGCAGGACTTGAACCTGCAGGCTGCTTTCCGGCGTCGCGATCCCTTCGGGCCTCGCTCCGCCACTGGAACGCCAACTGAAATACGCCCGGCAGGACTTGAACCTGCAGGCTGCTTTCCGGCGTCGCGATCCCTTCGGGCCTCGCTCCGCCACTGGAACGCCAACTGAAATACGCCCGGCAGGACTTGAACCTGCAACCCTCGGTTCCGAAGACCGATGCTCTATCCAATTGAGCTACGGACGCGTGAGCCGTCAGTATAGCAGCCAAACCGGCGCCAAGCCGCCAGGAAGCCCCCCATTCCTGTGGGAGGCGCCCCTGTTTTTCCACTGGATTCCGGCCGACACGCCACACTCGGGCTTTGACCCGGTTTGTGTGGCAAACTTACACGAGAGTTTCTTCAGATCCCTCGACGGATTCCCACCCATGGCTCAGATCACGCTCCGCGTCCTGCACGGCGCCGACCGGGGCCGCGTGTTCAGCCAGATCCCCACGCCGGTGACCATCGGCCGCGAGGAGGGAAATACGA
>JBBAVO010000032.1:0-9417 GCA_040397635.1 Pirellulales bacterium
TTTTTTGGAAGCACGCATGCGTCAGGACCTTAGCACGGCCAACGGCACTTCCGCAGACGCTGAGAAACGCGGAGAAAGCTGCCCCGAACCGCACCCTGGCGGAGTCCGTCAACCGGCGGCTTCTTCCAGGAAGACGCCCATTCGCCGGAACTGTGTTCACGAAAAACACGACATCGTGTCGTTTTTTCTTGGCAGCCTCCGGCTGCTAGTGCTGGCATCGCGTCCTACGATGCGGCTTCTTCCAGGAAGACGCCCATTCGCCGGAACTTGTCGTAGCGGTCCGCGACGAGGGTTTCGACCGGCTGGTCCACCAGGCTCCGCAGCGACCGCACGAGCCAGGTCTTGAGCCGCGTCGCCATCTGCCGTGGATGCCGATGGGCTCCGCCGGCTGGCTCCTCGATCACGGCGTCGATCACGCCGAACTCCTTCAGGTCCCGCGAGCGGAACCGCAGCGCCCGGGCCGCGTCGGCCTTGAACTCGACGCTCTTCCAGAGAATCCCAGCGCAGCCCTCGGGGCTGATCACGCTGTAGTACGCGTGCTCGAGCACCGCCACACGGTCGCCGACACCGATGCCGAGCGCTCCGCCCGAGCCACCCTCGCCGATCACCGCACAGAGGATCGGCACGGGGAGCGTTGCCATCATGAACATGCTCTCGGCGATCACCTGGGCCTGACCGCGTTCCTCGGCACCGATGCCTGGATAGGCGCCGGGCGTGTCGATCAGACAGATCACCGGCAGACCGTATTTCGCCGCCAGCCGCATTTTGCCCATCGCCTTGCGGTAGCCCTCGGGGTGGGCACAGCCGAAGTGACAGGCCTGCCGCTCGGCCAGCGTCTTTCCTTTTTGGTGGCCAACGACCAGCACCTTGTGCTGTTCGAGTTTGGCAAACCCGGTCAGCATCGCGGGATCATCGCCGAACGACTTATCGCCATGCAGTTCGACGAACTCATCGAAGACCAGTGAAAGATAGTCGCTCGTCTTCGGGCGATTTGGATGCCTGGCCACCTCGACCGTCTGCCAGGGATCGAGGCTCCCAAAGACGTTCTTTTGCACCTCGACGAGTTCTCGCTTCAGCCGTCGCAACTCTTCCTGCTCCTGCGCACCGATCGGCGCAGCCTCCAGTTGCGAGATCCTGTCCTCGATCTCGTAGATGGGCTTCTCAAGCGGCAGCCGATGCAATCCTGACGACATTTCTGACCTCACTGGAACCGGGGTGGGAACCGAATTGTCACCGCTGGTCGAACCCGGCGTCAATTCGGAAAGATGGCCTCACGCGGACCACGACATCCTGTCGTCCTAGCAGGCGAGCACTGGCCGAAGCTTTCCGCCGTGGCCGCAAGATTGCATCTTGTGGGGCTTGGGTCCCGGATTCGGCAAGTTGAAAACTCGCCGCCACGGGGGAGCCCGTCCGAAACGACCAGCAATCAGCCGCCCACCCGATTCAGGAACTTGATCGCGCCGACGTGCTGCACGACTTCCTTCATGGAAGCAGGCCTGTCGGCCGGTTTCTTGGCGAGCATCTGCCGGATCAGCTTTGAGACGCTCGTGGTGGCGTTGCGATTGAACGCCTCGACCGACGGCGGTGTCGCCGACAGGTGTTTGTGCAGGACGTCTTCCGTCGTGGATGCGGTGTATGGCGGCATGCCTGCCAGCAATTCGAACAGCACACAGCCCAGGGAATAGATGTCGGACCGCGGATCGACCGGCAGGCCGCGGATCTGCTCCGGCGCGATGTAGCTCGGCGAGCCCTGCGGCTTCGTCCTGCCGCCCAACAGCCGCCTGAGGATTCCCGACTTCCTGGCGGCGATCGCCAGATCGATCAGCTTGACCTCGCCGTCGGCCGCGGCCAGCACGTTTTCCGGCTTCAAGTCGCGATGAATCCAGCCGCGGCCGTGCATGTGATCGAGCGCCCAGGCCAGCTGCGTGACGATGCGGTGGAGCTGCGGCGCGATCCCATCCACACCCGCGGCGATCTGTTTTTTGAGGTTGGCGTGTGGGTAGAGTTCCATCAGCAGGTGTGGCAGCCCACCCGCCGCGGAGAATCCGTCGATGCGGATGATGGCGGGATGGTCGAGGCTGCGGGCCACCGCGAGTTCGTGACGCAGCAGCCGGCGCTCGCCCGCATCTCCGGCCATCTCAGGGACGACAACCTTCACCGCCAGCCGACGGCCTGTGTCGGTGTCCACGGCCTCCCAGACCTGACAGTGCCGGCCCGTCCCCAGCTGCCGGCCGAGGTTCAGTTTTCCGAGTTGTTCGGGGATTCTTGCCATGCGGGAGCCGGATTCGAAGAGGCGGATCGGTGGGACACATCGAGGTCGAGGTCGATCGACACGAGCACCAGCCCCTGTGGTGGCGCCGTCGGGCCCGCGACCGGCCGGCTCCGGGCCGCGATCACCTCACGGATCCACTCCGGCCTCCGCTTGCCGGAGCCAACCATCACGAGCGACCCGGTGATGATCCGCACCATGTTGTAAAGAAAACCGTTGCCGACGACCTCCAGCCAGACCTCGGCATCGGGAGCATCATCGTAGCCGGAGTGTCGAAACACCTCGGCCGAATGGATTGTGCGAACTTTCGACAGTCTTGTGGAGGGGGTGGTTTCGAAGCTGGTGAAATCGTGTTCACCGACAAGTTCACCAGCGGCGGCCTGCATCGCGGGGACGTCGAGCCGTGATTTCCACCGCCAGACCAGATGCCGCTGGAACACCGGACGCCAGGCCGCATCGTGGATCCGATAGCGGTAGCGTTTGCGGACGGCGGCCCAGACCGGATCGAAGCCGTCTGGGGCGGCATAGCCGTCCACCACGGTGATGTCGGAGGGGAGCTTGGCATTGAGTGCCCGCACCCACACACCCGGCTCGAGATTGCTCGCGGTCGTGAACGCCACCACCTGACCGAGCGCATGGACCCCGGCATCGGTGCGGCTGGAACCCCGCGGCACGATCGCCTCGCCCGTGACGCCGCGGATCGCCTCGGCCAGCGCCCCCTGCACCGTCGCCCGGCCGGGCTGAACCTGCCAGCCTGAATACCGCGTGCCCTCGTAGGCCAGTGTCAGTCGGATCGTACGCGGCGAGCCGACCATCTCAGTGGTGTCTGTCATGCGCGATGCGATGGTGTTCGTGCGGAACGGCTGAGGAGCGGCCGTAGAAGACGCCGCAGAACGTCCGCCGGCACGAACGCCACGTTCGCTGCCAGCATCGCGAGGCCGAACTCCATCATCCCCATCGCGAGGCCGATCCCCAGGTGTACCGGCACCGCCATGGCGAGAAACAGCCGGCGGGTCAGCCGTGGCCAGATGAGTGTCGCATAGGCAATTTCCCACCACAGCGTGCTGAGCGTGAGGGCGTTGATGAGCCACGGGTGGCTGGCCAGCCAAGTGAGGTCGAGCGTGCGGTACTGCACATTGGCAGCGGCGCCCCAGAGGGCCGTTCCCTCCCACCAACTGGCTCCCAGCAGCTTCCCGCAGCCGGAGAAGAGATAGACCACGCAGAGATGCACCTGAATCAGCCGCAGCGACAGATTCGCCCGGACCGACGGCCTGTCGGCGGCGATGTCCGGGGCGAGCAAGCGGTCAATGGAGAGCACCGCTCCGGAAGGTCCGGCTGCCACCGCGATCAGGAGCATTCCCAGCGTGTCATCCAGGCCGAAGACGTTGAGCGGCGCGCGATTCACGGCGCTGATGAGTCCCACGAGCGACACGATCGCTGCCAGGGGCGTGGCGATGCCGAGTGCGAGCATCACGGCCGCGACGAGCGTGATGCCCGCGAGCATCCGGGCCATTCCGGCGGAGCCTGCGGCGAAGTACCAGCTCCACTGCCACGGCTGATCGTTCATCCGCCAGACGTTCTCGGGCCGTTGCCAGCCGTGATGGCTGAAGAAGGCCTCGGCGTCGAGCCACCAGACAAAGCTGGCCCAGGCGAGCAGGGTGCCGACGGCGATTCGTATCAGCGCCAGCGGCAGTGGATCGGCAGGCGTAAACCAGAACCGATTCCAGGCATCGAGCCAGTCCGCCAGCCAGCTGTCACGCGGGCGTTCGCTGCTCGTCATAGAGCCGTTTGTGGTCATGGGGTATTCGCTCCCGCCAACGCATACGTCCCCAGTGGCGTGACCGCGTCCCTCCCCTGCTCTGCTCCGCCCTGCTTCGACCGAATCACCTCTTCCGGTTCGGGAAGATAGTGCTCCGTCATTTGGAGCGTCACCTGGGCGCCGCCGTATCGGTGGAGGAGATGGCCGGCGACGTCCTTTACCAATGGCTGCCACTCCCTCCTGCTCTGCTGACGCACGTCGGCCGGGGCGTCGGGAGGCGGCACGAATGCCGCGATCTTCTCACTGATCATGAAGCGGCGGTGGTAGAGCAGTCGGGGCCAGTCGGCATCACGGTCAGGGATCGAGCCCTGCCGGGTCGAGCCGTCAGCCATCTGCATCGTCCATTGGATGGAGTGGCCCGGTCCGGGATTGGGCGCGAAAAAACGATAGCCATGCCCGAGAAACAGACTCCCGACGAGCGGCCTCAACGGCTGGAGCGCCGCCATGGCCAGGTCGCTTGCCGGCGGCGGTCCCGCCAGCGGCGGCACGATCACCGCCGCGAAGTAGGCCAACAGACCCACCGATGCCGCCAGGCGGGCAGCCGGCGACCAGGAAAAGCGGCGGGACGTGCGTGGAATGGCCGACGTCATAAAGCTTCATTCGACGCGGTCGGGCTCCATTCCGCGACCCGGCCAGAAGATGACAGGCTGGGCAAGCCTGGCAATGTGAGGAGCCGGGATCGGCGGACGAAGTGCTTCTGCCGTCCCGGCGGCGCGTCACCAGTCGGTCGCTCGAAAACAAAAAACTCCCGCGCGGCACGCGGCCGCGCGGGAGTGAAGGACTGCACAGAACGGCCGGGCCAGGCCCGGGCCGCATGAAAGAGCCACTAGCGAACCGACGCGGTCGCGTCGGCCGAGGCCGTCCGCTGGGCGGGGTCGAGCGACAGTTCGATCGATTGGCCGGCGGCCAGATCGATCACCTTCGAAACGACCTGCTCGCGGCCGTCTACGACGGTCGCGACGCGGATCTCGTAGTTCTTCCACGCCTGGCCGGCGGCCAGCGTCGAGGTCTGGAACTGCCGAGTGGCACCAGCCGACGAGGTTTCGTTGCCGGCCAGCCAGACCTTTGCGTCGGCGGGCACGTGCAGCGTCAGGCTCGTCTTCGGGGCCGAGGCCGCGGTGAACGACAGACTCGAACGTCCGCCGGCGGCCAGCGAGACGACCTTGGTCTGCTCGCTGGTCTGGCCGTCGCGGTCGACGGTCATCCGCACCGTGAACTCATACCGCTTGCCCGCGGCAAGGCCACGCGACACATACTGCCGCACGGTGCCGGTGGCCGAAGTCTTCGCACCGTTGACGTAGATCGTTGCACCGGCGGGAACCTCCACGGACAGGAGGGCCGAATCGGCGGGTACGACGCTGGTGGTGGAATCGTTCGAGATCGGGCTGGCGTACTGCGGCGACTCGATGATCTCGCCGCCGCTGACCGACGGTTCGCCAATCACGCGATACGACTCGACCGGATCGCTGTAGCCGCTGTAGCTGTAGCCGCTGGAGTAGGTCGCCGCCGGCACCGAAGAGCCGCCGTACGAGCCACCGTAGGAACCTCCGTACGAGCCGCCACCCGAAGAGCCACCCGACGAGCCGCCGTAGGAGCCGCTGGAGGAATACGAGCCACCCGAGCTGCCGCCCGAGCTGCCGCCCGAGGAGCCACCGGACGAGCCGTGGGCCGAATGACGGTAGGCACGCCGCGCCATCTTGGCCGCATGGTGCGAACCCCAGCTGCCGTGTGAGCCAGCGGAGCCCGACGAACCATAGCTACCACCGGACGAGCCGTAGGAACTGTAGGAGCTGGAGCCGCCCGAACTGCCGCCCGACGAGCCGCCCGAACTGCCACCTGAGCTGCCGCCCGACGAGCCACCCGAGCTGCCGCCCGATGAACCGTGGCCGCGATAACGATGATGCCAGCCAGCATCAGCGTCGCAGGCCGTCGCTGCAACCGCGACAAATGTGACAACCCCAGCCACCCGCAACCACCGACGATTGACCAACATCTGAATCACGCTCCCTTGAAAAGTGTGGATCGCCCGTTTTCAGCCGCAGACGGCTGGGACGCTTAAAACTGCCGGCACGAGCCAAGAATAGTTTGCGGATTTGGCAAATCAAGGAGGATGGGAAATATATGCGGGCTAGGCCCGTCGCGGACTGATCGCCCTCGGGCCGACTGAAGGCGGGTGGCCGAAAAGGATGAAAACGGCGTGATCAGCGGGGGATTCCGGCCACCTGGACATCATCCACATCCAGCCGGCCGGTAGCCCCAAGCAGTCCGACCTGAAGGATCGCCTCGCGAGCCCAGACCGGTACGGTGACCGTTCCCTCGACTCGCCGCCACGGACCATTCCCCTTCCAAGGTCCCACCTGGCCATTCTGCGACCGCGTGCGTTCGTCGTTGAAGAAACGGACCACGAGGCCCGGAAAATCGTCGGGGTTCGGCCCGACTCCGATGCCATCGCCACGGACGTCCAGTGAAAATGCCACCCGGCCAATCGTGCGGCCATCGACCGCAAACCCCTGGAAGAGTTGGGCCGGTCTCCCCGGCTGCACGTTGTCCAGCCGGAGATAGCTGCGGCCCTCCGGCGCATCCTGTCCCTCGACAACCTGAAACTGCCGCCCGTAGTACCAGGCGGCTGGTACATCCGCATCGGGGAGCAGTTCCTCGAAGCCGCCATTGTGCAACGCCGGCTTCGTGCCGTCCGGCTGCACTCTCCTCCCCTGCTCCGCGGTGCCCGTCATCGGCACGAACAGGCTCGGCACGAGCGACTCCCGCTCCATCACGCCATTCCGCTTCGAAAGGAGCACGAGCGTCTGCTCGTAGCGTTCCCCTACCGGGATGATCATGCGGCCCCCTTCGGCGAGCTGATCGACGAGCGGTTGCGGTATGTTTTCCGGTGAACAGGTGACGATGATCTTGTCGAACGGTGCATGCTCGGCCCAGCCCTGATAGCCGTCGCCGATCTTTGTGACGACGTTGCGATAGCCCAGCCGCGTGAGCGTGCGCGCCGCCTTCTCGCCGAGCATGCGGCTGATTTCGATGGAGTAGACCATGCCCACGAGCGGCGAGAGCACGGCGGCCTGATACCCGCTGCCGGTGCCGATCTCCAGCACGCGGTCGGTCGGTTGGGGCTCCAGTTTCTCGGTCATGTAGGCCACGACGAACGGCCCCGAAATGGTCTGCGATGCGCCGATCGGCAGGGCCATGTCGAAGTAGGCGTAGGGCCGCTGCTGGGCGGCCAGGAACTCATGCCGGGGCACGAGCCGCATGCTTTCGAGGACACGCGGATCGGTCACCCCGCCGCCGGCGATGTCGTCGCGGACCATCTGTTCGCGGGCTTCGGTAAACCGATCAACCGTCGGCGGCGCGGTCCATGCCCACGGCGCGGCCACGACAGCCATCGCCAGCCACGCGGCCAGCACTAGCCACTCTGCCCGCCTCAACGCCATCCCTGCCCTGACCATGGTTTCCGCCTCATGTGCTCTCCGCCTCACTTGGACGGCACGATCTTCACCAGTTCGATCTCGAAAATCAGCAGCTCGTTCGGCTCAATGACCGGTGGCGATCCCTCTTCGCCGTAGCCCAACTGCGGCGGTACGTAGATCCGCCATGTTGCGCCCGTCTTCATCAGCGGCAACGCCTCCTGCCATCCGGGCACGACGCCGCGAAGGGGAAACGAAGCGGGGTCGCCCTTCGGGTCGGTGGCGTCGAATTCGCGGCCGTCGATGTGGGTGCCACGGTAGTGCGCGACCACGGTATCGTCGAGCGTTGGGCTTCCGCCCGTGCCCGCGCGAATCACCTCATACTGCAGCCCGCTCGGCAGGGTCGTCACCCCCTGTTTCTGGCCGTTCGCCCGGGCAAACTCCGTCGCCTTGGCGAGATTGACCTTGGCGGCCTCGCGCATCCGCTGGCCAAATTCCCGCTCCCGCTCCCGCATGCGTCCATCGAAGGCTTCAAGCGTCTGTCTGATCTGCTGTTCGTCGAGACGCGGCCGCGCCTCCATGACGGCGTCCGCCAGACCACGCGCGAGCGCCGCGGCATCGACGGCCGGCTCCTGTCCCTTGAAGTCGGCGGCAATGCGGCTGCCGATCCGCAGGCCGAGCGCGTAGCCGAGTTTCGCGGCTGGCGTGTCGAGCCCCTCTGCGGACGGCCTCGCCGCAGGCAGATCGCCAGAGGATTGTTCCGCCGCCAGCGGCCCCGCCATCAGACAACTGGCCGCCAGCAGACCAGCGACCATGAAAAAGAGGCAAAACCTGTTTCCCAATCGCACATTCATACTGCACTCCTTCGCGCCTGTGATGCCAATCAGTCTCTCTCGGTCACGCTTCCGCCGCCGCACTCCGTCCCGGACGTCCGATCGCCCCCTTTGTGAGTTCGAGAAACGCCGTCTCCAGGTTGACCTCCTGCTCCCGCATCGAGATCAGATGATGGCCGTCGGCAATGAGTTTCGCCGCCAGCGGCGAGGGATCCTCGACGCCGTCGGCGAGGGTCACCAGCACCTCGCCATCGCGAACCGCCACCCCCGCCGCCTCGGGTGATGTCTCGAGCAATCGGGCCGCCTTCTCTGGCGGGCCAGCCAGCCGAAAGCGGATCACCGGCCGGCCGCGGACCTGTGCCAGAAGATCGTGCACGTTGCCGCAGGCCAACAGTCGGCCGTATTCGATGATGCCGACTCGATTGCAGATATCGGCCAATTCCGGAAGGATGTGGCTGGAGACGAGGATCGTCTTGCCGAGCCCCTGCAACCGCTTGAGCAGTCCGCGCATCTCGATCCGCGCCCGTGGATCCAGGCCGCTGGCCGGCTCGTCGAGTAGCAGCACCTGCGGATCGTGAAGGAGCACGCGGGCCAGCCCCAGCCGCTGCGTCATGCCGCGGGAAAGACTGGTCACCAGTTCGTCCCGCTTGAAGGCGAGGTCTACCAGTTCGAGCGATCGCTCCGCCACCCGCCGCCGCTCCGGGCCGTCGATCCGGTAGGCCGCCGCGAAAAACTCCAGGTATTCGATCACCCGCATGTCGTCATAGACGCCGAAGATGTCGGGCATGTAGCCGATCGCCCGACGGATCTCGCGGGGATGGGTGTAGATGGAATAGCCGCAGACGTAGGCCTCGCCCCAGGTCGGGGCCAGCAGCGTGGAAAGGATACGGATGGTGGTCGTCTTGCCGGCGCCGTTGGGCCCGATGAAGCCGAAAAGGTCACCCTTTTCGAGTTTCAGATCAAGCGACTCGAGGGCATAGAAGTCGCCATATTTCTTTGTCAGGTCGATCGTTTCGATCATGGCAGCGTTGCGATGGAGGAGGTGGCGGAGGCAGGAGCGGTGGCGGAGGCAGGAGCGGTGGC
>JBBAVO010000032.1:9517-18041 GCA_040397635.1 Pirellulales bacterium
TTGCGATGGAGGAGGTGGCGGAGGCAGGAGCGGTGGCGGAGGCAGGAGCGGTGGCTGTCGGCCGGACGAGCGGGATCACGATCCGCCAGATGGCGGACTGCCCGGGCATAGGCGGCACCTGTGCCGGGCCGTTGGTGCCGGCGAGCGACTGCGGCTGGCACTGCCAGTCGATCACGGTGGGCCCACGGCCCACCAGCACGGCACGATCGAGCGGCAGCAGAGGCGACAGGTCAAACCGGGCAAGCCGTCCCGCTTCGAGGGAGGTGTAGCCGCTGCCCCCCGCGGCTGAATGGAATCCGGCGATCTCCAGGATCCGCAGCGGATCCCGCTCGGCGAGATCCCAGCGGACGTTGATCTCGCGATCCTTGTTCTGCGTGCGCCGGGTCAGCGCGCCGGCGAGCGAGCGGGGGCCGCGGCCCGCGGCCGGACTGAACGATTGCCCTGCGTTCAGTCTGCCCACCTCGTAAAGCCAGCCGGCATGCGCGAGCACGCAGTCATCGAGCACAAAAGGTAGCCGGTTGGTCACCTCGCCTCGCAGCGTCCCCTGCCCCTCCCGCGTCAGCGACGACTCCACCGCCGGGGTTGCCGTCTGGCCGGTGATCTCCGCCTCGAACAGTCGGCTCGACGAGGCGGCGATCGGAATGCCGTCGAGCGTTGCCGCCGAGCCACCATATCCATAGTTGGTTGACGCCAACGAAGGATGGGGAGAGGCTGCATCGGTGCCTCCGATTCCTCGTCCGCAGGCGGCAAACCAGCTGACTCGCCCGACTGCCGGCTTGCCCGCGGTCGGGTCGCCGATGGCGATCGGCAGGCAGCTTTGATCCGCTTTGACCGCCAGATCGAGCCGCGCATTCTCGGGCGACCAGATACCCGCAAATGAGGCAACCCGCACCAGACCGCTGCCCACGTCGAGATCGACCAGCGACGCGGCGGAGGTCTGCCATGTCGTGCCCTTGAAACGCTGCCCGGCAGACCACGCCAGCCCGCTCGCGGCAGCGACCAGCAGCGGCAGTGTCACCCACGCCAGCCACGACGACCTGAGGCCACCGGTTGGACTGCCCAGCCGTCGGCCTGACACCAGCCACCAGTCGAGCGGATAGAGGCAGGCGACATACAGAATGCCAAGCCCGGCGATCACCTCGAACGGAAGCGGTGCCACCCCCGGAAATTGATCGATCGCCTGCCGAAGCTGGCCGGCCAGATCGAGCGAGCCGCGCTCGTTCTCGCCGGCCCGTCCGGCATCCTGGGTCGCCCGACGGCCACGGAGCATTTCGACGAGCAGCGAATCGCTCCCTGACCAGTCGCGAAACGGTGCCTGATCGATGTCGATGCCGACCCAGACGATCGTGCCCAGGCCCTGCGCCCGTCGCACGACCAGCGGCAGATCGGCCGGTCCGCGTCCTTCGAACGCTTCGACACTCCCGTCGATCTCCTGTGGGCTCTTGAACAGCGGCACCTCCAACCCAGTGAACGCCCCCTTGTCGAGCGGTCGGTTGGCACGTGCATACGTCTCGACGGCATTGCCGCGCCGCAGCGGCACCAGCTTTGCGACCGACCCAGGCAGCCACCCGGCCGCCGGGGTGCTCCCGCGATCGACGTCGGCCGCCGACATGCCCGAGATGAACACGAGCTGACCACCCTGACGCACCCATGCGTCAACGCCTTGGAGCACGGCGGGATCGAAGTCCGCGATCGAGCGACCGCAGACGACGATCGAATCGGCGCCGTCGAAGGCCTGGGCCGTTCGGCCCAAGGTGGCCGCCCCCCCTGCCCCGGCTGCGTTCACTCGCGGGTTGATCGCCACGACTCGAGGACGCGTACCGTCATCCTTGGCCAGCAGTCGCGAGGCCCGCTCGGCGGCAGGCAGGTCACCGAGCACGAGCATCACCGATTCGGTCGCAGGAAGCGGCGCCGGTAACGACTGCGGGACCGCGGCCGCTCCTTCCAGGCCGGATGTTCCCACGCCGGTCTGCCGTACCTCCTCGATAAGTACGCGGGCATTGGGCCGGCCAAAGCGGACGGAGAGCCGCACGAGCGGCTTTCCATCAGCGCCGATCTCGACGGGGGCCGGAGGCGAACGGACATACTGACCGTCAGGATCCTCGACCCAGACACGAACTGCCTGTGGCAGGTCTGATGCAGACGTCGGAAATTCGAGCGTGAGCGGCGTCCATGAGCCGGTTCGATAGACGCCGTCGAATCCGACCCGAAGCTGCGGTCGCACGTCGCGGTGATCCGCCGCGACCGCGTCGGCCATCAGGAGGCCCGCCAGCGCCAGCACGAGTGCGATCATGGCTTCTCCGCATCCGGGCAGATGCACGCCAACTGGCCGCAGCCGGGACAGCCCGTCCCATACTTCCGCGCCACAGCGTCCTCCAGATCGACCTCGACGACGTTGGCGATCGTGGCCAGCCAGGCCAGAACGTCGGCGAATTCCAGCGACTGCTCCTCGTGGCTGCCGCTGCGGAGTGCCGTGGCCAGTTCGCCAATTTCCTCCGTGAGCCACATGAACGTACCCTCCACGCCCCGCGACGCATCCTTGTCGTGGTACATGGCACGGATCAACTGCTGGAATTCGCGAAGTGTCATCGGGGCATGCCTGCGCAGGAAGGAGATGTCACACCGCCGGAGTCTGCCAAACCCGCGATCGTGGTACAAACCACGGGTAGATTGCCGGCACTACGAAGGCTGTCAGGAGCGTGGACGTGACGATTCCACCGATCACCACGGTGGCCAGCGGCCGCTGGATTTCCGCACCGGCGCTCGTGGCCATCGCCATCGGAAGGAAGCCGAGGCTCGCCACCAGCGCCGTCATCAGCACCGGCCGGATGCGAATCTCGGCAGTGGTGATCGCCGCCTCACGCGGCGTGCGTCCCCCCTGCCGCTCATGCTCCGCCCCCGCGACCCATACCAGCCCATTGAGCACAGCCACGCCGAAGAGCGCCACGAAGCCGACGCCGGCCGCGATCGAGAACGGCATGCCCCGCAGCGCGAGCGCCGCGATGCCGCCGGACGCCGCCACCGGCACGGCGAAGAAGATCAGCGACGCCAGCCTGAGCGACTTGAAGCTGGTGTAGAGCAGCAGGCCGATCAGTCCCAGGACGACCGGCGTGATCAGCATCAGTCGGCGGCTTGCCGAGAGCAGGTTCTCGAAGTCCCCTCCCCACCGGAGCGCGTAGCCGGCGGGGAGCCGTACCTGCTGCGCGATGGCCCTCTGCGCATCCTGCACAAAGCTGGCCACGTCGCGACCGCGGACATTCGCCGACACGAACGTGCGCCGACGAGCGTTTTCATGCTCCACGGACGGCGGACTCTCGGCCCGCTTGATGTCGGCCAATTCTCCGAGCGGCACCGGCCGCCCACCCGTCGCCCCGACTGGGATCTGCGGCAGACGTTCGGCGTTCTCACGCCACTCGGGCGGGAACCTCACCACGAGGGGATAGCGGGGCCGCCCCTCATAGATGACGCCGGTCTGGATTCCCCCCATGGCCGACACCGTCCGCATCACTTCTATGCCGTCGATGGCATGGCGAGCCAGCTGGTCGGGCCGGGCATCGATCTGCATCGTCGGCACATTGGCCTGCCAGTCGGCCCGCACGTCGGCCGATCCGCGAATCCCCCGGAGCACGCCCTCGACCTGCTTGCCGAGATTTCCCAGCGTGTCGAGGTCGTCGCCGTAGATCAGCACCGCGACGTCGGCCTTCACGCCCGCCACGAGTTCGTCAACCCGCATCTCGATCGGCTGGCTGAATCCGAAGTTGGCCCCCGGCACCGCGGCGATCAGCGACTCCGACATCCGCTCCACGAGCTGCTCGCGTGTCACGTCGGCCGGCCACTCGGCATGGGGCTTGAGCATCACCCAGACGTCGGTCTGCTGCACACCCATGATGTCGTTGGCGATCTCCGGCCGCCCGGTCTTGCAGAAGACGGTTCTCACCTCGGGATAATCGCCGAGCGTCTTTTCGATCCGCGTCGTGATCGGCACCGAATCCTCGAGCGTGGCGCTGGGCAGGCGGGTGACCTCGATGAGCAGATCCCCTTCGTCGAGCCGTGGCATGAACTCCGCCCCAAGATTCACTGCCACCGGAATGCTGGCCGCCACGAGGCCGGCGGCCAGCAGCGACACGATCACCGGGTGGAAGACGGCCAGCTTCGCCAGCGGATGGTAGGCCCGATGGAACAGTCGCATCAGCAGCGGCTCATGCTCCTTCTCGCGGGTCAGCACCGTCGCCGCCAACACCGGCATGAGCGTGAGAGAGATGATCAGTGAGCCGGCCAGGGCGAAGAGCACCGTCAGGGCCATCGGCCGGAACAGCTTCCCTTCGGTGCCCTCGAGAAAGAGGATCGGCAGGTAGACGATCGCGATGATCAGCTCGCCGAACATCGTCGGCCCGCGGACTTCGATCGCCGCGTCGCGAACAACTGTCAATTTTGAATCCGTAGGAGCCGCCAGACCGAGCCGCCGCACGCAGTTCTCCACCATGATCACGGAGCTGTCCACGACGAGACCGAAGTCGATCGCCCCAAGGCTCATGAGGCTCGCCGAGATGCCGGTGGCCCACATGAGATTGGCGGCAAACAGCATCGACAGCGGGATCGCCAACGCGACGATCAGCCCGGCGCGGACATTTCCCAGCAGCACGAGCAGCACGCCGACCACGAGCAGGCCGCCCTCGGCCAGATTGTGGAGCACGGTATCGAGCGTCCGGGCGATCAGGTCCGACCGGTCGTAGAGAATGTCGAGTTCGACCCCTGGGGGGAGTGTGCCGCGGATCGTGTTCAGCCGCTCCTTGGCCGCCGTCACCACCCGCCGGCTGTTTTCACCGCGGACCATCATCACCATGCCGGTGACCACCTCGCCGCGTCCGTCCCGCGTGGCGGCGCCCTGCCGCACCAAGGGCGCGATCACGACATCGCCGATGTTGCGGATGAGCACCGGGACGCCTCCGGGCGGACTGCGCACCACCACGTGCTCGATGGCGTCGGCGTCTGCCAGCAGGGCCTGCCCGCGGATAAACCGCTGTTCCCCGTTTTTGACGATGTAGCCGCCGCCGGTGCTGACGTTGTTGCGTTCGAGGGCCGCCAGCACCTCGCCCAGCGTGATCCCCTGCGCCGACATCCGGTCGGGGTCGACGCGAACCTCATAACTCTTCGCGTAGCCGCCGTGGCTGTTGATGTCGGTCACCCCCGACACCTCCCGCATCGCCGGCGCGATCTCCCATTCCAGCAGGCTGCGGAGGTCCATGAGGCTCTGCCCCGCCCCCTTCACCTCGAACTGGAGAATCTCGCCGAGCGCCGTGCTCAGGGTCCCAAGCTTCGGATCGGCATCGGCCAGCGTGATGCGGCTCTTCGCCTCCGGAAGTCGTTCCGAGACGAGCTGCCGGGCCAGGAAGATGTCGGTGCCCTCCCGAAAGACGATCGTCACCAGCGAGATGCCGAGTCGCGAGATGCTGCGAATCTCCTCGACGTTGGGCAGGCCGCTCACGGCCAGTTCCACGGGATAGGTGACAGACCGCTCCACTTCCAGCGGCGGAAGCGAGCCCGCCTCCGTCACGATCTGCACCTGGATGTTGACGAGATCGGGAACCGCGTCCACGGGCACGTGCGTGGCGGCGTAGAGGCCGCCCAACGACATCAGCACGAACAGCGCAATCACTAGCGCGCGGTTGGCGAGCGACCATTCGATGAGACCTGACAGCATCAGCCAACCCCCCGGGCGAACGTTACCGCCAGGCCTGTCATTCCGATTCCTGCTCGAGCAGCAGTTCGCTCTTGAGCACGAACGCGCCCCGCGACACCACCTGCTGCCCGACCGCCAGACCGCTGGTCACCTCGAGCGAGTCGCCGCTTTCGATGCCCGTGGTCACGTCGACGCGGCGAAACCGCTCTGCCCCGTCTGGCACGAAGACGAACGTCTTTCCGTCGTGCCGCATCACCGCCGACACCGGCACCGCCAACACCTGCCGCAGGTCACCCTGCGGCAGATCGACCCAGACGAACATGCCGGGCTTGTAATGGGCGTCGTTGTTGGTGAGTTCCGCCACCAAGGGCACGCTGCGTGACTCCGTCTCGACCGTCGCGCCCACGTGGTTCACGACGGCGGTCGTCTCATGCACGTCGGCCCCCGGCACCACCACCCGCACCGACTGCCCCTGGGCGACCTCGACCGCTGTCCACTGCCGCTCATGGATCTGTGCCCGTACCCAGAGCACGCTCGTGTCTGCCACGACGAAGAGCCGGTCGCCAACGCGAGCCCTTTCACCCCTCGAGATGAAGACATCCTCCACCACGCCGTCGAACGGCGTCCGCAGCACGAGGGTGCTCAGGGAGCTGGAGTCGCCGGGACTTTCGCCCTCGTCCTCTCCCACGGAATCGGATTCCAGCCGGCTGCCGACAAGCGTGCGGAGATTCTCCTTGGAGATCAGCAGCAGCCGGTCGGCCTGCTTGAGCGCGGCACTGGCCCGATCGCGATCCTGGCGGGTGAGAAACCTCGCCTCCTCGCAGGCAGCGGTGAAGTTGGCCTTGGCCACCTCCAGATTGCTCGCCCGCTCTTCGACGATCCGCCCCGACAGCACACCGCCCTCACCCAGCGACTTTGTTCCGGCGCTCACCTTTTCGACGTAGATCAGCCGCGAATAGGCGCCGAGGATTTTTTCGCGATAGGCCCCCAGCACACGGTCCTGAAACTGCTGTTCGATCGCGGACAGCGGCGGATGGCTGTCGAGCGAGTCGAGGAGCGACTCGACGTTGGCGGCGATGGTGGTCGCCCAGTCGGCGGCCTTCTTTTCGATCAGCCGGTTGTCCTCGCGACGGCGGACCTCGTCGCGGGCCATGCCCACGTCCGGGCTGGAAAGCTCCGCCAGGGCGTCTCCCTTCGAGACCTTCTCCCGCACCTTCACGAGCACCCGCGAGACGATGCCATCGACGGGCGACGCGTAGTCGAGCCGGTGGCGGGCGTCATAATCGATTCGGCCGGGAACGGTGAGGTTCTCACGAAGCGGAAGGATTTCTACTGGTGCCAGACCGATGTCGGCGGCCTTCTGCGCCGCCACCGGCAGGCTGACAACCCGGGCTATGGCCGCTGCCGTCGCGCTGTTGCCTTCACCGGCGGCATGCTGACCGGCCGTCCCGCCGGCATCGTCGGCGACGCCTCCAAAATGATGGGTGGCGAGCCACCACCAGGCTAGCCCACCGATCGCCAGGAATCCCAGCCCTGAGAAGCGGCGTAAAAAGGCGAACCGGCGGAGAAAGCCCCCTGCCGCTGCCTTCTGCGGGGCTGATTCCGTAGGCTCTCTCAGAAATTGCTCCGAGGACGCTGCCGGCTCCGCCGGTGGCTGGGGTTCGGGAGTCACGATCGACGACATGGCGGTCACGGAGGCAAAGGGATGTCCGAGCGAGGCTTGATGCCAGAATTCTACACCGTCGAGGCCCCAACTGCCGAGCGCGTCGCACGGCGAGCGGTTAGGATGTTGCTCTGCCGGGCACTGGGCCCCAACGCCCGTGAGCGGGTCCTTTCGGTCACTCCCTTATCCCGACGATTCCCATCCCATGACTTCAGCACGCACGATCCGGATCTTCGACACCACGCTCCGCGACGGCGAACAATCGCCCGGGGCGAGCATGAACCTCACCGAGAAACTGGAGATCGCCCAGGCCCTCGTGCAACTGGGGGTGGATGTCATCGAGGCCGGCTTTCCGATCGCCTCGCCCGGCGACTTTGCCAGTGTCAGCGACATTGCCAAAACGGTCTCGGCGGCCACGGTCTGTGGGTTGGCGCGATGCAATGATGCCGACATCGATCGGGCCTGGGAGGCGCTCAAGCATGCGGCCCAGCCGCGGATTCACGTCTTCTTGGCGACCAGTTCGATCCACCGCGAATTCAAGCTGCGGATGAATGAAGACGAGGTGCTTGCGCGGGCCGTGGCGGGCGTGCGGCGGGCTCGCACGTATTGCGGTGACGTGGAGTTTTCCCCCGAGGATGCCGCACGAACGGAGATCGACTTCCTCTGCCGCGTTGTGGAAGCGGTCATTGACGCTGGTGCGACCACCGTGAACATCCCCGACACCGTGGGCTATGCCACACCCTCGCAGATGCATCACGTGATCAAAAGCCTGCGGGAACGCGTTCCCAACATCGACCGGGCGGTGATCAGCGTGCACTGCCACGACGACCTCGGCCTCGCCGTGGCCAACAGTCTGGCGGCGGTGGAGGCGGGGGCCGGCCAGGTGGAGTGCACGATCAACGGGATCGGCGAACGGGCCGGTAACTGCTCCCTGGAAGAAGTCGTGATGGCGCTCAAGACACGCCGCGACCACTACCACGTCGACACCCGCGTGGTCACACAGCGGCTGGTGCCTACCAGCCGGCTGGTGGCAAACATCACCGGTATTCAGGTGCCGCGGAACAAGGCGATCGTGGGCCGCAATGCCTTTGCGCACGAGGCCGGCATTCACCAGGACGGCATGCTGAAGGAGCGGCGGACCTACGAGATCATGCGGCCCGAAGACGTGGGGCTGGAGCGGA
>JBBAVO010000033.1:0-14321 GCA_040397635.1 Pirellulales bacterium
CGTGAGATGTCGAGGCCGCGGCGAGGCTGCCCGTCGGGCTTCGTGGTGTCCCATTCGATCCGGCCCTCGAAATTGCAGGCCTTGGCAATCCGACGGACGAGATCGCGGATCGGAATCTCCTCACCCCCTCCAAGATTGATCGGCACCGGTTCGTCCATCACCTCGGCCGCACGCACGATGCCCTCTGCGGCATCGTCAACGTAGAGAAATTCCCGGGTTGCCGCGCCGGTTCCCCAGCAGACGATCTGGGGCTCTCCAGCCAGCCTGGCCTCCTCGCACTTGCGAACAAGCGCGGGGATGACGTGGCTCGATCGGGGATCGAAGTTGTCACCGGGGCCGTACAGGTTCACCGGCACGAGCACGGCGCTCTTCAAGCCATACTCGCGGCGATACCCATCGAGCATCACGAAGACCGCCTTCTTGGCAACGCCGTAGGGGGCATTCGTTTCCTCCGGATACCCATTCCAGATATTCTCTTCGCGAAAGGGAATCGGACAGTGCTTGGGGTAGGCGCAGACCGTACCCGTATGCACGAACTTCTCGAGGCCGCGACGCCGGGCGTGCTCCACCAGATGCAATCCCATCGCCATGTTCGCGTAAAAGAATCGGCCGGGGTGCTCCATATTGGCGCCGATGCCACCCACCTCGGCCGCGAGATGGAGCACGACATCCGGCCGGGCGGTTTCGTAGAGCCTTTCCACGTGCGATTCGACCGTGAGATCAAACTCCTGGCGGCGCGGCACGATGATCTGCTCGTCCGCCACGCCTCGCTGGCGGAGCACACGGAGCACGGCCTGCCCCAGGAAGCCTGCGCCACCTGTCACGACGATCCGTTTTTTTGCAAGATCGGTCACGATGGGGTGTTCCTCACGACGCTCGACGCCGTCAGCGGTTGGGGATGGTGCCTTCATGTCCGGCGGCGAGGAGAACCTGTTCCTTGCGGGCCAGTTCGAGATCGGCGTCCACCATGCGAACGACCAGTTCATCGAACGAACAGCGTGGCTTCCAGCCGAGCTTTTCCCGGGCCTTCATCGAGGAACCGAGAAGAAGATCGACTTCTGCAGGCCGAAAATACCGCGGATCGATCTCCACGAAGTCACGGTAGTCCAGGCCCACGCAACCGAAGGCCTTTTCGCAGAATTCGCGAACCGAGTGCGTCTCGTCCGTGGCGATCACGTAGTCGTCAGGCTCGTCCTGCTGCAGCATGAGCCACATCGCCTCGACATAATCACCGGCGAAGCCCCAGTCACGCTGCGCGTCGAGGTTGCCAAGGTAGAGCTTCTGCTGCATGCCCAGCTTGATGCGGGTGGCTGCTCGAGTGATCTTGCGGGTCACGAATGTCTCGCCACGCCGCGGGCTTTCATGGTTGAAGAGGATCCCGCACGAGGCATGCAGCCCGTAGCTCTCCCGATAGTTGACGGTGATCCAGTGGGCATAGAGCTTGGCCACGCCGTAGGGCGAACGTGGATAGAACGGCGTCGTCTCCCGCTGTGGTGTTTCCACGACCTTGCCATACATCTCGGAACTCGAGGCCTGGTAGAAACGGATCGTGCAGCCGATGGCGTCCTGGAAGTCACGAATCGCCTCCAGCAGTCGGAGCGTGCCCACGGCAGTGACATCCGCTGTGTAGGTCGGCTGGTCGAAGCTCACGCGCACATGGCTCTGCGCTGCAAGGTTGTAGACCTCCGCAGGCTGAATCTCG
Organism: Pirellulales bacterium; assembly: GCA_040397635.1. GTDB lineage: Bacteria > Planctomycetota > Planctomycetia > Pirellulales > UBA1268 > CAMCQY01. Next base: position 1,703 of record JBBAVO010000033.1, read on the forward strand.
CGGATGAGGCGGGCCAGGCCGTTGCCGTCGGCCATGTCACCGTGATGCAGGACGAGGGGCCGATGCACGTCGTGGATGTCGCGGTAGAGATGCTCGATGCGCTGCGTGCCGAACGTGCTCGACCGACGCACGAGACCGTGTACCTCGTAGCCTTTGCCGAGCAGCAGCTCGGCCAGATAGGAACCGTCCTGGCCGGTGATGCCGGTGACAAGTGCGCGTCGGGGACTTGACGACATGCGGAATCCAGCCTTTATGCTCACGAAACGTCCGCTGGGGACACGTTCTCTGACGATACACTCGCGTTAGCCGTTTACAAGGTGCGTTGGTCGGGCTGCGTCTGCTCCTGCAGAGCGGCATCGAAGTTCGCCAGCGTTGCCCCCATGAAATCGACGCACACTTTCGATCCCACACCAGGTGGCAGAGGCGTTTCGTCGATGATCACATAGAGCTTGTAGACCGCCTTGGCAGCGGCCAATTCGATACGGGCGATCTGCGGAGCGATCCAGCGTCCATCCACACCGTAGGTCCAGAATACCCGAAGCGTCTGCCCCGACTTGCGAAACGTGCCGGTGAACACTTCGGCGGTACGTTCGTCAGCGAGGGGAATGGTCAGCCTATGCTCGGTCTCGGCGATCTCGAAGCCGGCCCCCGGATAGCAGCGGTCGGGCGTGTGGCCCGAGGCATCATGGGGTGTGGCGCAGACCACAAACGTCGACAGCCGCGCCTTCGATTTTGTATTGGCGTAGGCGCGGGAGATGTGACCCACGGCGCCGGCTCGCTCCAACTCGTCGGGATTGGATTCCAGTTCCTCCACGGCCTCCCAGTCGCCGACCGTTTTGGGAAACAGCTTCTCCAAACGCTCCGCAGACTGCTGCAGTTCCGCCGCAACGTTTCGTCCGGTCCAGCGGTCCGTCATCCGCCCCTGCAGATAGGTCGCGCCGATGACCACCGCGGTGGCGGCGATCGCTGTCACCGTGCCACTGGATGCTCTCATACGATGTGCCTCGATGTCCTTGTGCGGCAGGCCGCGTCGCTCCGGATGATTCGAACCCTCACGCCGGCACCGGCAGCGTCGACCGTCTCCGCGACGGGGCGGCGGCGCCGCCGTGCACGACCACACCCAACAACCGCCCGCCGACCGACCGCAGCCGCTCGACGGCATCCGCCACCTGCGGCACGCGACTCACGTCCAGCATGGTGGACAGGATCACCGCGTCGCTCTGCTGGCCCAGCAGCAGCGGATCAGACACATCCAGCACGGGGCCCGCGTCGATCACGACATGGTCGAACGAATCGCGAAATCCCTGGATGATCCTGGCCAGCTCCGGCCGCGACAGCGCCGAGATCGCGGCATAGTCGCAGGCGCCGCCGGTCACGGCGAACAGGCCCTCAATGCTGGTGGGCTGAACGGCTTCGTCATTGCCAAGCTCACCGCGAAGCAGTTCCGGCAGTCCGGCACGCAACTCCAGCCCCAAGGCGAGGTGCGCTCCGGGGTGGCGCAGGTCACCGTCGAGAAGCAGGGTGCGTTTATCGGCGCGGGCGAGACTCGCCGCAAGCTGAGCGGCACAGGTGGTCTTGCCCTCCCGCTCCACGGCACTGGTGACGAGGATCACCTTCGGCGCCTCGCGGCCGGTCTGGGCAATGAGCGTCCGGATCGTGTCGCCGCGTTCCGCCATCACGGCTCCCGGATCCTGTCGCTTCCCCAGCCTCGAAGCCAGGGGGAACGTGCCAAGCACCCGCACGCCAACGCGTCGCGAGACATCGTCGGCCACGTTGACGTGGTCCCTCAGATACTCCCTCAACACGATCCCACCGCCCCCGAGCGTGACGCCAGCCATCCCCGCGAGCATCGTGAGCGCGACACGAAACAGCCTGTCGTTCCCCTGGGGTACGCCCGCCGGTTCGACCAGGGTCACGCGATTGGGCATGTTGAGGTCGATTGCCGAGCTTTCGAGTTCAATGCCGATCTGATCGGTCACCTTCTGCAGGTGTTCGAGTTCCACCTTTCTCGCGTCCATGTCCGCATTGGCCTTGCCCAGTTCGGTCACTTCCTTGGACAGCTTGTCGAATTCCTTCGACGTGTCTTCGAGGGTTTTGACCAGCATTTCCCGACGTTTCTTGAGCACGACCGGCGTCTCCGACCGTCGGCCGATCTGGTCGATCATGAGCTGGGAGACGATCGCCGGGCGAAGCTGGCGGCGTCGGTTCTCGATCCGCTCGGCCAACTCCTGCCCCTGCGCCCGCAGTCTCCGCACGGCTGGTTCGCTGCCGGCACGGGAGCTCCGCTGCTCCTGAAAAGAGATCGCCTCCTCGATGCTGGCGAGTCGGTCGTTCAACTCGGCGATCTGGGAATCTCGCGACAGCGTGGACTCGATCATCTCCTCTGGCAGCGATTCCTCCGGCGAGATTTCACCGCTCTCCCGAGCCTCGGCGATCCAGAGTTCGGCGTCGATGGCGGCGATGTCCCGCTGCGTGTGGACAAGGAGGCCCCGGAGGGTGCCCACGTGATCCATCAGCAGGCCGCGCTGGGTGGCGACCTCTGAGCTGTCCCGTGTGCCCAATGTCCGCGCGAGGTTGTTGAGCGTCTCGCGACGACTCCGCAACTCCGACATATTTTCCTTGAATTTTTTCTCGAGCGCATCGCGACGGCCCAGACGCTCGGTCCGCTCCTTGTTGACCACGTCATCGAGAAACGATGTGGTCACTGCGTTGAGAATCTTGGCGACGTCTTCCGCTTTCTTGCCCCGCAGCCTGACCTGCACGACCTCCGACTCCGGCGACGCTGAAACCATAAGCCCTCGCGAGAGCCAGCCGATCGGATCGCCCCCCGCCTCGCGGAGTGTTTCCAGGTCCTCGATCCCAGGCTTTCGCAGCGCCGCCTGTAACACATAAGGGCTCTTCATCAGCTGCAGTTGAGTCTTTTTGTACGATTCGTATTCGGCACTGTCGCGGCCGCGGCTGAGCATGCCCCCCTTGTCCCGCACCCGGAGCCAGGCCACCGCCTCGTACCCCCGGGGCATAAAGATCCACGCCGGCACGGCTGTCATCAGCCCCAGAAGCAGTCCCAATGCTGCGGCCGGCAGCCAACGCCGGCGAAACGCATGGACCAGCCGGACATAATCGACTCCGACAGACGCGTGCTCGCTTCCACCCGGCGAGGGGCGCAGCATCGGGCCCATCTGCGGCTGGAGCGGCGCAATCCCACCGTCCCTGCCGTCCCTGACAACGAGCGCTCCCGCCAACGCCCTCACCGCGGCGGGGGCCTGTTGCTCGTCCACGACTGTGTTCGGATCGCTCATTTGGTCCATTCGCCAGTGCTGAGGCACCCCACCGTCGCGAGGCAGTGGCACGTGCACCACGCCTCGCAAGAAGGCAGCCGCCGATCACAACCGATTCTATCCTGTCTTGTCGTTCTCATGGCCGGCAGCGTCACTCTTTCGCCCAGACATGAGCATCCCGGCCTGAAACACCGGCCCAGCCGCAGCCTGACCACTGGGGCGATGGCGGCCGCTCCCGTCAACCGTTGTTCCCAGCGTTGTTCCCAGCGTTGTTCCCAGCGTTGTTCCCAGCGGAACGACAGCCGTCAGCCCCTCGTGTTCCGGCACGAACAGCTTCGACAGCAGTTGTTGCAAGAGATAGAGCATTCCCAGGGCGAGTGGCATCATGAAGTAGCCTGCCCAGTCATGGAAGATTTTTTCCGCAATCGCCGGATCGATCGTATACATCACGCCGGTCAGGGTGATGCGAATCGCGTTGACGGCCAGCGCGATCGGAATGGCGCTGGCCAAGATCACCAGGCTCTCGTACCACTCCATATTGCCGAGCATGACGATAGCCACGGAGAGCGCGACGAAGATCGTGAGCATCCGCAGCCCACTGCAGGCATCAACGACGCCCAGGTGCATCTCGCCGACGACGATCTGGTTGCCTTCACGGATGGCATCGATCCCGAGTGTTTGGATGGCGTAGGTGCTCACCATGGTGGCCATCGTCTGCAGCGGGCCCAGCAGATACCGCGTGGCCTCGTCGGGCAGCGGGTACATGAAGATCAGGAAGCCGATCGGTGCCCACGCCCAGCGAAACATGCTCCAGCCACCCCCCAGCAACACGGCACCCGCCACGGCCGGCACGAAGGTATACATGTCGATGGTGATGATTCGATAGCGGGCCACGAACAGCCGGAGGGCAAGACTCGCCACCAGCAACCCCAGGCCGGCGATCTGTGCCGAGACGCTCACCGGGGTCACCGGCTGCCGCCACCAGAACAGAATCGCCACCGAAAACAGCGGCACGATCCAGCCGTGGGAATACTGCGGGTTGTTCCAGGCCGCCTTCGCGCTCAGCAGGCCCGGCCAGTAGCTGAACATCAACAGCGCGGTGAGAGCAGCCACCAGCATCATTGGCCACCGCTGCTCCAGGATCGCGAAATCCTCGACGAAGGCGCGGCCACGCAGCCTGATCGATTCCCAGAGCGAACCGTCGTCGGGAAACACTCGCTCCATACCCCGGACCGCAGCCTCAGCCGCCGCCGGCTGGGGAGTGGCTGGCCTCTTCGCGGGCAGAACGGGCACCGGCATATTCACAGCCTAATCGTTTCAAAGTTGAGAGGAGCCCTTATTTTACCCGAACAAGACGGCGGTTTCATGCGTCCGGCGGAGGCGCGATCGAGGAAGGTGCCGAAACTGGGATTGCAACCCGCTTTGAACTACTATCTGAGATCATCGCGGAAGGCCTATTGGCCGTGACACCAACGATCCGGGTTGGCATGATCCGATCGCCCGGATGGCAGCGATAGCTAGCCAGGTCAGCACAAGCCTCCCAGCCCCCCAAGCCTCGAACAGCATGGACCACGCTTCCGCCAACGGTTTGCAGTCGCAGCCAGCCCGACGGCTGCCGGCATGGGTCACACCGGTGCTGCGGGTGGCGGCCACGGCCGCTTTGATGGCCGTCGTCCTGCGCGGCATCGAATGGCAGAAACTCCTGGCACTTCTTGAACGGTGCGACTGGCGCTGGTGGTTCGCGGGATTTCTGGTCAACGTGCTCGTGCAGATGGTCGCCGCGGTCCGCTGGGCCGCGCTTGCCCGTCCGATCGGCTTCCCATTCCACACGCTCACCTTTGTCTGGCGGTTTTTTGAAGGGCTGTTCTTCAACCTCTGCCTGCCATCTTCGATCGGCGGCGACGTGGTCAAGGCCTATCGACTCGCCGACTCGACTCCCAGCCGACTGCTGGCCGGCTGCACGGTCCTCGCCGACCGTCTCACGGGCCTCGCGGCGCTTGGGGTGCTGGCAGGCACGGCGTTGCTGGCAAAGGAATGGAGCCTGGCCACCCCCGCCGCGCTCGCCGTCGGAGCGGTGTTCCTTGGGACGGCGCTGCTGGTGTTCTGGCTGGTGGTCGGTTCGCTCGATCGCGTTCTCGACCTGATCCCGGAGCAGCATGCCGCGCGGCATTTCATCGGCCAACTACTGCCCTATACCATGCGGCCCAGCCTCATCATGCGAGCGGTCGGCTGGAGCCTGCTTGTCCAGATGGGAGGTTCACTGGTCGTGGCGTTGATCGCACGTGCATTGGGCGTATCGCTGCCGCTGTCGGTGTGGTTTGCGGTGGTGCCACTGGTGGCGTTGACGATGGTGGTGCCGGTCAGCATCAACGGCGTGGGCGTCCGCGAGGGCGGGCTGGCGTTCCTGCTCAAGCCCGTCGGCGTATCGACCGATGCCGCTGTGGCCATCGGCCTGCTCTGGTTTCTTGCCACGATCGTCACCGGACTGATAGGTGGCCTGCTGTTCCTGCTCGACCGCAGGCCAACGGCGATGCCGGCCGCCGCCATGAACCCTGCCCAGCCGGCCTAGCGGCGGCGGGCCGCCGTGAGCAACACCCCGGCGATCGTCTTGGCATCGTCGATCCGGCCATCGAGACACATGGCGATCGCCTCGTCCCACGTAACCACGCGGGTGCGGATCTGTTCTCCTGGTTCGAGCGCCTGCGGACCCGGGATCAGGTCGTCGGCCACGAACAGGTGCATCCGCTCCCGAAGGATTCCCGGCGACATCCACATCGCGCCTGCTGACACCATCCGACCGGCGCGATAGCCGGTTTCCTCCGCGAGTTCCCGCCGCGCAGCCTCCTCCAACGATTCAACCCGATCGAGCGTGCCGGCAGGAAGTTCGAGGAGCGTGCGGCCGACGGCCACGCGGACCACCTCCACGAGACAGATCTCGTGCTGCGACACCAAAGGCACGATCACCACACAGCCCGGATGCTGCACCACCTCGCGGTCGCGTCGGCTGCCATCCGTGCACGGCTCCGTCACCCGCACGACGCGGAACCGTCTCGTCTCCAGCAGCACCTTGCCGGCTTCCCGCGAAGCGTCGTCCGCCTGGCCGGTCTGCCGCCGCGGATTGTCGAACGGCTGAACCGTTGCCTCCGTGTCGAGCGGCATGGCCACCAAGCGTGCCGCGGCCCCTTCCACCTCGAGTGGCCGCGCGGCATCGACCACCTTTGCCTGGACGAGGCCGAGACCAACACGGCACCCAAGCAGGGGGGAAAAGCAGACGGATGTGAGCCGGCCGACGATCTCATCGCCAGACCGCACGACCATCTCGGCACTGTCTCCACGAGGGCGGTCTTGGCGACCGTCGCCATCGATAGCGACCGCGACGAACCGACGATTGACGTGCCCCAGCGCGTCGATGCGTGCCACGGTCTCCTGGCCGAGGTAACAGCCCTTGGTGAACGAGATCGCCCGCTGGTCGCGGCCCAGTTCCTGCGGCAGCGTCTTCTCCGGCAGATCGACAGGCTCAGGAACGCCGGCCTCGATGCGGGCGGTCTCCCACGCAGTCGGCACCGCCCGAGGCAGGCCCTGGGAATCGAGCCAGGCCATCAGCCGCTCCTGGTCGGCCGCCGCCACCTGCAAGAGAAATCCCACAGGGCCGTACCAATCGATCCGCACGATCGCCACCGGCACCTCGCCGAGGAGTCCGTGGCCGTGTTGAAGCAGTGCCTCGGGCGGCCGCACGCTGGACCGCGCCGCCAGCCATGCCTCGGCCTGCGGGCCGGCGATGACGATGTGCCCAAAAGAGTCCGATTCGTCTTTCAGTTCGAGCCGCTCACGGATGTGATAGCGGTCCAAGTGCTGATGCATTCCGCCAGCCAGCCCCGTCGGCGCGTCGATCCAGACGCCGTCTTCGATCCGCAGGATGTTGGTCAGCGCGAGCACCCATCCACGGGCGTCGGCGAAGAAGCCCTCCGTGCCAGTGCCCGTGGCCAACGGGGAGACCGCGGCCGTCGTGAAGTTGTCGATGAACCGCACGGCATCGGGCCCACGGGCTGTCAGCACCGACCGCCTGCCAAGGTCTCCCCAGGCGAGGCTGCGCCGGAGGGCGGCATACCCGCCGGGCACGGGGCCGGCGGTGTCAACCAGACCCGGTTGCAGGGCCTGATGAGTCTCGTGCGTCTCGTTGTGATGCATGGCTGATTGCTCTGTTTCTGGGTCTGGCTCGACGTCGGCGGCTGGAACTGAAACAGACTACCCCATGCCCCCCAGCTTTTTCTCAGAAACTTTTCCCGCTGCGCGAACGTTCCAAGGGGCTGCTGCGTATGGGAGAGCACCGCAACGATGGCTCACACACAGGCGGTCGGAACTGGAATCCGTGGGCGTACACCGCTCCAAGCTCATTTGCAGAGGGATAGAACCATGGCCACTGTTGATTGCCGAAACGGATGCCGGAATGACTACGACGACGATGCGGATGACATGCTCGACGATCCGCTGGCCGTCGCCGACACCGAACACTCCGACGCGGTTCGCGCCGCGGAGGAGGGGGGCGATGCCGACCTGCCTGCCTCGCAGCACAGGCAGCGACGACTGCATCGCGTCGCCGACGTGCGACGGCTCCAGGGGGTGACGCTCCGCAACGTCTCGCGGCGGCTCGGCGTGCCGCTGGCGGTGGTTCGCCGACAGGAGCAGCCCGACTGCGACCTGCGGCTTTCCGACCTCATGCAATGGCAGGAGGTTTTGGAGGTACCGGTCGCCGAACTGCTCGTCGAGGGCGAGGGGCAGCTTTCAGGACCAGTGCTGCAGCGATCCCGTATGGTCAAGCTGATGAAGACAGCCGCGGCGATCCGCGAACGCTCGCACGACACCACGACAGCCCGCATGGTGTCGATGTTGATCGAACAGATTCTGGAATTCATGCCTGAGCTTGCCGACGTGACGCCGTGGCACACCGTGGGACAGCGGCGCACGCTCGACGATGTCGGCCGCGCCGCCCAGCGTACGGTTGCCGACGAGATATTCCGCCGGCCTCGGCTGGACTAGCTGGATCTCGACGGGGCCCGATATGTCAGGGGCGCGGGCCCCCTGAGTCGTGCTGCCGGTGCGAACAAGCCCGCCTTGTTCGTACCGGCAGTGCTGTTTACGATTCAAGCTTTGCGAATCCCTTTGCGGGATCAACCGGGCAATCATCCCTCACCAGGTCGCCAACCGTGTTTTCCTTACTGGGTGTCATCGGCATCACGCTTGTGCTGTTTCTCGTCGTTGCCCTGACGGCAGGGCTCATCTTGGGCAAGTGACGCCGCAGCGTTGCCACTGCTGCTGACCCGGCCCGCTGTCCCGCGGAGCACTCCGGCCACGAGCAGGGAGAAGAAACCTCCCAGCACGCCCACGAACAGCACCCACGCCACCACGGCCAGCCGGAAGTAATCCCGCAGCCAGACCCGCGCAGGGGGCTCGGCACTCTTCGGCACCTTTCGCTGCACAGGCCCCTCTCGGTCGGACTGCTGCCGCATGTCGCGACGAAAGTCATCCCAGTTCGATTGTGCCTCGGGTCGATCGAGCTGCTCAAGCCAGTCGGCGCGTACCCGCAACAGCATCACCGGAGGCACGATCAAGGCCGCCAGCCAGATGGCCACAACCACCCCGATCGCAACCGTCCGCAGGAATGCATCGCGGCGCACCATGCCATCCAACCTTTCCGACTGATCTCACACGACGATCGAACCACCACTGCCACCACCATCGAGAAGCCCGGACTCCCCGGATACCGAAGCGAGCGTTTGGGCGCCTCCGAGGAGCCCGTGCACCATGCAAGTTGTTCCCGTCGAGGAGCCGCCCTGCGAGCGGAGCGTATCCGGGGAGTCCGGGCGGCCCGCGGCACGATCGAATCTATCACCCCCCAGCTTTCCCGTCTTTCCAGGCGGGCAAAACGCTCTGGCACCGGCGGCGGTCAGCCGCTATCGTCCCGCCTCCCGTGTCCACCCAAGCCCCCAACGAAGTGATTGGGCGAAGCCACCGAGCCGCGACAGGAGTCTGCAGCGTGACTGTTCGTGCGTCCCCTCCATGGATTCCGTTGGTCGTGCTCGCCGTCGTGCTCGCGGCCCATCCTCGCGTGGCTGAGGCCCAGGCGGGCTGGCTGCCCACGGCATGGTTTTCCCAGGACACGGTCGATCCGAAGGCGATGTTCCCGCTGGCCGAGAGCGACGGGCCATGGATGGTGCTGGCGACGACCTTCCGTGGCGAGGGAGCCCGCGAAGATGCCCGCCAGCTGGTGCAGGAACTCCGCGGCAGCCACAAGCTCAAGGCCTACACCCACGAGAAGTCGTTCGACTTCACGGGCAACCAACGCGGGCTGGGCCTCAATCCCGACGGCACACCGAAAAAGATGCGGTATGCCAAGGCGGAACAGGTGACAGAGGTCGCCGTGCTGGTGGGAGACTTCGCCTCCTTCGACGACCCGCGCGGCCAGAAGATGCTCGCGAAGATCAAGAACCTCCAGCCCGAGTCGCTCGCCGGCGACAGCGGCAAGAGCCAGTCGTTCGCCGATTTCCGTCAGATGATGGGGCTCGACAAGAAGAGCGGCAAAGGCCCGATGCATCTGGCGTTCGTGATTCCGAATCCACTCCTGCCGGAAGACTTCTTCGCGCGGCAGCAGGTGGACAAGTTTGTGCTCGAAATGAATGCCGACGTCACCAACAGCCTGCTCGACTGCCCGGGCCGCTACAGCGTGCGGGTGGCCACCTTCACCGGCAACGGCACCTTCGACCAGAAGGCCATCGAGCAGGGGGGCAAGGAGGTGGAATTTCAGGGGCGGCTGGTGGAGGCGGCCGAGAAGGCCCATCGTCTCACCGAAACACTTCGCCGCGGCGGCTGGCAGGCGTGGGAATTCCACGATCGCGAATCGAGCATGGTCTGCGTCGGCAGCATCGAACAGCTGGCCGTGCAACAGGCTGATGGCAAGATGGCACCCCATCCCGAGATCATCCGGATCGTGAAGGCCCTCGGCCCCGATCCGGAGAAGCTGGCAGCCGGCCAGATCATGCCGCGGAGCATCGACGGGGTGCTGCTCGACGTGCAGCCCAAGCCAATCGATGTGCCGCGTGTGCCGACCGGTCGCCGCTGAGAGCAGCAGTCGCAGCCCCCGTCTGACAGGCTCGTCTATGGATACCACCGCGACGCTCGTGCTTGGCACGACCAATGCCGGAAAGCTCCGCGAACTCGCCGAACTGCTCACCCCGCTGGGCATTCCCTGCTGCTCGCTCGCCGGGCTCGACGCGGCGGTCGAGGTGGAGGAGACGGGCAATTCGTTCGCGGCCAACGCGGCCCTGAAGGCCTCGCAGCAGGCCCTCGCCCTGGGCCGCTGGGTGCTCGCGGAAGACAGCGGCCTCGTGGTGGATGCCCTCGGCGGTGCACCGGGCATCTTCTCGGCGCGGTTCTCCGGTGCCGGAGCCACCGACAGTCGCAACAATGCCCTGCTGCTCGAGCGACTCGCCGCCCTGCCCGCGGCGCCGCGATCGGCCCACTACGCCTGCCACGCCGCCCTTTCCGATCCCGCCGGCACCATCGTGGCGGTCTCGAACGGCGTCTGCGGCGGTCTGATTGCCGACCATCCGGCGGGAGCAGGGGGCTTCGGCTACGACCCGTTGTTCATCGTGCCGGAATACCATCGCACCTTCGGCGAACTCTCGCCGGCCGTCAAGGCGTTGATCAGCCACCGCGCCCGGGCGATGCGGGCGATCATCCCGGCAATTGAGCGGTCGCTGCATCCAGGCCGGCCGCCAGCCGGCGAGCGATGATCCGCAGCACTTCGGGTGTGCCGTCCATTCGCCCGGCCACACGTGCCAACGCTGGCGCATAGCTGCCGAGTTGATCGAGAAACCCACGCACCCGTGCGGGTGTCACCTCCTCGAGCAACGCGACATCACCGCATCCCATGGCGGCGAGGAACGAGCTGTTCATGAGCTGCTCCGAGTGAGCCCGTTCGGGCAGAACGAGTAGGGGCTTGCCCAGGTGCAGGCTCTCACCGATGAGCTGGTTGCCGGCCGCGCTCACGAGCGCCCGGCATCCCGCGAGGTCGTCAACGAACCGTTGTTCGTCGATCGCATGAAACGACACGTTGCCCACGCTCTCGCGGGCCCCGAGCCCATACACCTTCACGGGCAGGCCGCATTCGGTGAGCGACTCGACCGCCGAGAAGGGCGTGTGCCGACGGAGGTAGCTGAGCAGAAACCCGCCATCGTGCGGCACCGCGGCCGTGATCTCGCGGCGCAGCAGCGGCCCCACCTGCACGACATGCTCCCACCCGCGGCGGAGCGGTGGCCTGAAAAAGGCGGAGACCACAGTGTCGGTCGCCTCCACCACGTACATCCACACCGCGTGGCTCATGAACCAGGCGTTCCACTGGAGCGACCACGGCAGGGCATCGAGATCATAGGCCAGCAGAAAGTGCTGGTGATCGACACTCACCAGCGGGATCCCCTGCCGGCTGGCGGCCCGCGGCAGGGCCGGCTCGAAGTCGGTGATGGCGATGTCGGCGCCGAACAGTTCCAGTTCGCTCATCAGCCGATCGACGAGAGGGCCGAGCTGGCGGGCCTGGTAGTCGAGGCCGGCCGCGATCGACCGCATCACATCGAGCCGACCATCGGTGTATTGGAAGACGATCCCGGGAATCTCGACGACCCGCACCCGCGGGTGTCCGTCCCCGAATCGTTTCGAAAGCAGCTCCCAGGCATCGGCCGACGTAAACAGCAGAATGTCGTGGTCGCGCTCGAGATGTTCGACGAGCGTGCAGATCCGGGTGGCATGGCCGCGTCCTTCACCGCACAGGCTGATGGCGATTCTCGACATCGAACTTCCTTTGCATCCCGTGGTTTGGCCTTCCACCATACCCCGTGCTCGGGGCACGAGCCTATCTGGCTGTGGAAAAACCCGCCCGCGACCCGCCCACCCGGTTTCTCCCGCTGGTTCCAGGATGGAAGACGACTTTTTGCCCGTGATTTCGGATTGAAGGACCGCCACGCGGCCGCTATCGTCCCCCGTCCAAACGGAACATCAGCCGCCCGACAAGCACCCCCTCCACCGTCGGCTGGAACCGCCTGACGAGACACCATGAAGCTACGTTCCCTGCTGCTCGTGAGCTGCATGCTGGTTGTGCCGGCGCTGGCGATGTTTTCACACTGGATCCCGACGGAGTTTCGGGCGGCCACCCGCCGCGGCTTTGCCGCAGCCACAAGTGGCGTGCTGGGAACACCCGTCGAGGCGGGAACCGTGCCGTCTCCACCGACAACGCCGCCCACGGCGGGGGCTCCTGCCGCCTCTCCCGGTCTGCTGCCGATCGCAGCACAGCC
>JBBAVO010000033.1:14421-16483 GCA_040397635.1 Pirellulales bacterium
GCCGATCGCAGCACAGCCAGCCGCCGTCGTCGCGGAGCCGGCCACGCCACCCATGGTCGCCCAACTGGCCGACCGCACGCGGCAGGTCCGCGACCAACAGGCCCGCGATCAGCAGGCGATCGAGGCCCAGCTCAAGGCGGCTGGGGCGGTGTCGTTTGACTGCCAGCCGCTGCCTGGGCCCGAAGGGCTGTACAGCAGTTCGTGTCGGGTGCCGATGGACGCGACGGGCCAGTTGCAGCGGGTTTTTCAGGCCACCGGCCATGACCCCGGTTCCGCCTCGGCCGCGCTTTTGGAGCAAGTGATGGGGTGGCGGCAGCGGGCGGTCACGCAGTCGCCTCCAGCGGCCACAGCTCCAGCGGCCATAGCTCCAGCGGCCACAGAAGGAATCGGCGGTACAGGCTCACTGCCAGCCGATCGGTTCCGCTGACCGTTTCCCCCTAAACCCCTCTTAGGGTCGCGGCACGGCGTTCGGCCGCTTTTCGACATGCGACGCAAAACTCCTTGTCGTGGCCAGCTCAGCCAGACCGTTAGTCGCATCGGAAGGCACGGCCTCGTCCGCGGCTGGACCCCACCGCATGGGCTCGAAAACCGCCGAGTTCCGCTCCGTTCCCGCTGGCGTCGCCGGGCAAGAACCGTCCCGCACACTTCGGATGAACAGACCGCGCCCGGCCTGCATCGCCGCTCCGACGAACTCGCCCGACTGGAAGCGGCCCTCTTTCTCGCCCGCGAGCCGCTCTCGACCCGGCGACTGGCCAAGCTTGCCCGACTCAGCGACGGGACCCGGGCCCGCGTGCTGATTCGCGAACTCAAACGGCTGCAGGAGGAGGCGGGGGCCGCGTTTCGAGTGGAACAGATTGCCGGCGGTTTCCGACTGCTGACGCGGGCATCGCTGGGCCCTTGGGTCCGCCGCCTGCTCGGCACACCCCCTGAGACCCGTCTGTCGGCCGCGGCACTTGAGACCCTGGCGATCGTCGCCTACCGACAGCCGGTGACCCGGGCGGAAATCGAGGCCATTCGGGGCGTTGGCTGCGAGGACATGCTGAGGCAGCTGATGGAACGGGATTTCGTGGCCATCGGAGGCCGGACGGAGGACCTGGGCCGGCCCAATGTCTACGTGACATCGCGGCGGTTTCTGCAGGCTTTTGGGCTGGCCAAGATCGAGGATCTGCCTCGAATCGAGCCCTACGCCCCCGAGCAGCCCGACGATCCGCCAGACGGGCCGTCGTTCTAGCTGTCGGAATGGTCCCGTTGGAGCCTGCCGAGGGTTTTCAGGACCCCGGGGACCAGCCGTTGGCCACCGGCGGCCCGAGGGCCGGAAAAAACGGCCGAATGCCGATGACTTGCACGCGGCAGACCTTCGCGACACACTTTCGCGTCCACGCAGGAAAAAAGCAGATTTCCGGAGGGTGGCGAGCCGAGATTACTGGCCCGCGGTAAATTTTTTTGTTCAGCCTGTTGGATCATTTCGGACGATCGGGTACAGAAATGACCAGTGATCGTTGGATGCGAGATCGTGTTCGTTCAAATTTTTGTTTTGTTCGGGATGTGCTGTCTGTCTTCCGTTCCGTCCCTTTCTTCAAACGTCGCCAAGCTCGCAGCGCTGCAGCCGTGACGATGAACAGACTTCAGGAGGTATTGCCGTGACGATTGCGACGAGTAGCCGAGGCCATCAAGACGTGCTGAACGCTGACGTGTTTTCCTGGAGCGAACTCCCTGAGTTGCTCGCCGCTGAGGATTTGTTCGAGGCTGCAACCGGGACGGGCCTCGACCGTCTCTCCGTCATGGCGGCCAAGGACGAAGACGAAGACGAAGATGAAGATGAAGATGATGACGAGTTTGAAGATGATGATGAGGACGACGAGGATGAGGACGACGAGGAACTCGAAGACGAGGACGATGAGTGGGAAGAGGTCGAAGACGAGGATGACGACGAAGAGGAAGACGAAGAAGAAGAAGACGCCGACGATGCCGACGATGCCGATGATGAGGAGGAAGAAGAGGACGACGAGGAAGAGGACGACGAAGACTGGGAAGACGACGACGAGGAATGGGAAGACGACGA
>JBBAVO010000033.1:16583-18027 GCA_040397635.1 Pirellulales bacterium
GTCACGGCGGTTCCATCGACGGCGAGCACGCGGTCGCCCATCATCAGGCCGCCCTGAGCAGCAGGGGATCCGCGTGTGATCCGCACGATCACGGGATTCGCGGGCTCGCCGGGATCGGCCCGGGTTCCTATTCCCCAGCGTGGCCTCTGATTGCGCACTGGCCTGCCCTGGCTTTCTTCGGCCTGCGTCGCGGCCGGGCTCACCGCCGGGGCTTCGAGGGCCCGCTTCGTGGCATCCGATTCGCTGCGCGCCTGCGAGCGAAAGGACCGCACGGGCCCCGGATCATTGGCCAGTGACGTGACGAAGTCGAGCGTGAGTCTGGCCACCGGTTCGATGCCGTCGAAGTTGACGAGGTGCACGTCATCGCTGGGCCGGTGGTATTGGTCGTGCAACCCCGTGTGGAACATGACGGTTGGAATGCTGGCGGCGATGAACGGATAGTGGTCGGAGTCTTCGTCGATGGCCCAGTCGAAGGCGAGTTCGAGCGGCCGTGCACCGGGCCGGTTGTTGGACTGCACGACAGCAGCACGTAGCCCCTCGGACGTACGGGCCCCGAAAACCTCCAGCCGTTCGCCGCGGAGACGGCCGATCATGTCGAGGTTCACGGAAAAGACGACCGACATCTGGGCGAGCATTGCGGGCCGCACCCGCAGGAAGTGATAGGAGCCGAGGAGTCCCTTTTCCTCGCCGTCCCAGAAGGCGAACAGGATCGGCCGCCGCGGTCGGCCCGGCAGGTGCTGCATCGCCTCGGCCAGTTCGATCAGGCCGGCCACGCCGGAGGCATTGTCGTCGGCCCCGTTATGGACGAAGCCGAAGGGTCCGTAGCTGTTGCCGGAGTTGCCGTAGCCGACGTGATCGTAGTGGGCGCCGACCACGATCAGTTCGTTGGCGACGGCCGGGTCGCTGCCGCGGGCGAGGGTGAGGATGTTCCGCATGCCGCCAAACTGCTGGTAGTAGCTGCCGTTGTCGCCGGCGGGTTCGAGCCCGAGTTTTTCGAGATGGCTGATGATGTAACTGCCGGCGGCCCGGCCACCGCGGCTGCCCCCTTCCCGGCCTTCGAGCGCGTCGTCGGCAAGGGCGGCGACATGCCGCTTGGCATCTTCGGCCTGAATGCTCGAGCGGGCCGCGGCCATCAGTTCGGCGCCGAAAACGGCCGGCTGCCAACCGGTGACCAGCGGGGCCGAGACGAGCAGGGCGGCGAGCAGAACCGGAGACGTCGGGGGGGGAATCCTCATGATCCTCATGGCAGGGGCAGCCTCCTTGCGTGACCGGCAGATGGGGTTCAGAATAGACCGCCCGGCGGGATGCCAGTCTATGGCGGTTTCGGCGGGGTGCTGGAGAGGTGGCAGAGCGGTCGAATGCGCGTCTTTGCTAAAGACGTGTCCGGTCAAAAGCTGGACCGCGGGTTCGAATCCCGCCCTCTCCGTTTGGTGCAGAAGGTCGA
>JBBAVO010000034.1:0-17691 GCA_040397635.1 Pirellulales bacterium
GTGATCTTCTGGGCTCCGAACCAATCGTACCACTGGCGGGTCGACTCGCGACCGATTTCGGCGGCCCGGGTAGCGGCGACCTGGGCGAGTGCGTCGGTCGGAAACTCTGCCGCCACTGCCTCGTAGCCGCGGCGGGCCTCGGCCAGTTGGCCGAGGCTTTCACGGGCTTTTGCCAATCCAAAGACGACCCGTTCGCCGAGCAGTCCCTGAGGTCTGCCCGCCATCAGCGACGAATAGGCTTCGATGGCAGACTGGAGGCGACCCTCCGCCCGCTGCCGATCGACGAACAGCAACTGGGTGCCCTCCGCTGCCGCAGCGTCGGCCACCATAAGCTCCGCCCAGCGGGCCGCATCGGTCCCCGGATAGCGACGGATCACCTCGTTGAAGGAGTCGGTTTCACCCGTAGACATCGCCGCCAGACAGGCATCCCAGCTCTGCGTGCGGGTGGCCTCGGCCTGCGACTGTACAAAGCCAAACGCCACGAAGGCGGCCAGCGCCGCGGCGAGCCCGGCGAGGATCGTGCTGAAGTACGGACGGACGCGATCGACAATCGCCAGCGTCGCTTCGGCGAGGTCGTTGTCGCCAACTTCTTCCTCTGCGAGAGCCAGGTCGACACGGTCGGCATCGAGCGGACGCGATTCGTCGGCGGCCAGCCGCGAACGGCCCTCAGCATCCGGCGTCATTCCGGGACTTCTACGACGGCGGTGCGATGATTTCTTCACAGCGTGCTCCTGACGGCCGCCGGCGTTGGCTCCCAACCCGAGGGAGCAACCGCCATAGCGCGAGCAGAGAAATAGAGACTTCCCGCCACGGAGCGTCAAGCCGGACTCGCTCCGCATGTGGTAGATTCCCCGTTCCATGAACCCCGTCAACACTCCTGCCGCTTCCCAAAAACCTTCGACCGGCCTCAATCCGGCGCAGACGGAGGCCGTCTGGGCGCCGGTGGGACCGCTTCTGGTGCTCGCCGGGGCGGGCACCGGCAAGACCCGCGTCGTCATCGCCCGAATCGCCCATCTTGTCTGGCGCGGTACGCGTCCGTCGCGAATCCTCGCCGTGACCTTCACCAACAAGGCGGCAAAGGAGATGCTCGCCCGCGCCGGCAAGCTGCTCAAGACGAAGAATGACGAGCAGCCGGAGATTTCCACGATCCACTCGCTCTGCGTTCGCATCCTCCGGCGGCATGCCGCGCGGGTCGGCCTCCCCGGACGGTTTGCGATCATCGACCGCGGCGAACAGGAGTCGGCCGCAAGGAAGGTGCTCAAGGAGTTGAAGGTGCCGGAGGCCACGCTCCGCCCCGGCGATCTGCTCGACCGCATCAGCCGCTGGAAGAGCGCGGCAGTGCGGCCCGACGCCGCCTTCGACGCGATTCCGGCCGATGCGGGAGATTCCTGGGAGCTTGCCGCCGCGGGATACCGCCGTTACCAGCAGACCCTGCGAACGGCGGGCGCCGTTGACTTCGACGACCTGCTGCTCGTGGTGGACGACCTCTTCGCCGAGCATGAGGAAGTCCGTCAGGCCGAGGCAACGCGGTTCGACCACCTGCTCGTCGATGAATACCAGGACACCAGTGGCATCCAGGAGCGGATCGTGGCGGCGCTGGCCCGCGACCACCGCAGCCTCTGCGTGGTGGGCGACGACGACCAGTCGATCTATGCCTGGCGGGGTGCCGAGATCTCGCACATCCTCGAATTCCCCCGCCGCTGGCCGGGGGCCACGGTCGTGCGGCTCGAGGAAAACTACCGTTCGACGCCGGAGATCATCCACGCCGCCAACACGCTGATCGCCCGCAACTCGCGTCGGCACGGCAAGACGCTGATCTCCAAGGCGCCATCTGGCCCGCCGCCCGCGATTGTGCAGGCCCAGGACGAGATCGACGAGTCGCGGCGGGTGGTGAGCGACCTCGAATCGCGGCTGAAGGAAGGTTCGGTTGCACCAGCCGAGGCTGTGATTCTCTTCCGCACCGGCGAACAGACCCGTGTGTTCGAACAGGAACTCCGCCGCCGAAGCATTCCCTACGAACTGATCGGCAGCCGCTCGTTCTTCGACCGTCGTGAGGTGAAGGATGTGATGGCGCTGTTGCGGGTGCTCGTCGATCCCGACGACGACCTCGCCCTGTCAAGGATCGCCAACGTGCCCCCGCGGGGCCTCTCCGGGACGACCGTGCAGGCTGCTCGCAATGCAGGCACCACCGCGGGGCACAGCCTCTGGAAGGAACTCCTCGCCGCCCGCGACGCCCACCGGCTTTCAACCGCGGCGACCGCCGGCGTGATGGCGCTCGAGCGGGTGATCGCGTTGCGGGACGGCGCCGAGGCAAGAGGGGCAGGCGAGACGCTGCGCACGCTGCTGGAGTTGATCGGCTATCGCGGCTTTCTCCAGAAGGAATACGAGGACGATCCTGCCGAGCAGGAGGCCCGTTGGGACTGCGTGGAGCAGATGGTCAACGCGCTGGCCGACCAAGAAAAATCGTGCAAGACGCTGCACGCAGCCAAGCGGCCTGATTTTGCAGGCATGGTCCGCGGGTTTCTCGACGACCTCGTGCTTGATGTCACGGAGGCGGAGCGGTTTCGTTCCGATAAGCCGAAGGGCAACGTACTCCGTCTGATGACCCTCCACGCGGCGAAGGGGCTGGAGTTCGACTGCGTCTGGATGGTGGGGATGGAGGAAGGGCTGCTGCCGCACCACCGCTCGCTCAACGATGGCCTGCAGGCGATCGACGAGGAGCGGCGTCTCTGCTACGTGGGCGTCACCCGCGCGAAGAAGCGACTCGCCCTCTCCCTCTGCCTGACGCGGATGAAGTGGGGCAAGAGCAAGCCCTGCAAGCCAAGCCGGTTTCTCTACGAGCTCACCGGCCAGGCGGAGAAGTTCACGGACGAGCCGGCGGGCGAAACGCCGACAGGAGCACGTCCGGCAGCATCCGGGTCAGCTGCACAAGAGGCCCGAAAAGGGGCCCGAGGCCCGGCCCGCCGCGGGCGAGCGAAGCGTACGTAGCGACGAGCCCTCGGGCGAGCTTCGCGCCGCCTGCGTGCCAGGGAAACCACGGCGGTGTCGGCCACACCACCAGCGGTGTCCGCAGGATCGTGTTGTGCACCAGCGGCAGCAGCAGCGGATCGTGCACGCGGCCGATGCCGCTTGCGGGTGCGGCGAGCGTGCCGCCGGGGAACCCACCCCACGGGATGTTCCCCATCGCATAGGCCAGCGCCGACCAGCCGTTGACCGCCACGACACCATATTCGAGATGCTCGACGAGCAGTTCCGCCCGCTGCCGATCCCGCGTGGCAAGCGTCGCGGGAAGGGTCACGCTTGCCGCCAGCGAACCCGGCAGGCCATGCACGAGGCCGCCCGCCCGCGTGCAGAACGCCTCGATGTCGTCGGCGGCGATGGCTGTCTCGGCGGCGACAGGCACGAACCATTCCCGCGCGACCCAGGCCCGATCCCGCTCGATGTCGAGCCCCGTACGAAACACCCACGGCAGCGTGCCATCGGCCGGGACCGGCCTGCCGGCAATCGTCTCCCAGGCGGTCGCTGCACCGGGATACCAGCCTTGGCGGGCGGGCAGGCTCGCGAGCCGCCGGCCGACGAGCGCGAGGAATTCGTCCCGCTGCGGCCAATTCCGGCAGGTGATGACGAGCTTGGTGGCGATGCAGTTGAACGACGTGTTGTTGGCGATCGACGCCGCCACGGTGTCGGCCTGACAGGCGAGTTGGGCCGGCGTGTAGCGGCCCGGCACGATGATCCAGGGCGTGACATTCCCCAGTTCGCAGGTGATCGGCTTGGCGAGCAGCGGCTCGGCCCCGGCCGCATGCGGATCGCGGCCGCCCCAGACAAGTGCGTCGAAAGCCCCCTGCCCACCCGTGAGGTGCACATGCGTGACGAGCGGCGCGGCGACGGCGGCCTGCGCAGTCTCCGCGCCGCCGGTGACGATCGCCAGCAGTCCCGCCGCGACGAGCGGCTCGAGCGCCCTGCCGAGTATCGGCTCGAGCGGCGCATGGAGCGGGTGGAGCTTGAGCAGGGCGGCGCGACCGTGTTCGAAGATCTGGCAGATCACGTCGGCGGCGGCGAGGCCGGAGACATTTCCCGCCCCGAGCACGACGGCCACACCTCCCGACCGCGGCCTCTCCTCGGCCTCCCGCCGCCAGCTCCGCTCGAACGCGTCGAGTCCGCCGGGATTGACGCATCGCACGGTGGCCCTGTGGCCGCGGAAGATCATCGGATCGAACAGCGTCCCCACCGGCATGACATCGAGTTCGACGAGCGAGGCTGGGTCCGACGGTCGCTGACGGCCTTCGATCGGCGCATGGGAGAGCCTCGGCGGCCGGCTGGGCTGCGGCAGCCCGTTCTTTGCGATCTCGGTCTGGGCCCACGCCGTGAGCAACAAAAGCCGCAGCGTGCCGAGTGGCCCGGTGGCGATCTCCTCGGCGAGGGCTGCTGGCCCGCCCAGCTTGATGGCGACGGCCGTGCGGGCCCAGTCGTCGGCCATGCCGGCGACCCGCTCGGCGCAGGCGACCGCCAGCGCCGCGCGGGCCGAGGCATCACGGGCCGCATGCCGCCGTGCGCCGTCAGCGAGCGCCGTCAACGTGGTATTCAAACGGTCGATCGGTTCAGGCATCGGATGCTTTCAACGGGACGACACAACACCTTCCATCCAAGCCCACCTTCCATCCAAGCCCGCAGCGCACGCAAGGGTTCTCTCCGTAGTATACGGCTCACCTACTTGCCGATGCAGTGCCGCGAGAAGATCCGGTCGATGAGATCGGTGCCGATCTCGACACCGGTCACCTCGCCGACCGCGGACACCGCCTGATGGAGCAGTCCGGCCACGATCGCTTCGTCACGCGATCCGCCGCTGCGGGTAGACTCCGCCGCAGCACATGCAGCCACGACCGCCTCCCGAGCAGCCGCCACCCCTACCCGCAATCGCAGCGTCGCCGGCGACCGGCCGCCGGGCAGGCTGGCCACGGCGCCGAGAATCGCAGATCGGACCGCAGCGACGCCGGCGCCTGAGTGGCTGCTCGTTTCGAATGCCGATGCGTATTCGAGACATGGGGACGGCGTGGCCAGATCGCACCGCGTGAAGACGTCGATCCGCGGCGAGGCTAAAGGGAATGGCGGCAGGACTGTTCCGATGCAAGCCGCTGCATCGCGGCAGACCACCACGACGTCGGCGCGGGCAATCTCCGCCCTCGCCCGCTCTGCTGCCGCCCGTTCGATCAGGCCACGAGCAGGAGCCGTCCCGACAACGTCATCAGCCACGCCATCAACGATGCCTGCCACGTCAACGAGCAGGCAGGCGGGCTCGGTCGCGTCGCTGTCGAGCCGGGCGGCGATCCAGTCCCGCGTGGTGCCAGGCTCATCCGCCACGAGGGCCGCATCCCGTCCGACGAGCCTGTTGAAGAGGCTGCTCTTGCCGATGTTGGGCGGCCCGACGAGCACCACCCGGGGCAGATCGGCCACCGCACTGGAATCGCGGCTGGCGAGCCGGGCCGCGACCGCGTCGAGTTCCTCGACGGCCGCGGCGAGCCTCGCCTCGATCGCCGCCCAGGCCGCGGCGTCGGCCACGGGCACCGCGTCAGGCGTGTGTTCGTCCGCGAAGTCGATGGACGCCTCGATGTCGGCCGTGAGGTCGAGCAGCGTCTCCCGCAGGCGGTGCAACGTGTGGCCCACGCCGCCTGCCATCGAATCGAGCGCCGCAGAGAGTTCCGCCGGCGTCTTCGCCTCTACCACGGCCAGCACCGCCTCGGCCTGCAGCAGATCGAGACGGCCAGCGAGAAACGCCCGCAGGGAGAATTCGCCGCCGCGGGCCAGCCGAGCGCCATGCCGACAGGCCGCGGCCACTACCGCATCGACGAGCGGCCCCGACGCAGGCAGTTGCACCTCGGCCAGCGGGCCGCCAGTGGGCCCCTGCGGCCCCGGCCAGTGAATGAGTTCGACCGGCAGCTCGCCCCACTCTGCCGTCAGCTCGCGAGCAGCCAGCCTGGCGGCCACAAGCCGCGGCGGTTCCCCCTGCCGGACAAAACTACCCCCCGTGGCCGCGAACAGATCACTCAGGAGTCGTTCGAGTCCATCGCCCGAGAGCCTCACGATGGCCCGTGCACCTGAGCCCCGAAGGGTGGCGGGGGCGACGATCAGTTCACGAACGGACCACATCTGTTATCCATGCCGAAACAGCAGCCAGAGGGCCAGGAGCACCAGCGGCACGAGCACGCCCGGATCGATGAGCAGGAGACGCCGGCACGGCACGGCCACCGTCTTTTCAAGCGACGCCCACTTGTGCGGTACGGCGTGAAGAAAGGCGGGGCTCGCCACCATCGCGAGCATGTCGCGTCGGCTGCGATACCGCACGATCGCCACATCCTCGAAGAAGTCCGTGTCGCCGCCCGCGGTGAGGAGATTCGTGATCTTGCCGGCGACGAAAACGGGATAGCAGCCCCGCTTCAGCAGTTCTGGCAGAACTGCCCGCGAGTAGAGCCAGCCCGCATCGCGGCCACTGATGAGGCCTGTGGGTGTCGAGCCGTTGAGCGCCGTTCCGGGGCGATAGTCGGCCCGCTCCCGATACTCCATCAGGTTGACCATGTAGAACGGCCGACCGTCGTCGGCATTCATGAAGGCCTGAAACCGCTCCCGCTCGGCAGGGCTCAGGTCGTCGTACTTTCCGCCGAGCAGCGCGGCCGCCTCCCCCGGCTGCAGCCGCCTCGTGAACCACGGCTCATGCCAGAGCACGAACAGGGCACACAACGTGATGATGCTGACGGAAAGAATCATGGGTCGAAATGAACTGCTTCCGAGTCGTATTCGGCACGGCATGTGCGCCACGCAAGCCGTCCAAACTGGGTGGCATCGCGTGACGGCGTGCCGCGACGGTGCTAGAGTAGCAAATTATGGTCGCTTCCCTTCTTTTTCACGGGCTGCGGGCGATCGAACGTGCCTGCCCGCCACCCCTTCTCGCGGCACTCGTGTGGCCAGGGCTGGCGACCTTGGGCATCGCGGAGGCCTGCGGATCGCAGGGACGGCAGTATCGACGGCGCATGGCGCGGGTGCACGGCGCAAGGCCGGGCCTGTGGAAGTCGTGGCGGCAGGCGGTCGACCGACTCTCCATGCGGCTTGTGTGCCTGTGGCCCGAGCGGTTTCTGGTCAACCCCTGGCGTAGTCGCTTGTCGATAACGGGCTTGGACGAAGTACGAGACCGCCTCGCAGCCGGAACGCCGGTGGTATTCGCCGTGCTGCATTTCAGCGAACTGATCCTGCTGCACTTAGTCCTGCGGGCCCATGGCATCCCAGTCGCCAGCCTTACCGTCTCCGGCGATCGAAGCTATCGCGACCATACCGACGCCGTCGCGGAGGTGGCCGGTGGCCTCCACGGCGTGCCGCGTCGTTTCATGAGGGACACTGGCCTGCGGCAGGCCTACTGCTTTCTGCGGTCTGGAGGCTGCCTCTTCATCGCCTGCGATCTCTCCTCAAAGCACTCCGTTGACATTCCAACAGATCTCGGCACCGTGCGACTGGCGACCGGAGCGTTCCAAATGGCCGGCATGGCGGGAGCTTGTGTCGTACCTGTGATCCTCTGGCAGGAACGCCGCTGGCGATTCGGCCTCGCGTTCGGCTCCCCCCTCGATCCACCCGATGGCAGCACCGACTCGGTCAAGCGGATCGCCGAAGCCTGTGTCACCCACTGGGTTCCAGTGATCAAGCGGTATCCAGAGCAGTACACCTATCTTGATCACCGAATCTGGACGCCGGCACGGGAGTCAGGTGAAACGCCCACGGCTTGATCGCCGCAGGCCGCCAGCCGCATCGATCAGTTCAAGGGATACGTCAGGAAAGCATTTGCGCACCCCCGCGACGGCAGACTCGGATCAATCTGCAGCCCAGCGGGCACGCCGAGCCCCAGAAGCGCACGACGCACCTGGTGGAACATCACGATCGACAATTGCATGCCGCTGCACACGTGCGTTCCGGCGCCGAATGGAACGGCCGACTGGCGGGTGAATGGGCACCCCGTCGCCGAGCCAAGGAAACAGTAGATGACGTCCCCGGGCGACACATTCTCCGCGCCTATCGTGTCGGCCTCGATGCACCGGCGCATCACGAAATTGACCGGCAAGACGGCGTAGGGATCGACCATCGCGAGCCGCTCACGGATCGCTTCCGGCGACTCACCGACAGCTCCTCCTGCCAGCCACGCGTCGATGAGTTGCGTCGTCACGGCGTGCAGTGGCCGCACGCCCATGGTCAGCAGGGACAGCACGGCCGGAGCTATGGTTTCGTCCTCGTATTCAAGCCCGACCGCCTGGCAGCATGCGGCGATCGCGTCGTCGCAGCGAGCCAGCGCTGACAGCGTGGGGAACGGGTTGAAGAATTCGATCGCCAGCAGTTCGTCGCGTGGCAACGACACCGTGCGACCAAGACAGGTGGAGCACGAGATCGCGAGGAGCATGGCCACGACATCGCCGGCGATCAGGGCGGCCGACGCACCCGGGTGGGCGAGACCGTCCTCAACAACCGCACCGATTGCAGCGGGTGGCAAGTCCTTCACCGCACTCATGCAACGGTCGATCATGGTGTCGACAAGGGCCCGACGCCGCACGTGCTCCGGGCCGTCCACCATGATCGGGCTCAACTCGCAGAACCGCCTGATCCACCGGGTCTTTTCTGGCCTGACGGCGGTCAGGATTCTGTCGAGGAAGTTCAACGTCTCATACCGTGGCGATTCCAGGACGGCACGTGAAAGGGCGGCGTCGACGACGATGACCACGGAGTGCTCGGCGCCGCCGCATCGGAGCGTCGGGGTGGGCAACGCCGGGAACGATGTCGCGGCTCTGTCTGCCGTGACCGAGCGAATCGCCTGAAGAATTTCGAGGTAATCCATGGCCCGCGACCATCCTCCTCGGATCACCAGCGCGTCTGCGGGTGCATCGTGCGTCAGCCGTCCAACCGGGCCACCAGTGTTTCCACGAACGCAATGACGTCCGCCACGGTCGTGCCCGCGTGCACGAAGTCATCCTCGACTCGAATACCGCACCGCTCCTCGATAACGTCGAGCCACTCCATCAGATCGAGCGAGTCCAGCCCCGTGTCGGCCAGTCGTGCGTCGAGGATGACTCCCCCCTGGGGCGCCTTACCGCCCAGTTCGGCGAGAGACTCCAGCACGATGCGTTGAACATTTGGTTGCATGGCGGAGTCACAAGACGAATGCGTATGGTCGTGAACTCCAGACCCTACTTTCCGTTGCCGTGACTGTCAAAGAACGTGGGGAAATGAACTGCGGCACCTTCTTGCGTCAGCGTTGCTTCTTTCGCGACTGCCGCTTCTGCCGGGCTGCATCGCTCGCCGGCACGGCCGGTTCCTTGCTGCCAAGCTTGGCGAACGGCACGTTGATCACCCGGCCGTTGCCGTTACTGCTCGCCCCGCCGCCCGAGGCCACGCCCGCTGCGGCCGTGGCAGGCAGCGTGTGCGGTAGCCAGAGCCGTTCCGCAATGCCCCACAGCGTGGACGCGATGAAGTAGAGACAGAGCCCGCATGGCACCTTGAAGAACATCAGTGCCATGAAGAACATCATGTACTTCATCACCTGCTGCTGCACCTTCGACTGCTCGTCCACCGCCGGCGGCATGAAGAGCTGCTGCTGCCAGAGGAACAGCCCGATCGTCACCAACGGAAAGAGGTTCAGGAAGGGCCCGAGCCAGGCCTCTGGGGCTGACAGAAACGGTGGCAGGATCTTCGACCAGTCGTAAAACATGTCGGGGGCCGCGAGGTTCGAGCACCAGCGCATCGCCGAACTGAAGAGGGGCGCCTGCCGCAGCTCGATGTCGGTGGCCAGCGACCGGTAGAGCCCCATGAAGATCGGGATCTGGATGAAGACGAGCAGACAGCCGCCCATCGGGTTGTAGTCGTGCTTCCGCCAGAGTTCCTGGGTCGCTTTCGTCCGCTTCTCCGGCTCGTTCTTGTACTTCTCGGCGATCGCCTTCATCTCAGGCTGCAGCACCTGCATCTTCTGCGACGAGAGCGCCTGCTTCCGACTGACCGGAAACATCGCCCCGCGGACGAGCACGGTCAGCAGCAGAATCGCGACACCATAATTGCCGATCACGGCATGGAGCGCGTGCAATACGGCGATCATCGGGCGGGCCACCCAGCCGAACCAGCCGTAGTAAACGAGGTCGTCCATCCCGGCGGCCTTCGCGCCGTACCGCGCCAAGAGTTCAGGCTTCTTGGGACCAGCGAAGATTTCGTAGCGGTGGGCCACCGTCGCCCCCGGATCGACCGACAGCTCTTTCGAGACGAGGCGGCTGGTGACGTCAACGAGTTTGCGGCGGGCCGCGGCCGGGATGTCTCCCACCACGAGCGGCCGCACCTCGTCGAGGGCCGGGACATCCGCACCGGTGGTGGCGGGGATCAACGCCGAAGCGAAGTAGAGTGCATCGACTCCGGCGAATGATAGCGGCTTGCCGTCGCGAACGGCCGAGGCCGGATGGTCGAGCGCACCGTCGGCCATCTTGAGGCCGCTCACCAGCGTGCTCTGCTCTCCGGCAAACCGCATGGCCACGTCACGGACCGCGAGCGTGCCCCAGTCTCGGGCGATCCGCGAGGCATACCACCAGCCCTCCGTCGGCAGTCCGGTGGGACCGTCGAGGGCATAGGCCACGCGGGTCGGCCGTTCGCCGCCGGTCAGTTCGACGACAAGTTCAAGCCGCTGGGCCGGGCCATTCGCTCCGCCGACGCGTTCGCCGTCGTCGGCAGGAGATGCGACGAGCCGGTACTCCTTGGCAACCGTTAGCCCGCCCGGCAGGCGACGGGTAAACCGCACCATGCTGCCATCGGCGGCTGCCTCGGTCTGCCAATCGCGATCGGCCAGTTCTTGCCCAGGGATCTCAAGCAATGGCTCGGTCCGCTTGCCGCCATCACGCGTTTCAAGCGACAGCCGGAAAGACAACGGATCACACGGCTCGGCTTCGGCATCGATGACGGGCTGCGTGCGATACTCGGGCCGCACCACTTCCAGCGGCCGTCGCTCGAGCGCGACGTCGCGGGTGATCGTCTGCCCGTCGCGGCGGATCGCAACGGCCACGGAGTTTCTGGGTTGGGTGGCGGCGAGCGTGTCATGCAGCGCCCGCGGGTTGGGCGTGGCGGTGCTGCCGACCTGCGTGATGATGTCTCCGGGGCGGAGGCCTGCCCGTTCGGCGGGCGTTCCGGGGCCCACGACACCGATGCGGCAGCCACCATCGGCCCCCTCGACCGCCGTGAGTGCCAAGTGGCCGATGTAGCCGGAGCGATCGTCCTGATCGTGGAAGCTTTCGCTGGCCAGTTCGATCCGTTCCACGGCCGCACCGCGACTGGTGAGCGTGACGAGCATGCCTGCCGGACCGGTGGGGTCGAGCGAGCCGAGCGTGTAATGCTGCCGCTTCGCAGCGGACCCGTCCTCACCCGTCGCTGGCAGGAGATCCGCGTCACGATCCGCCGCGGCGGCGGCTGGCTTCGCAGATCCTTCAAGCCCGCCGGCATCTCCCACCGGGTTCAGCCCGGCGGCCTCACCGATCTCGGCGGCCTGCCGGTCGCGGACTGGCTTGGGGAAGAGCCAGAGTTGCAGCAACTGACCGGCGAGCACGATGGCCAGCGAAATGGCTATGAACTGGGCGTAGCGACGTTCCACGAATGACTCCGGGTGAACCCACGATCTGCCCAGGCCTCGAGTTGGCCTGCCTGCGCGGGGGTTTTCCCGAGTATATCGGTTCCGTCGCTGGCTATCTGCCCTGCGTCAGTCGATCTCCGAGAAAATTGTCGAGATCGGGGATTGCATGAATTTTCCGGCAGGTGACATCCCATGGATATTCGATCCGACGGTATCGAACCGAGTCATCCTCCAGAATCAGGTAGCAGGCGCGGGGATCACCGTCCCGCGGCTGCCCGACGCTGCCGCAATTCACCATGGCCTTGCCGGCAGGAAGGGGCAGTCGCTGCTCCTGAGTCGGTCCGGACTTCGGCATTGCCGGCGAAATGAAATCGGGCGCCGTCGTGAAGATGCCGGGGATGTGCGTGTGCCCCTGGAAACAGTATTTCCCAAACAGCTCGAAGATGTGCTCCATCTTGAGCGGGTTGTAGATATCTTCGGGAAAGACATATTCGTCGAGCGGGCGGCGGGCTGAGCCATGAACGAACAGCAGGTCCCCTTCGGCGTGCGTCCGCGGCAGTTCGCCGAGGAAGTCGGTGAGCGGATCGCCTGCATTCCTCGGCAGCCGATCGTGCTGCTCGAGTTGCACGCGGGTCCAGCGGATCGCCTTCTCGGCCCCCACGTTAAACCCATCCGGGTCGAAGAGCGCACCCTGATCGTGGTTGCCCAGCAACACCATGCTGCAGCGTTCGCGGACGAGTTTCACGCACTCGCAGGGATTCGGCCCATAGCCGACCACGTCGCCGAGGCAGTAGATGGCGTCCACCTGCTGCCGGTCGATATCCTCCAAGACCGCGCGGAGCGCCTCCTGATTGCCGTGGACGTCGCTGATGATGGCCCGTTTCACTGGAATCAAACCTGCTCTGCCGGGCCCTACCGCACGATTTCTATACAGTGGAGCCTACGAACGGCCCCCCCCATGGTCAAGCCGCGTCGTCGTTCTGGCACCGTGGCATTGTCAGCCGTTGGCCGACGAACCAACCGATGAACCAGCCCATGAAAACGATCGTCATCGACACCAGCCTCGCGACGGGATCGGTCGCCGCGATCGATCGCGATCGAATCGCCAGCCGAACGCTTCCCACCGCGGGCGAGCATGCCCGGCTGCTGGCGGCGGCGATCGAGGCGGTCGCTGCCGAACTCGGCTGGAAAACCGCCGCCGTCGAACTGGTGGCCGTGGTCCGTGGGCCGGGTTCGTTCACCGGCCTGCGGGTGGGGGTGACCACGGCCAAGGCCCTCTGCTGGGCCACCGGCAGCCGGCTGCTGGGAGTGTCGTCGTGCGAGGTGATCGCACGCGGCACCGCGACGGCCGTAGGACGGCACGACTCCCCAGTGACCGTCGCATTCGACGCCGGCCGGGGCGAAGTGTTTGCAGCGGTTGTCGTGCCGACCGCGCACTCTCCGAGTGGCTGGAGCGTCGAGCCGGGCACACTCACTGCCGCCCAGACCTGGCTCACGGACCTGCCACCGGGCAGCATTGTCAGCGGTCCCGGACTAACGCTGCTGGCCGACGCTCTCACGAGCCGGACCGACATCGTGGTCGCGCCGCCAACAGCGTGGATGCCCGCAGTCGCTGAGATCGGCCAGATCGCGACGCTCCGCGCTGCGGCAGGCGAGGCCGACGACCCCGCGACACTCGTGCCCGACTACATCCGCCCGAGCTACGCCGACGAAAAGCGGTGACGCCGGTTCGGGGCTGCCCATGGACTGTGTTCACGAAAAACACGACTTCGTGTCGTTTTTTCTTGGCAAACGCAGTTTGCTGGTTCTGACCCGGCCCTCCGGGTCTGGCGCTGCTGTGTCATATGGCATGATGCATCCGTGAGGGGCTGCCCATGGCCCGAGAGCCGGCGTTGCTGACAAGCGCAGGCAGGATGCCGGAGCGCAGTCAGCATCGAGTGAGCGAAGGACAGGATGTCCGTAGCGAACGTCCGGCGACGGGACATGGGCAGCCCCGAACCCCGGTCGCAGCACCTCCGAGCCGACCGAAACACGTCGGCAACGCGGTGGCTTTTGGTAGCCCTGTTGCCGATTCCAAGGCACGGTAGGATTGGGGCTGATTTTACGTTCTGCAGGGCTCTGGAAGAAAGTTTTTCGATGCGTCCCATCAAGAAGCTGCTGGTGGCCAACCGCAGCGAGATCGCGATCCGCGTGTTTCGCTCCGCCCACGAACTGGGCATCCGGACCGTGGCGATCTACGCCCACGAAGACCGCTTCGCCCTCCACCGCTTCAAGGCTGACGAGTCCTACCTTGTCGGCCGGCCCGGCGAGCCGATTCGGTCCTACCTCGACATCGAGGGGATCGTGGCGATCGCCAAGGAACACGACGTCGATGCGATCCATCCCGGCTACGGCTTCCTCTCCGAAAACCCCGAGTTTGCCGCGGCCTGCCAGAAGGCGGGGATTGTGTTCGTGGGGCCGCGTGTCGAGCTCCTCCAGACCCTTGGCGACAAGACGGCGGCCCGGGAGCTGGCGAAGCAGGCGGGCGTGCCGATCCTGGCGGGAAGCTCCAAGCCGGTCGTCGGCTTTCAGGATGCGCTCAAGATCGCCAAGGAACTCGGCTGGCCCGTGATCATCAAGGCGGCCCACGGCGGCGGCGGCCGAGGCATGCGGGTCGTCCACGGTGAGGACGAACTGGCCGTGGCCCTGGAGAGTGCGCAGCGGGAGAGCAAGACAGCCTTCGGCAGCGCGAGCGTATTCGTCGAGAAGTTCATCCAGCGGGCGAGGCACATCGAGGTGCAGCTGCTCGGCGACATGCATGGCAACCTCATCCACCTCTTCGAACGCGACTGTTCGGTTCAGCGCAGGCACCAGAAGGTGGTGGAGATGGCGCCGGCCCCAAACCTCACCCCGGCCATGCGGGAAGGGATCTGCGAGGCGGCGCTCGCGATCGGGCGGACTGCCCGCTATGAGAATGCCGGCACGGTGGAGTTTCTCGTCGACACCGATGCCAACCGGTTTTATTTCATCGAGGTCAATCCGCGGATTCAGGTCGAGCACACCGTCACAGAGGAGATCACCGGCGTTGACATCGTCCGCCGCCAGCTCCGCGTGGCCGAGGGCTGGAAGCTCTCCGATCCGCAGATCGGCCTCGGCGATCAGTCACAGATCAAGTCGATGGGGGCGGCGATCCAGTGCCGCGTCACCACGGAAGATCCCGAGAATCGGTTCCTCCCCGACTACGGCCGAATCACGGCCTACCGGTCGGCCAGCGGCATGGGCATCCGGCTCGACGCCGGCACCGCCTTCTCCGGGGCGGTCGTCACGCCCTACTTCGACTCGCTGCTCGTCAAGGTGACGGCGCGGGGCCTCACCCACGAGGAGGCCGCCGGCCATATTGAACGCTGTCTGCAGGAATTCCGTGTCCGCGGCGTGAAGACCAACATTCCGTTTCTGATCAACCTCGTCACGCACCCCGAGTTTCTCGGCGGCCGCTGCACGACGCGATTCATCGACGAAACGCCGGCGCTTTTTGATTTCCCGCTCCGTCGCGACCGGGCCACCAGGGTGCTCGAGTATCTGGCCGACGTGATCGTCAACGGCAACCCGCTCGTGAAAGGGCGGGCTGTGGCGGTCCGCCGCAGCCCGGCGCCGGTGCCGGAGTTTGATCGGCTGGCCACCCCGGCGGCCGGCACGCGGACCAAGCTCAAGGAGCTCGGCCCGGAGAAGTTTGCCGCCTGGGTGCGGCAGCAGAATCGGCTCTTCATCACCGATACGACCATGCGCGACGCCCACCAGTCGCTGCTGGCCACGCGGATGCGGTCGTTCGACATGCTTGCCGTCGCCGACGCCTACGCCCACCTGGCGCCGGGCCTCTTCTCGCTGGAGATGTGGGGAGGCGCCACCTTCGACACGTCGATGCGGTTCCTCAAGGAGTGTCCCTGGGATCGGCTGATTCAGCTCCGCGAGCGGGTGCCGAACGTCCTCTTCCAGATGCTTTTGCGTGCCAGCAATGCCGTCGGCTACACGAACTACCCCGACAACGTCGTGCAGGCGTTCGTGAAGGAGTCGGCCGCCAGCGGCATCGACGTGTTTCGCGTGTTCGACCCGCTCAACTGGGTGCCGAACATGAAGGTGGCGATCGACGCGGTGCTGGAGAGCGGCGCGATCTGCGAGGCGGCGATCTGCTACACCGGCGACGTGCTCGATCCGAAGCGGACGAAGTATTCGCTCGACTACTACGTGAAGCTCGCCAAGGAACTGGAAGGCCTCGGCGCCCACATGCTCGCCATCAAGGACATGGCGGGCCTCTGCAAGCCGTTCGCGGCGGGCCGGCTCGTGAAGGCCCTCCGTGACGAGATCGGCATCCCGATCCACTTCCACACCCACGACACCTCGGCCGCCTCGCTGGCCAGCGCCTTGGAAGCGGCCCAGGCGGGGGCGAGCGTGGTCGATGCAGCGATGGCGAGCTTTGCGGGCCTGACCAGTCAGCCCAATTTGAACGCGATCGTGGAGGCTGCTCGCAACACGCCGCTCGACACCGGCCTCGATCCGGAGCCGCTGCGGCATCTCTCCCACTACTGGGCCGCGGTCCGCGACCACTACACGGCTTTTGAGTGCGACATGAAGGCACCCGACGCCGACCTCTATCTCCACGAGATGCCGGGCGGCCAGTTCACGAATCTGCTTGAGCAGGCGAAGGCGCTCGGGCTGGGTGACCGCTGGGAGGAGGTCTGCCGGGCCTATGCAGACGTCAACCAGCTGCTCGGCGACATCGTGAAGGTGACGCCCACGAGCAAGGCGGTGGGTGACCTCGCGCTCTTGCTTGTGACCAACGGCATGCAGGCGTCTGAACTGCTCTCTGACTCCCGCGACATGGCGTTCCCGGAGTCAGTGGTCGATCTGCTGGCAGGCCGGATGGGCCAGCCGCCGGGTGGCTTTCCGCCGGAAGTCGTGAAGCGAATCGTCCGCAATGGGGACATCGTCACGGGCCGTCCCGGTGCGTCGATGCCGCCGGCCGACTTCAAGGCGGCGGAGAAGAAGGTGACGGAACTCGTCGGGCGAACGGCATCACCGCGGGAGGTCCTCTCCTGGCTGCTCTATCCGCGGGTATTCCAAGACTATGTGCAGCACGCCAACAAATACGGCAACGTGAGCGTGCTGCCGACGCCGGCATTTCTCGAGGGCCCGAAGGCGGGCGAGGAACTGCCGATCGACATCGAGCCGGGTAAGACGCTGGTGGTCCGCCTGCTGACGGTGGGCGAGCCTCATGCCGATGGCACGAGGACGGTGTTCTTCGAACTGAACGGCCAGCCGAGGAGCGTGTCAGTCGCAGACAAGAGCCTGGAGGCGAAGATCCAGCGGCGGCCGAAGGCGACCGTGGGCGACGCCCGTGAGGTGGGCGCGC
Organism: Pirellulales bacterium; assembly: GCA_040397635.1. Taxonomy (GTDB): domain Bacteria; phylum Planctomycetota; class Planctomycetia; order Pirellulales; family UBA1268; genus CAMCQY01. Next base: position 17,010 of record JBBAVO010000034.1, read on the forward strand.
CGATGCCGGGCCTGATCGTGACGGTGGCGGTGCGGCCGGGCGACACGGTGACGAAGGGGCAGAAGCTCCTGAGCCTCGAGGCGATGAAGATGGAGACGACGGTCTACGCGGAGCGGGATGGCAAGGTGGCCGAGGTGCTCGTCAGCCCCGGCACGCCGGTCGAGGCGGCGGAGCTGGTCGTGCGTTACGCCGACACGTGACGCTACGGCAGCCGACCGCTCCCGCGAATCAGCCAGCCGCGGCTCGAACAGCTGCTGAACAATCCCGACAGTTGAAACAAAAAGCTCCACCCCTTCTCAGCTCTGGCACAACCGCTTCGACAACCGAACGGTGTCGTACACGCAGCCCGCCCAGGTGCCGCCGCTGGCCTGCTGGAGCGCCGCCCAGAGCCGCGTGTCGTCTGGCAGGCGCGGGTCGGCCGCGAGATCGGGCCGCGATGACCGCGCGGCGAGTTCTGCCGCAGCCTCAGCCACGGTGAACGACCTCCCGCCGTGCCCCACGAGGTCGATGCTGCCGTCGGCCGTCCGCGTATCGATCACGATCGCGATCGTGTCGCCATCCACGAGCTTCCCGATCGGTCCGCCGGCCAACGCCTCCGGCCCCACGTGCCCGACGCAGGCACCGGTTGAGACGCCAGAAAACCTCGCATCGGTGATCAGGGCCACACGGCTCGCACAGGGCA
>JBBAVO010000035.1:0-2265 GCA_040397635.1 Pirellulales bacterium
AGGAAGCGCGGCTGGCGCAGGAAGGCGGGCAGCACCTCGAGATTGTGAAACGTGATCCGCGGCGCGTCGAACCGCAAGGGCGCGGAACGGTCATTCCAAAAGCTTGGCTGTCGAAGGTTCTCCGGATACGGGTGATGCGCGAGGTTCCATGGAAAATCGCCTTCCCTTCTCGCACGCTCGTGGACTCCTTCCAGAACCTCCACTCCGGTGAAGTCGTGGGTCCGATCCGCCGTCGCCGCCATCGTCCAGTGGTGGTCGAGCGAGATGTAGATCGGGAAGTCTGCATGAACGCTGCGCGTGGCCAGGTCCGCGATGCGGAGCGCGGCGGTGTATTCACGCAACAAAACCTCCGGCTCGACCGCGCCCATGTGATACCACCCCCAGTGGTTCTGCACTTCGTTGCCGATCACGAGCCCGGCGATCTGGCCGAATTTCGCGTCCTCGCGCGTGTAGCGATCCACCAGCCAGTGGAGGATCGCACGGTAAAAGAAGACGCCCTCCTCCGTCGCCGTGTTGAATGCCGCCGGGCCCTCCGGAACCGTCGCCGGATCGGTGAGGGGATGCACGAGCGGCGAAGTCCGTGACATGGTCTTCTGAACGTTATTCCCGAGGATGCCGGTCACCCGCATCTTGGCCGCGTGGAGATCCTGCAAGTCGCGATCAAGCGCCGCGACCGCAGCCGGACGAAGCCCGACCCTTCTCCCCTCAAACTCGAAGCTGAGCTTTGGCTCCGCGTTCTGCCAATCGATCAGCCCGCCGATGTTGATGTTCTGGTTCGACTGCCCGAAGCCGAGCGCCTTGCCATCCTCCACGTCGAGCAGGCAGGCTATCCCTTGCTTGTTCGCGATCGAGCCGAGGCAGGCTATCCCTTTCTTGTTCGCGAGCGAGCCGAGGGAGTTCTTCCGGAGCGGGAGCGCGGAGAAATCCGTGACATGCTGCGGCGCGCCGAGTGCCTTGCCATCCGCGCGACGCTCAAACTTCGCGAACAGCCGATCGCGTTCGCCATCGAAGCGAGGCACTGTCGCACCCGGGCCTTCACCATTCCACACAACCCGGCCCTCTCCCGTCGCCGAGGTATGCAGTGGCAACTCACGAATCTCTGTCGTTCCCGCGCTGGGCGGCCACTCAAACCGCAGCGAATCCGGCGTGATCGCCACACGGAGCGGTGGTTCGTCGGCGTGGACGAGATTGCTGAAAACGACGAGCGCCGTCAGCAGGCAGAGGATGAATGGCATGGGAATACCTTGTTCATGCGAAAATCGGCGATCACGGTGCAGATTGCCACTGCCGTATCGCGGAGCGACACGATCCGCCGGTCACTTCGCTGTCAGATCGAAATTCGCTGCGTCGGTTCCCTGCTTCGGCACGGTGAACCGGAGGAGAGTGCCCTGATACCGCTTGGGGATTCGCACGGTCGGAAGTTCTTCCTCTCGGGGCATTTTCAGCGTCGGCACCTGCCCCGGGTCTCCTGCCCCATTCGGCGGCCCCTTCGCCTGCGCACGGATCATGTTGATGATTTCATCGTAGGCCTCGAGTCCTGCGATCGACACGACGTGCTCGCCCACGACGGCCCCCGCGCCCGCGTTTTGCCTGGATAGCAGAAGCGTGAAGCGGCCGTCGTCATCGGCTGTTCCCACCGACGGTGGGCCAACTTCTCCGGACCCGAGTGGGCTGAACTGCACCGTGACGCGGGCCGCTGGCACGCCGTCGAACGTCACCCTTCCCGACGCAGGTGCCACGGGAAACCGCACCGCAGGCCGGCAGCCGGTAGCCACGATGGACAAGACGATTCCGACGATGAGCAACCGGCACGACTTTTGCCACATACTGTGAATCGCTCCCTCGGCGTACTGCCGCCGTGAATACCTCAAAAACTCACGCTTTGGCCGTCGTTCCGCGACTGCAATCGTTCAAGAACCGAGTCCGCACAGGCGTTGGGCAACGTGGTCTGATTTTCGCTGTTGAAGATGTAGTTGATGTCCTGGCTGAGGAACATGACAGAACCGTCGCACATCGCGAACGTTGCACCGCCGGCGTGCATGCTCGAATAAGACCCCCCAGCTCCCGGCCTGGTTGGGTGGCGATATTGAACGCTGCACCGGGGTTGTAGCGATTGATACCACCGCTGCCGCGATAGAGTCGCGGCCAACTAAAACCGCCTCCCCGGGCCGTGCCCAGAAAGAGCAATGCTCCACCGTGCGTACCGTCATCCTGATTCGGGCCGTTGAGCATCGCGCCAATTCGGTAGCTGTTCGCCCGCTCGCC
>JBBAVO010000035.1:2365-8331 GCA_040397635.1 Pirellulales bacterium
CAAAGTCACTCGGACAGCGAAATTCTGGACGGTTCACCGACCCAATACTGTTAAAGCCAATTGATTTCGGATTTTTGTTAGCGGGATCGATCTGGTCGTAGGTAGCCTGCAGTTCCATGCCAGGTAGGATGAAGGTCGACCACGTGTGCCCAAACGTCTGGTCCCCATAGGCCGGGTTGGACATCAGGGTGGCCAATCCCGCGTCGCAGATGTCGTTCGGACCGAGGCTTGTCAGCTTGTTATCCTGCCTGAAGCGGAGGCTCGGAGGGAAAACTTTATTGGCGCTGACGTAGCTGTGGCAGGCGAGTGCGATCTGCTTGATGTTGTTGCTGCAGGTCGACCGCCGAGCCGACTCCCGGGCCGTTTGGACGGCGGGCAGGAGCAGGCCGACGAGCGTGCCGATGATGGCGATCACGACTAAGAGCTCAACAAGTGTGAACCCGCTTCGAACGAGAGTTGTTGGCCGATGCATGAGTGACACTCCTCCCTCAGAAACCGCCGCAGGACCCGAGCACTTTTTCTACTCTAGATCCCCCCCCCGGGCACGTCGAGTCGCAGTTTATGTGACGGCCTGCTCAAGCTCCGAAGTCCAGGGGCACGGGATTGCCCGCCGGCCGTCGTGTCGCCACGATGGGCTGGCGGGAGAACAGTGATGACCATGCCGAAGAGAGCCACCCGCCACGCGACCTTCGGAGCGCTGCTCACCGCCGCGGGAATGCTCGCATCAGCCCTGTCCGTGGCGGCCCTGTCGCCGCGGCCGACGTGTGCAGCCGGATCGAAGCTCGATCCGACCCGGGAGTTTGCGATCCGCTGGTGGACGGTAGAAGACGGCCTGCCCGAGACGCCGCTGACGTCGCTCGACATCGCACCGGACGGCAGCGTATGGTGTGCCACGCGAACGAGCCTCTCGCGGTTCGACGGACAGGCCTTCGATGGGATCCCCGCCGCCGTCACCGCCCCGATCCATCGGCAGATCGGCGACTTCCTGAGCATCGGCTTCGATGGTCTCGGAACGCTCTGGATCGTCGGCCGCGAAGGAGCGGCCGCCAGCCAGCGAGAAGCCCGCGACCATGCCGGCGCGACCTTCAGCGGCGACTGGACGATTTATCCCGCGACCTCCGGGCCGCTCGAGCACGTCATCTTCGACCGTCAGGGAGCACCCCGATTCGTCGGCGCGAACCGTGTACTCACACGGAATGGCCGTGAGCTCGTGGCGGTCGGTCTGCCGCGCGGCGTCGATGCGTTCCAGTTCTACGACGCCTGCATCGACAGCCGCACCGACGACCTCTGGCTGTGGGGATTCGGCGTTGCCCGCAGGATCGTCGGCGGGCAGCGGCGGGACGATGCGGCAGAGTTCAGAGGCAAGATCATCAATATCGCTCCAGGCTCGCGCGGAGTCTGGGCGGGCCTCGTCGATGCCAAGGCCAAGGTCGTGGAGGGAGCCGCCCTCTTTCAGGATGGCCGCTGGACCGAGTGGCCGATGCCGGAGCGGCCGGCGACCCAGACCCGCGAAGGGCATGTCGTCGAGGCGGCCGACGGCACACTCTGGCTCTCCTCCCATGCCTCGATCCATGCCCTGCGTGACGGCCATTGGCGGACGGCGGTGGACGGACTGCTCGACTTTTCGCTCACCACACAGCGGATGAAGGCGAGCCGCAATGGCACCGTCTGGGTCGCCTGCTCGGGTGGCCTGCTGGCGATCGATCGCACGATCCTGCGGGTATCGCCGCTGCCACCGGCGCGGGTGCTCCACCGCCGCAGCGACGGCTCGCTCCTGGCAGGCATACCGGGCGCGATCGTGTCGCTCGAGCAGCTGGCTGACGGAACCATGACCCGCGGAGAGACCGTCGCCACGCTGCCCGACAGTGTCGTCCCAACGGCGATCGCCGAGCAGGGTGACGGCACGCTCTTTGTGGGCACCCGCGATTCGTTCATCTATCGGTTGAGGAATGGCGAGGCCGCGGTGGTCGCGCAGACGCCCGGCTCGCGTCTCGAGGTTCGCAACGTGCATGCGATTGTTTGCGATGCCGCCGACCGAATCTGGGCGGGCACCGACTATGGGCTGGCCGTCTATGACGCAGAGCACGACTGTTTCAACCCGCTGCCCGCCTTTCCTGCGGCGACGCGGCTGCCCGTGATCGGTCTCGCAGCCGAAGCCGACGGGAGCCTGCTCGTGGCCATGCCTGGCCACGGAATCGACCGGCTCGCGGCGGATGGGCAGGTTCGCCATGAGATTCCGGCGGGGCTCATGCCCGGCAGGCGGACGGTCCGGTTCTGCCGATCCCCGGACGAGACCATCTGGGCCGCCGGCGACTTGGGTCTCTTGCGGTGGGACCGTGGCGGCCGCATCACGGTCTTCGACGAGCGGCAGGGGCTCGTCGAGCGGTCGCTCGTCGCCGCGATGCCCGACGACCGGGGCCGACTCTGGCTGGCATGCCGCGACGGGCACCTGCAGGGAGTGCGTCTGGCCGATCTCGAGGCGGCTGCCAACGATGCTGACGGCGTTGTCCGCGGAATCGTGCTCGGGCCGCTCGACGGCCTCGGCGAGACGGAACTGCTCGGCGGACTCGCACGGGCGGCCGACGGAGGGTTGCTCGTGACCACCGCGGCAGGCGTGGGGCGGCTCGATCCACCGACCGGACCATCGGCGCCGGCCGCAGCAGCCGCGCCGATCTCGATTGTGCAGCGTGACGAACGCCCGGGGACCACCCTCGAGTATGCCTCCGTGACGACCGACGAATTCGAGCCGCCGCTCTATCAGACGCGGCTGGTGGGGATCGACCCGGGCTGGTCGGCCCCCGGGCACCACCACGCGCGAACCTATGCAGCGATTCCTCCCGGCCGGCATCGATTCGAGGTGCGGCAGCTACGGGGCGATGCGGTGACTGATTTTTCCGTGGGGGGCCTCGACGTGGTGGTGCCCATTCCGTACTGGCGAACACCGTGGTTCATGGCGGCTTCGCTCTGCGGCGTGGCAGGGCTTGGAGCTGCCGTCGCATGGTGGGCGGGCCGGTTGGCGAACCGCCGCCGGATCGCGCTGCTCGAACAGGAGCAGGAGCGGCAGCGGGACCGGTCGAGGATCGCACGGGACATCCACGACAGCCTCGGGGCCCGGCTCACGCAGATCGCCATGACGAGCGATCTGATGCGGCGGTCCGCAACGCAGCCGACCACGGCGGAGACCGTGCCGCTCGATGAGCAGCTCGATGAGATCTACCGCACCGCTCAAAGCCTCACCCGATCCGTCGACGAGATCGTCTGGGCGGTGAATCCAGCCAACGACACACTGCGTCGGTTCTGCACGTTCGTGGCCCACGACGTGGAGGCAATGGCCCGCGGCGGCGGTCTTGACCTGGGGATTGACGTCGATGACGACGACGACGTCCCCGACCTGGTCCTGCCCTCTTCGGCAAGGCACCATCTTTGCCTCATCGTGCGTGAGGCGGTGGCGAACGTCCTCAAGCACGCTCACGCGACCACTCTCGACTTCCGACTCCACATCCGCTCGGGCCGGCTTGAGATGACGATCGCCGACGACGGACACGGATTCTGCCCCGGACCGGTTTCCGGCCAAGGCCACAACGGCCTGGCCAACATGCAGGCTCGTGCGACTGACCTCGGCGGCACGGTGGTGATCTCATCGGTTCCAGGACAGGGGACGAAAATACGGATTTCCGCGCCGCTGCCGACCGGAACAGGCGTGTCGGCTCCAGCCGCGGATCGGCGGCCGTTGGGGATCGAGAACGACGCACGATATGACCGTTCAAGGAGATACTCATGACCGCTCGGACGCCAAGCACTCCTGCCAAGACGATCCGTGTCGCGCTCGTGGAGGACGACGCAGGCACCTGCGCGAACCTCGCGCGGATGGTTGCGACCGATCCGACGTGCCTTGTGGTCGGCGGGTTCCGGACGGTGCAAGAGGCGACGGAGTCGCTCGTACGGCTCAGGCCCGACGTGGTGCTCGTCGACGTGAACCTGCCCGACGGCACCGGTGTGGAGGCGGTCCGCGGGCTCGCACCGCTCCTGCCCAACACCGAGTTCGTGATGCTCACGATCTACCAGGACGGCGACGTCCTCTTCAGCGCGCTTTCCGCCGGTGCCCACGGCTACCTCATCAAGCCCGTGCGGGCCGAGGAGCTTCTCGGGGCCATCCACGACGTGCTCGAGGGGGGCGCGCCGATGTCGAACGTGGTGGCGAGGAAGATCGTACGGTCATTCGAGTCGGGCCGCTCGCTGCCGCCGCCGGAGTCGCTCGCGCCCCGCGAGCGGGAGGTGCTCGAACTCCTTGCCTCCGGGGCGATGTACAAGCAGGTGGCTAGTAAGCTCGACATCAGCCTGAACACGGTCCTCACGCACATCCGCCGGATCTACAAAAAGCTGCACGTCAATTCCCGTCACGCCGCCGTCGAACGCTACCGCCGCATGCAGTAGCGGACCGTGAAGCACCGCTGGAGCAGATTCAGGCGGCCCTCGACGGCAAGGCGCCGTGAGGCCGAATCACTCCGCAGTCTCGTCGTTGTCAGCCAGCTCCCGCAGGATCGCGATTGCCTCGTCGAGCGACACGGCGTCGTAGCCGCGGATGCAGGCCTTGCGGTCGCATTCGGCCAGCAGCAACGCGTCGAGAAAATCGGGGTGCGACTCGAGCCGCTGCCGGGCCCGCGCACCGAGCGTGTGATTGCCGTGCGCTGCGGCATCTGCCAGCGACTCGATGAGCCAGCGGGTTCGCGGCGTGATCAGGTCGGCAAGCACAGACACGCCACTGGAAACCGGATCGGCGCGGTCGATCGCCCGGCCCACGTCGTGGACAAGGGCCGCCGTCAGCAACTCCTCGTCGAACGGCCGCTCCTCATGCACCCGGTCGAAGACCTGCAGCGTGTGTTCGAGCACGTCTCCCTCCGGATGCTTCACCCGATCCTGCTTCACGTTTTCGAGCACCCGCACGAGCTCGGCGATGCGGTCGAAACGATCACCGGCCAGGTGCGCGAGGCCACCGGCGGGATCGCTGCCACGGGTCACCTCGCGACGAATCTCGTCGTGGCTGGGCAACTGCTCCTCGGGCACCCAGCCGCGGGCCACCCGGCGGGCGGCGCGAAATCGGGACTTGGTCGAGTCGCTCCCCTTGGCCACCATGCGGGCCGCCTCCTCGGCGATCCGCTGCCGCAGCTTGTCGGCACCCGCGTCCCGCGGCTCATCGCTCATGGCTGTGTTCCTGTGGCAGGCAGCGGCCGCCAGCGGATGTTTTTCACGAGCGCCGTCGTCGCATAGGTGGCGATGCCCAGCGGCTTCGAAGGGCTCACCTCATCGCGGATCGACAGCTTCTTGTCGGCCAGCGGCTGATCGACCACCTGCTCGTCGTCGATGAAGCAGACGATTCGCTCCGGGCTCACCCGCACGCGGATCGCATACCACCGGCCGGTCTTGAACTCCTTGAACGACGTCGTGGCGTTGTGCGCCGCATCCTCGCCATCGATGCTCGAGAGCCCCACCACACCGCCACCCCAGCCGCCCACGATGAAGCTGCAGGGATCCTTACCCACGGGAAACGTCAGGCCGCAGAAAAAATCGTTGCCGTCGGCCCGCTGCGCGTCGAGCGAAATCTCGTAGTCCTGCCGTGGCACCTCGCCACCCCAGGTGATGCCGCTTAAGTCGGCGCCCATGCCGATCTTGATCGCGCCGTCCTCCACCACGACCTCTCCCTCGCCGCCGAAGCCGGTCGGCTTCCATTGACCGAGTGCCTTGCCGTCGAAGAGCGGCCGCCAGCCATCGGTCTTCGCGGCGGCCGACGTGCCGGAGCCAGCCGCATCTCCGCCGTGCAATGCAGCGCCGAGCAGTTCAGCGACGAGCGTGTCGGCGGCGTAAACGGTCCGCAGTGCCGCGAGAATGCCCGCCGCGTCCACCGACACAGCGCGGGCCTGCGTGTCGTCGTAGGCGATGTCGAGCACAAGCGACTGGATGTTGCCGTC